>NZ_JBEYCF010000061.1:0-39138 GCF_040632605.1 Streptomyces sp. NPDC019224 | reverse complement strand
GCCCCGTTTCCGGTGCCCGCACCAAGGCTCCGTCACCTGATCCAGGACGCCGTACGGGCCCTCATCGAACGCCCCACGGTTGAGAAACAGCTAGTTACACACACGACGCGCTGGGCCGCGTCATCCGCAAATCCTCCGCCGGCAAGGAAACGACCTACGCCTACGACGACGCGGGGCGCATGGTCCGGGCTGTCGGACCGGACGGCGAACTGACCCACCAATACGACCGGGGTGGACGCCTCCGAACAACGATGACCGACGGGCACGTCATGACCTACGCGTATGACGCTCTTGGCCGCCGTGCGCGACGTGTGACGCCCACTGGCCGGTCCACCAGCTACGGCTACGATGCCGCTGGCAGACTCGCTCATCTGAACGCTGGCACCCAACACGCATCAACTTCACCCTTGATGCGGCAGGCCGCGAACTGACACGCACTTTCGGCGACACGCTGACCCTCACCGCGACCTTCGACGAGGCCGGCCAGCTCTCCACTGAGCGGCTGACCCACGGCGCGCGCGCTCTGGTGAGCCGCACCTACAACTACCAGCTCGACGGACATCTCACAGACCTCGACGACACCCTGCGCGGGCGTCGGCATTTCGATCTTGATGCGATCGGTCGAGTCACCAAGGTCACTGCTGCGAACTGGACGGAGACGTACGCCTACGACGGCGCTGGTAACCAGACGACCGCCTCATGGCCGGCTTCTCATCCGGGCAGCGAAGCCACCGGGCCCCGTGCGTACGTCGGCACGACCATCACGCGTGCCGGAAGGGTCCGTTACGAGCACGATGCTCTTGGTCGCATCACCCTGCGCCAGAAGACCCGCCTCTCCAGGAGGCCCGACACCTGGCGATACTCGTGGGACGCCGAGGACCGTCTCACCGCCGTCACTACACCGGATGGGACACGATGGCGTTACCGGTATGACCCGCTGGGCCGGCGCACCGCCAAGCAACGCCTTGGCGACGACGGATTGACCGTCGTCGAGGAAACTCGCTTCACCTGGGACGACGCTACCCTCTGCGAGCAGACGACCACCTCCCCGAGCCTCCCCCGCCCGGTCGTTCTGACCTGGGACCACCAGGGCACACGCCCCATGGCCCAGCACGAACGCATCATTGCTGCGGACACCGATCCATCGACGACAGACGAACGCTTCTTCGCGATCGCCACGGACTTGATTGGTGCTCCCGCCGAACTCGTTGACGAGTCCGGAAATCTCGCCTGGCACTCTCGGACAACGCTCTGGGGCACCACCGCCTGGGGAAAAACCAATACCGCTTACACCCCACTCCGGTTCCCCGGCCAATACCACGACCCCGAGACCGGCCTCCACTACAATCTCAACCGGCACTACGACCCCGAGACTGCCCGCTATCTCACCCCGGATCCACTCGGCCTCACACCGGCGCCCAACGCATTCACCTATGTTCACAACCCCCACTCATCGTCCGACCCCCTCGGCCTCGCCCCCTGCCCTCGCGGCGGCTGGGAAAAGAAGGCAGACTTCTCGAGCCAGAAAGTAATGAGCAAGAAGTTTCATGCACATGGCGACGATTTTTTGGACGCGAAAGGCAATCTGAATGGAGCAAACCTGAAGCGATTCGAAGAAAGCATGCGCTCCCATATAACCGCAGACGGGACAAAGATTTACCGCTTTGATTACAGAGGCCAGGGGCCAGCCGCGGGTTTCATTAATCCAGCCACCCAAAAAATGGTGATGCTCCACGCGGACGGGAAATTTTGGTCGGCCTGGAAATTGGGAGACAAACAATTTAAAGACATCATCGACAAGGGATTCCTTTGGTGACTGATTACAACATCCCGGGCGAAGCAAACTCCGATCAGCTGGGGATTTTGTCCAGCCTCGGGGATTACAACTCGGCCTGGCTGGCCGTCGGCGCCAAGCTCGTCGTTCCGGTGCCTGCCGGCTCGCGCGTGGACGACGCTCTGGTCCAGCGCATCACCGAAGGCTGCCGAACGGGAGGAGCGGACGCTGTACTAGTGATGGCGATCGGGTCCGAAACTGCTAGCCGAACCTGGCATCTGATTACACCAGACATAGCGGCATCGGAATTGGTTGGATTCGGTCCTCCCCTCCTTCTTGCCTCGTCGGACCGGCAGGGTGCGATTCTGTTTCCCCGCCCTGGGTACGTGCTAGTAGCAGGAACAGCAGGATTCCTGAAGGGCGCCGTCCCGGAAGGGGTGGACGGAGGGCGAGCCCGCTTCGGACGATACGTCCGAACCGCAGCCAAGCGATGGCCAGAACTCAAGGACATCTCGCAGTCATTTCCCCCCCGCCACATTGCCTGGGCCCGCGCACGGGAAATTCCCGCCGGAACAGGCACTGCTCGTCAGGTGAATCTGATGCAGGCCTTCACCGCGGGGTCCATCAGCGGAGCGGACTTCGCCCGCGGCTGGCTGGACGCCCGCCGCACATCCCAGAATAACGGCGAGAGGCTCCGCGACCCACTCCTCACGGCCCTCGATCAGATCTTCTCACTGTTGGAAGACTATTCAATCGATCCGGCCCTCAAAGATCCTGACGACCTATCGGATGAAGAGCTGATGGATGCGGTACGAAAAACCATGGAGCGTACCGATGGATTTTGATGACCGACGCGTGCAACTGCCTTCGGAAGGTGCACGAGAATTTCAGTGATATTCGAAGTGATGCATATACCTCCCTCTTCTTCGCCGAAGCCGGCGAGGCGCCCCTCATCTCGAAAGTAAGTGAAACGAAGTGGAATTCCTGAGGAGTTGACGACTCCGTCACGTACGCCGTGGATGCTCGGATCACGTCCTGGACCGACCGCAACGACTCTACGTTCCGCTATGTGTACGACGACGCGGGCTGGGTGGTCAGCACGATCGGCCCGGACGGCTATCTCTCCTCCACGTTCGCGTACGACACTCACCCGGAGACCGGCGACCCTACGCCTCGGCGGTACTCGCATGACCCGCGGGCGGGTACCCCCAGCGCCGGAAGCCGCACCCTCCAGTCGCGAATCCCTGACCGGAACGAGCGGTGCCGCAAACCCAAGCCCTCTCACGCATACTCCAGTATGCTCGACTTATGTCCTCTACGACTCGCATCACCGTCACGCTCCCCAGCGACCAGGTGGCGGAGCTCCGCAAGCTCACGGACAACGTCTCCGGCTATGTAGCGGAAGCCGTGGCCCGCCAGATCAGGCACCAGCTTCTGGGCGACGACCTCCGCCGCCACGAGGAAGAGCATGGAGGCTTCAGCGACGAGGAGCTCGCCGAGGCCCGCGTGAGGATCTTCGGCTCCGCCGGCTCTTCCAAAGACGCGGACGCCGCGTGAGCGAGCGCATCGAGACCGTCGTCCTGGACTCGGAAGGGCTCTCCGCCTGGATCGCGCAGGACCGCAAGCTCCTCGCCATGCTTCAGGTCTTCCACGGCATGGGAGCCGACCTGGTGATCGGGGCAAACACCATCGTGGAAGTCAGCCACTCCCGCACCAACATTCCCCGCCTGAACTGGGTCCTGTCCCGTGTCAAGGTGGAGCCCGTCACCGAGCAGGCGGCGAAGGCGGCGGCTGAGCTCCTCAAAGGCGCTGGGGTGCACGGGCACAAGTACGCCATTGACGCCACGGTCGCCGAGGTCGCGCTCCGCCAGCCGAAACCCGTCGCCCTGCTGACCTCCGACAGCGACGACATGACCAAACTCTGCGGCAGCCAGGTTCGCATCATCCCTCTCTGACCAGCCGGCCCGCCCGGATCACGCGTCGCACCGCCAGCTCTCGCGCCCCCTCCGTGCCCAGCAGAGCGGACAACAGCGGTCAGATACGGCTCCCAGAGACCGGGAGCCATCCACCTGCCCGTTCCGAAATCGCAGGTCAGAGCCCCTCCAACAGCGTAAGAACCGTTGATTCCCAAGCTCGGAGCGCGAGTTCGATTCTCGTCACCCGCCCCATGAAAGCCCCAGGCCGACGGCCGGGGCTTTTCTGTTGCCACAAGCCCGATCAGGCGCCCCGCTCCCGCTCCGCACCCGACGTGTCCGTCTGCTTCTTCCGGCAGCCCGCACCCCATGGGCGTGTATGTCAACTATGATAGTTGCCATATGCTTCGGTGTATGGAGACGAAGACGTACACAACCATCGACCTGCGCAAGGGGATGGGCGAGATCCTGGACCGGACCCGGATCGCCGGCGAGGCCGCCGCCATCACCCGCAAGGGGAAGACCGTCGCCTACCTGGTGCCGGCCGAGTGGTTCGAGGAGATGGCCGGTCGATACCAGTCGCACGAGGACCGGCACGAGGCGGCCTGACCCCCCTCCCTATCAAGGAGCCTGAACCATGCCCGCCCATGCACTCCACTTCGATGGGTACGAGGGGGGACCCCTGCGGTTGCCGCCCATGCCCGAACACACGCCTCAAGCACTTCGGTTGGCGATTCAGGAACACACTCCGCACCTCCTCCCGGACTTCGAGGCGCACTGGAAGCGCGTCATCGGTGACGCCTTCAACATCACCCCCGTGCCCGCCTTCATGCACCTGTGGTGGACGCAGTACGCCATCGCCCGGGATCCCGTCCTCGACTCGCACCTTCGCGACCTCGAAGCCCGGGCCGCCAAGTCCGAGGACCCCGAGGAGTCCATCCGGCTTCTGGAGGAGTACAGCCGCCTCCGGCACGAAGCCGCTGAGAGGAAGCCCGGAGAGTGATCGACGAACCACTCCGGCCGCCTTGGCAGATGGACTGGACGAAGCAGGCACAGCACGACTTCCAGAACATGCCCGCCGAAGGCAGTGACCTGGTCATGAGTGCTCGTGCGGAACTGATCACCGCTGAAGACCCGTACTTCCGAGGAATCGACGCCGACGTCTCGCTCCCGCAGTGGATGACCGTCCGGCCACTGGCTTCCACGAACCCCGGCGGCCCCCACATCGTGGACCTGGCCGGCGGACGCGGCTGGCTCATCTACACCTTCATGCGCCGCCACGCCGACCCGCAGATCGTCGTCACCGAAGCCTTCTGGGCCTGACGTCCGCGCCACCGGAACGTCTGCAGCACAGGTGGCTTCCGTTGCGTTTTCCGTGACCCGCTCCCGTACAAAACCTCAGACTGGTGACCCGCCGTCGACGTGCCCCATCCGCGCCCAACAGAGCGGACAACAGCGGTCAGGTACGGCTCCCCGAGACCGTGGCCATACACCTCGTCCAGCACGAAAGCGCAGTTCAGAGCTCCTACAACGCCCCAAGGACCGTTGATTTCCAAGCTCGGAGCGCGAGTTCGGTTCTCGTCACCCGCTCCAGGGAAGAACCCCAGGTCAGAGAACTGGGGTTCTTTGTCCAGACCTCTCGGCGGGCGCGAGAGGTTCACGGCGATCCGCGGTGGCGGGAAGGCATGGATGGCCGGCCACAACCCCGCGATCACGACCGCCCCCTTCGTCGTCCTCGGCGAGAAGTACGTCGGCGACGCCCTCAACCGCCTGGCGACCTGAGCGCCGGTGCCGGGGCTGCCCGGCGTCCATGCCGGGCAGCCCCGTCTACGGGGACCGGCTCACCGGGCCTCCCGGAGTTCTCGTACCGCCCAGCGAGCGGTTGCGGGGAGGGCGAGTGCCGCGCCGGCGAAGAGGGTGGCCAGAGCCGCCCAGCCCACGATGCCGTGCGGGAGGACGAACGCGGTCAGCAGCCCGGGGCCCAGTGCCTGGCTCACGGAGATCCCGGTCTGGTAGATGCCCTGGTACGTGCCCTGCGCGTGATCGGGTGCCAGGTCGTAGGAGAGGGTCCAGCTGCCCGCCTGCGAGATGACCTCGCCGAAAGTGAGCAGGACGACGGCGGCCACGAGAACCACCGTGGCCGCGAACGGTGAGCGGTCGGCGGAGCACGCGACGGCGAGACAGGCAGCCGCGACCAGGAGGCCGCCACGCCGGAAGGCGCGCGCGGCCTGGACCGGGCCGGTGACACCGCGGACAGCCCGGACCTGAAGGGCGACGACAAGGACGGTGTTGATGACGAGGAGCCAGCCGACCACGGCCTGCGGCGCGGTGGTACGGGTGAGGAGCCACAGCGGCAGCCCCACTTCGAGAACGACGTAGAGGGTGTTCACGACCGCGTTGAGCGCGGTGACGGCGAGATAGGGCACGTCGCGAAGCGGGTGCCCGGACCCCGCCGCGGGAGCGGCTCGCCGGACCGCTGCCACCCGGGCTGTCCGGGGCGGCTGCGCGGGTACCGCACGGGTCGGCACGGGAATGGCGCGCAGCGGGATCAGCGCGAGGAGGGACGCGGCGGCACTCAGGCAGATCGCCCCCCGGTAGGCCGCACCGGTGTCGAAGACGATGACGACCGATCCGAGGGTGGCGCCCGCTCCGATGCCCACGTTGTTGACCGCCCGCAGCAGCGCCAGGGCACGGGTGCGCAGACCAGGAGGGAGGACATGCGCGTACAGGGCGCCGCGCGCAGCGGCGTTGGCGCGGCTGCCGGCCGTGGCCAGGCAGGCCAGGGCGAGGAAGACCGGGAAGGAATCGGCGACGGCGTACAGGGCGATCGCGCCTGCCTGCAGGAGGTGCAGGCAGGTCAGGACTCCTTTCGCGTTCCAGCGGTCGCACGCGCGGCCCGCGGGGAGGGCAGCGAGGATCCCGCACAGTCCCGCCACCGTCAGCGCCAGCCCGACCCGCTCGACGGAATAGCCCAGTCCCCGGGTGAACCACAGGGTGCTGATGGTCAGGAAGAGCCCGTTGCCGAGGGCGTTGACCGACAGCAACGCGGCGAGCCCGCGCACGGTCGGGTCGCCGCTCAGCCGGGGAGCCGGGGCGGGAGTGGCCGGCATCGGCGCCGGGGTGGTCTTGGTGGTCATGCCACCAGCACACCTTCGACCTGGTGCACCCGGAATGGATTTACCCTGACACTTAATGATTCGTTTCCGTCTCGGCGTGGCCGACCTCGCGGCGACCTCGTTCGCCTATTCGCCGTTGCAGGAGACCGTTCTCAGCTTGCGGATGTGGAGTGGCCACGCGCCGCGCTTCCCGGCGCTGCGCGAGAGCTTCGACGGCCTCCGCCCGGCCTTCGAACGCCTCGACCACGTTCTGCTGACCTCGCTGGTGGCCCGCCGCCGGTACTGGGTCCCCGATTTCCTCACTCCCCGGCCGCCCACCTCGGCACCCCACATCCGCCGTGAGTTCGACGCGCTGCGCGCCACCGACCCGGCCGTGGTGCGGGCGGGCCTGGAGCAGACGTTCCTGCCGCTGGGTGAGCCTGTCCCGGCCAGACTGGCCGACGCCTGGGAAGACCCGGCCCGCCTGCTCGCCGACATCGCCGACGCCCTGGAGGAGTACTGGGTGGAGTGTCTGCGGCCCGTCTGGTGGCCCAGGGCCAAGGCCGTGCTGGAGGCCGACATCGCGTACCGCGCCCGCGTCCTGGCCGAAGGCGGCGCGGACGCCCTGCTCACCGGAATCAGCTCCCGGCTGTCCTGGGCGGAGGACATGCTCACCATCGAACGCAGCGGTCCATGGCCCTCGCCACCGACCGAGATCCCGATCGACGGACGCCGGCTGCTGCTGACTCCCAGCTGCTTCGCGGACGGCGTCTCCACCATGCTCAGCTCCCAGGCGCTGCCGCACATCGTCTACGGCGCGCGCGGCCTGGCCACTCTCACCGAACGCCCCGAGCCGCCGGCCTCCCAGGCGCTGGAACGGCTCCTGGGCGCTCCACGCGCGCGCCTGCTGACCCTCCTGGCCGAACCCGCCTCCACCACGGAGCTCGCTCACCGTCTCGGCGTCACCCCCGCCGCCGTCAGCCAACACCTGTCCGTCCTCCGAGCAGCTCACCTCCTGGAGCGAACCCGCCACGGGCGCCACGTCCGCTACCGGCACAGCGCGCTCGGCGCGGCCCTGTGCGAACCCCACCATCAGCCGTGCTCAAGCCCCGTGCCGCGTCCGACCGGTTGATCCGCAGGCCGATGCGGGTTCGGCGTGCCGTCATCGCTCATGGGTGCCCGCTGCCAGATTCCTTTCCGGTTGAACGGCGTCTCCTGGACGAACCGGTGCCGGGACTTCTCCGGCTCGCTACCGCGGTCATGGTCCGGACGCTGACGAAGAGTGGATTCAAGCAGCAGTTCGCTCAGGTCCCGCGGCATGGTGATCATGCAGTCGTGTCCGGTCGGCAGTTCCCGTATCCGCGCCGGGGAGCCGTTGGGCTGTGTCGCGGGGACGGGCCGCCGCACGATGCCTTCCGGCTCCGCGCCGACACAGTGGATGTGCGTACGGGGGACCGGGTCCAAGGCGGGATTGTCCAGCCGGACCGGTTGCCGCAGGCAGCGCACCGGCTGGTCGGAGAGCGTCGCACGCAGCCATGCGATGTCCGCCGGGTCGGTAACGCCGAACAGCCCGAGGGGCGGAGGCATCTCGGGCGGGGGCGGGATGCGCCAGCCGTGGCCGGACCCGGCGGCCAGGTCGATCAGGTTCTGGGTCATGGGCTGCACGTCGACGGCGGTCTCGCCGTGCTCCGGGACCATCGCGTCCAGGTACACCAGATGCGCGATCCGTTCCGGCACCTCGTTGGCCACGGACGAGACGACCAGCCCCGCGTAGCTGTGCCCCACGAGCACCACCTCGCTCAGGTCCTCCTCGTGGATCAGCCTTACGACGTCCTCGACGTGCGTGTCGAGCCCCACGTCGGGACCGAGCAGGTGTGCCTTGTCGCCGTAGCCGGTCAGCGAGGGCGCCAACACGCGGTGTCCGGCCGACTCCAGCAGGGGGACCACCCGCTCCCAGCACCGGCCGCTGTGCCAGGCACCGTGCACCAGCAGAAAGGTTGCCATGCGGAATTCTTCTTCCTTTTCGAGGCGTGGCGGCACGGGAACATCACGGTTCCTGTTTGCACCTCGGTTCTCTTCGGGAACCGTAATCATCGTGCTGCACCTGCCGCACCCCGATCAATAAGGCACATTCACGTGCCCCGGTTCTCCGGAGGTAACCATGAACGGCGCAGCGGGCGGCACCTCGCGGGCGGCACGGACGAGGAACCCGTGCCAGGCTCGCGAAGTGCTCGGCATCGTCGGCGACAAGTGGTCGCTGCTGGTCGTACGCGACCTCAGCCAGGGGCCACGCCGCTTCACCGAACTCAAGCGGGCCGTCGACGGGATCAGCCAGCGGATGCTCACCGTCACCCTGCGCGGCCTGGAACGCGATGGGATCCTCACCCGGACCGTCCGCAATGTCATGCCGCCGCACGTCAGTTACGAACTCACTCCGATGGGCCGGACCCTCCGTGAAGCCACCATGCCCCTGTTGGAGTGGAGCATCACGCACCTGCCGCACATCGACGCCGCCCGCGCCGCGTACGACGCCCGCCCCGACACCCCGACCGCCTGACCCCGGCCCCCGCTCCGCCCACCGGAGCAGGGGCCGGCCGCCTCCTTGCTTTCGGGAAAACGCCGTACCCGAGGTACTGAATACCTGTGCCGGCGGTCTCAGAATTTAACGGCCCACACCGGGAGGGTTTCTGTTGCGGCATGCGCGGGAAAATAATTGACGCACATAATCCCCGGGAGCGTGCTACTGTCGGACTCAGTTGCAGTTTTGGTACCCAAAAACTTCAAGCGCCTCAGGTCGGCCTCAAGCCGCAGGGGGTGCTTCGTATTTCCGGTCGTTTCCGGGCAGGGCATCATCGCGGCGACAGCGGGATCCGCAGAGTGCGGATCCCGGTGCACTGCCCAAAGGAGATCGACATGGCTACTGGCACTGTGAAGTGGTTCAACGCGGAAAAGGGCTTCGGCTTCATCGAGCAGGACGGTGGCGGCGCCGACGTGTTCGCCCACTTCTCGAACATCGCCGCCCAGGGCTTCCGCGAGCTGCAGGAAGGCCAGAAGGTCTCCTTCGACATCGCTCAGGGCCAGAAGGGCCCGACGGCCGAGAACATCGTTTCCGCCTGACGCCGACGCGCATTTCGTAGCTGGGGCCCGCATCCCTCGGGGTGCGGGCCCCAGCTACTTGCATTTCCATGGTGGCCACGTCCACGGGAACACATTATTGAGGGGCTCAGCCTCCTCGAAGCCGGTGCCGACGACGCGCCGGATCCCCTCTCGCGCGCCATCCCCCGTTTCCGCCTACGCCGGCACGGATTTTCCGTGGGCCGCGTTCGCATTCCATTCGGTCCGTGCCTGTGATTCCCCGCGCCGCTACTCCGCTGCGGAATTCCTTGATACGTGCCGTATCAAGGAAGGTTCAGCATGAACCCCACCCGCACGAACAGCCGTTCCTCCCACGCCCGCCGCGGTGACGGCCACGGGTACGCCCCCGCCGCTGGTTCGGCCCGGGGCAGCCGTTTCCCCTCGTCCGCCCCGAGCCGTTCCACACGTCCGAGCGGTTCGGGTGGCCGCCGGCCCACCGCGATGCGGGGAGAGTTCGCCCTGCCCGAGACGCTCACCCCGGCACTGCCCGCGGTCGAGGCGTTCAGCGGCCTCGACCTGCCGAGGAGCCTGCTGGACGCGCTCACCGCGCAGGGCGTGACCACGCCGTTCCCGATCCAGGGTGCGACGCTGCCGAACTCCCTGGCGGGCCGGGACGTCCTGGGCCGCGGCCGGACCGGCTCCGGCAAGACGCTCGCCTTCGGCCTGGCCCTGCTGGCCCGCACCGCCGGCCGGCGCGCCGAGCCCCGTCAGCCGCTGGCCCTGGTCCTGGTCCCCACCCGGGAGCTCGCCCAGCAGGTCACCGATGCCCTCACCCCTTACGCCCGCGCCGCGAGGCTGCGCCTGGCCACCGTCGTCGGCGGGATGTCGATCGGCCGGCAGGCGAACGCGCTGCGGGGCGGTACCGAGGTCGTCGTGGCCACCCCGGGCCGCCTCAAGGACCTGATCGAACGCGGTGACTGCAGGCTGGACCAGGTCGCGACCACGGTCCTGGACGAGGCCGACCAGATGACCGACATGGGCTTCATGCCGCAGGTCACCGCGCTCCTGGACCAGGTCCGCCCCGGGGGCCAGCGCATGCTTTTCTCCGCGACTCTGGACCGTAACGTCGACCTCCTGGTGCGGCGCTACCTCACCGATCCCGTCGTCCACTCCGTGGACCCCTCGCAGGGCGCGGTCACCACGATGGAACATCACGTCCTGCACGTGCACGGTGCCGACAAGCACCGGCTGACGACGGAGATCGCCGCGCGCGAGGGCCGGGTGATCATGTTCCTGGACACGAAGCACGCCGTGGACCGTCTCACCCAGCACCTCCTCGCCAGCGGGGTCCGGGCGGCCGCTCTGCACGGCGGCAAGTCGCAGCCGCAGCGCACCCGCACCCTCTCCCAGTTCAAGACCGGGCACGTCACCGTCCTGGTGGCGACGAACGTCGCGGCACGCGGCATCCACGTCGACCACCTCGACCTCGTCGTGAACGTGGACCCGCCGGCCGACCACAAGGACTACCTCCACCGCGGCGGCCGTACCGCGCGGGCCGGCGAGTCCGGCAGTGTCGTCACCCTGGTCACCAGCAACCAGCGCCGCGACATGACCCGCCTCATGGCGGCTGCCGGCATCGTGCCCCGGACCACCCAGGTCCGCTCCGGCGAGGAAACGCTCAGCCGGATCACCGGCGCCCGGACCCCCTCCGGCATCCCCGTGACGATCACCGCCCCCGCTCCCGAGCGGCGCAGGCGCGGCACGTCCCCCACCACTCGACGCAACCCGGCCGCGGCTGCCCGGCGCGGCGGCGGACGCCGGCCCGTATCGGACGCGGCGGCCTGAGCACCGCGTGATCCGGAAGCCGATCCATCTCCCCAGGAGGCAGTTGTGACACCGGTCCAGCACCAGTCCGACCCGACGGACGCCGGCCCCGTCCCCCCGGAGACGCTCGACTCCATGGACGCGGCCGGACCCCAGGTCTGCGACGACATGACCGTGGAGGTCGCCCTGTCCGTCATGGCCAGTGCCAGGACCGGACGCCTGAGGGTCTGCGACAACGACGGCCTGTGCACCGGGCTGGTCACCCGTGCCCACCTCACCGTCGTCCGCGACGGACCCGGCTACTCGGACCGGCTCCAGCTGCGTGACGTCCTCGGCGACCGCGGGCCGCGCCCCGCACCCGCCGCCATGGCGGCAAAGGACCCCACGTACCGCCGGCTCTCCACCCACTTCGCCGCGGACGAGAGGGACAACGCCCCGGGCGCCCTCGCCCCGGCCCTCTGAACCGTCTCCCCGCGGGACAATCCCCTTCTCTCCCTGTGAGGCATCGTGCGCTGTGTCATCGCCCGCTTCCCGTTCGAGCTCACCAAGAGCGGCGTCCTGGACTCCATGAGGGGCGTCAGGCCCGAAGAGGTCGTCGGCGACTCCGTGACCATCGGACGCCGCACCTACCCCGTCAAGCAGGTCGGTGAGGTCATCACCCGCCAGGACCGCCGCGACTTCAGCGCCGACGAAGTCCTCCGGGCGATGACCAAGCTCGGCTTCACCTGCCGCAGCGCGTCCCTGACCGCCGCGTCCGCCCCGGCCCTCAGCCCGCTCCAGCACGCCTCCGCGATGCTCGGCAGCCCGGTGGCCGTCTGACCGCCTGATGCCCGCCCGGCCGCCCGGGCGGCCGCCCCCTGAACACGCGTGAGGGCCCGACCGGCACGTACCGGTCGGGCCCTCACGCGTACCCGTGGATTCCTCCGCGCGAGGTCAGTGCTCGGAGTAGGTGAAGTCGCCCATGGTCCAGGCGCTGACATCCGCGATCGAGACGCGGTACATCCCGCCCGTCTCCGGGATCCCCACCGTGCCCTGGAGGATCCGCGCCATATGGAAGTGCAGATACGCGGGCGGGCCGTCCCTCCGCGTCGTAGCGGTGAACACGGCGGAGAACTCGCCCAGCCGGGGCGAGTCCGTCAGGACTTCCGACACTCTTTGCCTCCACACGGCTTCGGGTGCCAGCCGACCGGTGATGACAGCACCACCGGCGACCACGGTCAGGGACATCTGGTTGCTGTGCCCGGACTCCACCAGCGTGGCGACGTCAACGAGCAGCTCGTCAGGCTTCGACATGAGAGCCGATCTTATTCACGGCTCGTCCTGCCGTCCCCCGGCCGGCAGTCCTCCGGGAGACCGGCCCGCTTCCTCGAAGGACCGGCGCACGACTGCGGCCGCTCGGGTGATCCGGGGGTCCCGGGTCGGCCCACGAGTCCGCGGAGGTCGATTACCTCCTCACGAGGAACCCGAAAATCTATCGTGATCAGAGTAGACATCGCGTTGCGATCCAGTTAGCCTTTCTTCCGTACCCAGAGAGACAGCAATACCCGGCAGAGACGGACTGCCGGTAGTGGACGTAGTCGCAGGACGGTACGGCGGTGGAGTTTCGAAGCCAGGGTTGTTGCAGGACGGCGACGGGACTGACGGCCGGACCGGGTGGCCCGCAGCAAGGGGCCGCCGAGGCGGGACCGCTGTCACGACAGTGGCGGTACCCGCGAGTGCAGTACGAAGTACCCCACCGGTAAGTAATTGATCACCGCAGGAAGAACGGAGGAGCCCGCGCCATCAGGATCGCCCGGGACGGAGCCACCGGCCCACCCGGGTACCGCAGGACATCGATAGTGAGGTGGTCTCCGGTCAAGCAACCGCGATCCCCGCGCTCCCGACAGCAGCCGGGTCGGAGCTGCGGATACAGAAGGCCGGCGCCGTGTCAGGGCCGGCAGGTGGTGTAGTAGTTCCTTCGGGGCCTTGGTGCCGTGTGGCACCAAGGCCCCTCCACGCGTTCCACGAAGAGGTGCAAGTGACAGCAGACAACTCGTACGGCCGTCTTGACGACGACGACTATCCCGCCTACACGATGGGCCGGGCCGCCGAGATGCTCGGCACGAGCCAGGGCTTCCTCCGTGCCATCGGCGAAGCCCGTCTGATCACCCCGCTGCGCTCGGAAGGCGGCCACCGCCGCTACTCCCGCTACCAGTTGCGCATCGCCGCCCGCGCCCGTGAACTGGTCGACCAGGGCACACCCATCGAGGCCGCCTGTCGCATCGTCGTCCTGGAAGACCAACTGGAAGAGGCGCAGCGCATCAACGCCGAGTACCGCCGCGCCGCCCAGTCGGCAGAGTCGCCGGCCTCGGACTGAGGCGGCGCCCCGGGCGCCGGCGAGGGCTCGCGTGCATGCGCGTGGGGCGCCGTCCGGGAAACGGCGGTACGGGTGAGGGCTTCGCCCCCTCCGCCGGCGGACCGCCCCGCGTGCCACCACGTGCCGACAGCGACGGTGAGCGGCGGGGACGAGGGGGCGCGGCCGGGGCCGCGAGAACAGCGCCTCCAGGGGGCGTTGTCACAGGTCGGCAGCCCTGCAGACTGCCGGATGCCCGGATGCCGGATGCCCGGATGCCGGATGCCCGGGTGCCGGGTGCTTCCCAGGCCCGGAGCGCGAGTTCGGCTCCCGTCCACCGCTCCTGTCCCGCCCCCGCGGTCGGCGTGCAGGGGCTCCACCGTCGCCCGGGACCCCGGCACCGGCACCCGGCCGCCCCGGGGCACCCGTTCGGGTCACTCCCAGCGAGCGGGCGGGCCGGGGGCGGCCGAGGATGAGAGGGCCGGGCTCGCGCGGCCCCGGCGGCCGCACCCCGGTCCGGAGACTCGCCGGGCCCCTTCCCGGCCGGGCAAGGAGACATGCATGGAGACAGCCCGTGGGTGACGCCATCGGTCAGATGCTGACCTCGGCCGTCGGTATCGCCATCAGCCCCCTGCCGCTGATCGCGGTGATCCTCATGCTGGCCACCCCGAAGGGACGGACGAACGGTCTCGCGTTCACCGGCGGGTGGATCGTCGCCCTCGGCGTGGTCGTCACCGTCGTGATCCTCGCCGGCTCCGGCGCGGACGCCGCCGGCGACGACGGACCGGCCGCCTGGACCCTGTGGCTCAAGCTCGTTCTCGGTCTGCTCTTCCTGCTCCTGTGCGTGAAGCAGTGGAAGGACCGTCCTCGTGAGGGCCAGGAGGCCCCGGTGCCCGGCTGGATGAAGGCCATCGACACCTTCAGCCCCGGCAAGGCCGCCGGTCTCGCCGCCGTCCTCGCCGCCGCCAACCCCAAGAACCTCGTCCTCGCCGTCGGCGGCGCCGTCTCCATCGCCGGGTCCACCGCCGACGCGGGCGGCAAGGCCGTCGCCGCGGTCCTCATGGTGCTCATCGCCTCGCTCTGCACGCTGCTCCCGCTCGGCGTCTACCTGACCGGGGGCGACAAGGCGGAGCAGGTCCTCGGTGGCTGGAAGGCGTGGATGGCCCGCCACAATCCGGCCATCATGACCGTGCTCTTCCTCGTCCTGGGCGTGAAGTACATCGGGGATGCCCTCAGCGGTCTGACCACCTGATGGCGGCCCGCCCGTGGACGGAGGCGTTCTCCCGGCTGCGCGGGCTCGGGCGGCCTCGCCCCGCCGATGCCGCGTCCGGGGCGGTGACGGGGCTCTTCTCCATCCCGGAGGGCATGGCGTACGCGTCGATCGCCGGCTTCAATCCCGTCGCCGGGCTCTACGCGGGGGTGGTGCCCGCGATCGCGGGCTCGCTGACCTCCCGTACCGTCCTCATGGTCACGACGCTGACCAGCGCCATCGCCCTGACCTCGCAGAGCGTGCTCTCGGACGCCGGGCTGGACCCCAAGGACGCCGGGAACGTGGCCGTGCTGACCGTGATGGTCGGTGCGGTGATGCTGCTCATGGGCGTCCTGCGGCTCGGCGCGGTGATGAGCTTCGTGTCGAACGCGGTGATGACCGGTTTCTCGACCGGCATCGCCCTCCAGATCATCACCGGTGTGCTCGAGGACGCCACCGGGTACGACCCGCACGGCCACAACAAGCTGTACCAACTGGGCGACTGGATCGCGCACGCCGGAAAGTGGGAAGGCGCCGCGACCCTCGTCGCCGCCGTCACCGTCGCCGTGTGGGCCGCCTCGCGGGCCGTGAAGCGGCTGGAGCCCGTCGCCCTGCTCATCGCCATGGTCGTCACCAGCGTCGGCGTGGCGGTCCTGGGCACCGATGTGGAGCTCGTACGGGACATCGCGTCCATCCCCGGCGCGCTGCCCTCCTTCTCCGCACCGGACCTGTCCGCCGTGCCGCATCTGATCGGCGGAGCGTGCTCCGTGGCGCTGGTCGCCCTCGCGCAGGCCGCCGGGGTCTCACCCTCGGTGCCGAACCCGGACGGCTCGCGGTCGGACGTCAACGGCGACTTCCGGTCGCAGGGATACGCGAACCTGCTCGGCGGCCTCTTCCAGGCGCTGCCGTCCGGCGGGTCCCTGTCCCGTACCGGAGTCGCGGTCTCCGCGGGGGCGCGGACCCGCTGGGCGGGCGTGGTCTCCGGCGTCTTCCTCGCCCTGGTCGTCCTGGTCTGCGGCTCGCTCGCCGAGCGCATCCCCATGCCCGTCATCGGCGGGCTGATCCTCGTCGTCGGCGGCGAACTGATCTGGGGCAAGCGGCACGACGTCCTGCTCGTCCTGCGGACCTCGTGGATGTCGTCGGCGGCGATGATCCTCACCTTCCTCGCCACCACTCAACTCCCCCTCCAGCAGGCGATCGTGCTCGGCGCGGTCCTCTCCCTCCTGCTCTACTGCGCCCAGGCGGCCCGTCAGGCCCGGCTCGTCGCCCTGCGCCGCACCCCCGACCGCCCGTCCGGCCCCGGCCACTGGGAGACCACCGAGCCGCCGGCCGTGCTGGCGCCGGGCTCGGTCACCGTCCTCGAGTACGCGGGCTCCTCGTTCTTCGCGGAACTCCCCCGCATCGAGCACCTGCTGCCGGCCACCGACGGCGCGCGCGGCGCGGTCCTCGTCCTCACCCTCCGCGCCCTGCCCGACGTGCCGTCCTCCGCCATGCTCAAGCTCCTCGACCGGTACGCCGCCCGCCTCGCCGGCGAAGGGGGCCGGCTGGTCCTGTGCGGGGTGCAGCCCGCGTTCGTACGGCTGCTGGAGCGGTCCGGTCTGGGCCGGCGGCTCGGGGAGGACGGGATCGTCCCGGCCACGACCGCGGTCTTCGGCGCGCTCGACACCGCGTACGCCCGGGCCCGCCACTGGGCGGCCGAGCACGGGGCCGGGGATCCCGGCCGCTCACGGTGACGGTTCTCGCAGGCGCGTACGACCATGGCCCTCGTCCGTCGCGCCCAGGGGACCACGCCGTGGTGTTCGTGCAGCACTTCACCCTTCCCGAGGAACCACTGCTGCTCGCCCACGACTCGGAGAAGGGGCGGGCCCTGCGCGCGGAGCGCAGCCGGGCCCTGGGCATCATCGCGCAGCGGCGCCACCCCGTGGGCCCGGACGGCCCGATCTCCCGCGCGCGGGAACGGGTGGCCGCCGTTGCGCACGGCACGCCCGCCGATGAGCGCGCCCGCCTGCTGGGCGCGCTCATCGGCGCGACGGGGCCGGCCCGGCACGTGCTACCCGGCGACCGGCTATGGAACGGCCTGGGAGATGAGCGTCGTCGCCCGCAATGTGCGCATGTACGAGTCCGACGTGATGTACGGCGATCCCGAGCCGCTCGGCCGCCCCTGGGAGGAAATACGTTGGTACTCGGGCAATGAGGAGATCAAGGTCCCGAAGCCCGACATCCCCGAGATACAACCGCCCACACCTGACAAGAAGAAATGAATCGCACCATGACAGACGAAGAGGGCCGTACGTCCGCCGCGGAGATCGTCTCGGCGCAATGGAGGGAGATCCTCGACTCCGCCGAAGGCCTGATCGACCCGGCCATGCCCCGGGCCGCCCACGCCCACCCCCCGGCTGCGGGAACTGTTCCCGATGGTCAGCCACGGTGCCTTGTCCCTCCACCGGTGCACCCGCTTCCCCTGGACCAATGACGTGGGCACCCTGTACCCCCGTGCCGGCGGCGGCTTCATGGTGATCCGCAGTTCCGACCACACCGTGCTCGGTAAACCCGACACCGTGGAGGACGCCGTCGCTCTCATCGTCGCGAACCTGCCGGAGGGGACCGGCCCGGCGATCGACGGAACGGCTGACGACCTCTGACCGACGCAACCTCGCTCGGCGACGTTTCGGCCGTCCTCCTGGACGCGGCGGGCACCCCCGGCGCCGCCGTCGTGACCGAAGTGCCGCTCACGGAGAATCCGGGGTGTCCCGGCGGCCGCAACGTCGGGCTGGAGGTGCTGCGCGACGCGGACGAGGTCCATGTGGTCGTCGCCCTGCTCCGTGCGGTGCACACCGGAACGCACATCTGCCCTGCGCCGATAGCCCGTTCCTCCCCGCCCCGAAGGACGGGGCATCCCGGGAGAATCAAGGTGACCGTCCGGCCGGACGCCGGGGTCGCTCAAAGGACCGGAGGGCGACCCCGTCGCGGGGCGGATGACCCGGCTGGGAAGGCCGCCGATCCTCTGAGGTGCTCCGGGGCGGCCGCCGCCGCCCCGGAGCACCCGCACGGTCAGGACGTACTGCAGGACACCGTCGGCCAGGTCCAGCTGCCGTTGGTCTGGAGGGTGACGCCGAAGGTGTTGCCGCTGCCGTTGGGCTTGGCGGTCAGCACCTGGGCGCTGGGGTAACTGGCGCTGACGTTCCAGGTGGAGAGGACCTTCTCCGGGGACGGCACGTTCATCGTCACGGTCCAGTTGCTGGAGCCGGAGACCGCGACGTTCAGGTTGTAGCGGTCGCCCCACTTCTCGCCCGCGGAGAGCGTCGCGGTGCAGCCGTTGCTGCCGCCGCCGGGGGTGCCGCCGCCGTTGTCGCCGCCGCCGGACGTGCTGCCCAGCGTGATGCTGGAGCTGCCGCTGCTCTGGTAGCCCTCGGTGGCCATGATCATGTAGTTGAAGCTGCCGAGGTTCATCCCCTGCCGGGCCCAGGCGTCGAAGTGGTTGCCGGTGGTGATGGTGCCGCCGGTCCGCTTGGACTGGCGGACGCTCCAGTACTGTTTGAAGGTCTTGTTGCCCTCGATCGAGGGGGCGTTGGTGCGCGTCGTCTCGTAGATGTCGTACGTGCCGCCGTCACTGGTGACCGTGCCCTTGAAGGTTCCGGTGGGCCGGTACGTACCCCAGTTGTCGACGATGTAGTACTCCACGAGCGGGTTCTGCGACCAGCCGTAGAGGGCCAGGTAGGCGTTGCCCGACGGGTTGAAGGAGCCGGAGTAGGTCACGCTGCGGCGCCCGCCGGTGCTCCAGCCCTTGCCGGCGACGAAGTTGCCGGTGTTGCTCCAGGACGTTCCGTAGCTGCCGCCGGAACCGAGGTTCATCGAGACGGTGCCGGGGCTGTCGGTCCAGAACGAGTAGTAGTAGCCGTTGTCGGTCCCCGTCCGGTTCGAGGTGACGGTCGTGTCGGCGGTGGCCGTGCCGGGCAGGGCGATCGCCGCGACGGCGGCCATCACCAGGGCGAAGGCGCTGCGGATGAACAGGCGGAGGCCGTCGGTCGGTCGGGTGCGGCCTCGCGGGCGGCTCGTCGGATGTGCGGGGGTCGCGTGCATGGGGGAGCTCCTCCTCGTCCTCGTGAGCAGGTGGGCGTCGGCGGGGGCTGCCGACGGCGCTCAGTGTTGGACCGCCCCCAGGGGGTGTCAATGGTTTCGGCACGAGTTGCGAAACTGTCGAATGGCTTTCCCCGCAAGGGAGTTGAGCATCACCACAGTTCAGGAGCCGTCTCCTAGACGGCGACCCGGATGAAAATCCGGCGGAAGCGAGCCTTCCCAGCGACCCGCATACCCCTCTTCTCGAAAGTTTCGAACCGGGATCGGGGCCTCCCGCCCACCCCCTCGGGGCCGGTACGTTTGCCGGGTGGCGGTCGGCGAAGAGGTACGGGCGGACGCGGGCGAATCGAAGCGGGAGCCGCGGTGGCGGGCGGGCACGGGGCGGCCGTGGTGGCGGGTCCACCGTGTGCCGCTGATCTCCGTGGCGGCCGTGCTGCCGCTGTACGCCGTGTGGGCCGCCGTCCTGGCCACCGGCGGCGGTGACCTCGCCGCGCAGCTGGCGTGGGCCGGATTCACCGCACGCCACCCGGAATCGGCGTACAACCTCTCCTGGTACGGGGGGATGCACACCGCCAACTAAAGCGTCTTCTCCTCGTACGTGATGGCCCTGCTCGGCGTCCGGACGGTCTCCGTGCTCTCCGGGCTCGCCGCCACCTGGCTCATGGCCCGCCTCTTCGTGCGTACGGGTGTGCGCCACGCGCTCGTGCCCGCGCTGCTCGGCGCGCTCGCCCTGTGGTGCAACGTCGCGTCGGGGCGTACGACCTTCGCGCTCGGCGTGGCCATCGGGCTCGTCGCCTGCCTGTACGCCGGCCGGGCCCCGGTGGCCGCGACGGCGGGGGCGCTCACGACGATGGCCAGCCCGGTGGCCGGGCTGTTCCTGGTCGTGACGGGCGCGGCGTACGCCCTCGACCGCCGGTGGCGGACGGGGGCCGTCCTGGTGGTCCCGTTCTTCGCGGTCGTCGGGGCCACCACGCTGCTGTTCCCCTTCCAGGGCGAACAACCCATGCCCGCCGACCGGTTGTGGCCGCCGATCGCCGTCTGCGCGGCGCTCGCGATCGCGGCGCCCCGGGCACGGGAGTGGCGGGTGCCGCGTTACGGGGCCGTCGTGTACGCCGTCGGCGTGCTGCTCACGTTCCTCGTCGCGTCCCCCGTCGGCACGAACGTCGAGCGGCTGCTCGGACTCGTCGCCGTGCCCGTCCTGTGTGCGGCGCTCTTCGCCACGGTCCGGGCCGGGGCGCGGGCGCGCACGGGGGTGCTCGCCGCCGCCCTCGCGCTCTCCGGGTTCTGGCTCGTCGACAAGACCCTGGACGACCTGCGCGTCTCCACCACCGTGCCGGCCTGGGCCTCGCACACCGAGGGCGTCGTCGCCGCACTCGACCGCCTCGGCGCCGACCGGGTCCGCGTGGAGGTCGTCCCGGCACGCGACCACCGGGAGGCGACCCTCCTCGCCCCGCACGTGGCCATGGCCCGGGGCTGGAACCGCCAGCTCGACGTCGAGCGCGGCCGGCTCTTCTACGAGGGCGAGCTCACCCCGGACCGCTACCGGGCCTGGCTCGACCGCTGGGCCGTGGGCCTCGTCGTCCTGCACCACGGCCGGCCGGACGGGCCCGCCGAGGCCGAAGCGGACCTGGTCAGGGGCGGGCTGCCGTGGCTGGAGCAGGTGTGGCGGGACGACGGCTGGACGGTCTACCGGGTCCGGGACGCCACCCCGCTCGCGCCCCCGCCCGCCACGGTCACCGGCGGCGGCGAGGCGGACCTGGTCCTGCGCATGGAGCACGCCGGCTCGGTGATCGTACGCCTCGCCCACTCGCCCTGGCTCCGCGTACACGGCCCCGGCGGGGCCTGCCTGCGGCAGGACGGCGAGTGGACACGGCTGACCGTGCGGGAGGCGGGCACATACCGGCTGGACGCGGCGTACGGGCCGGGCCGCTTCACGGGGGGCTGCTGAGCGGAGGCCGGCGGCGGCCGGGCCCCCGGGCACACCCCGTCCGCGTCACCGGCCGCCACCGGCCGGCCGGGTGTCTTCACCTCAGAGCCGCGCCGCCAGGCGCGCCTTCGCCTCCGGCCACTCCTCCGCGAGCAGCGAGAAGTACACCGTGTCGCGCCAACTGCCGTCCGGGCGGCGGCGGTGGCGGCGCAGGACGCCCTCGCGGCGGGCCCCGAGGCGGGCGATCGCCGCCTGGGAGCGCTCGTTGAGGTGGTCGGTCTTCAACTGCACGCGTCCCATGCCCAGTTCCTCGAAGGCGTGGGTGAGCAGGAGCAGCTTGGCCTCCGTGTTGACGGCGGTACGCCAGTGCGCGCGGCCGTACCAGGTCGAGCCGATCTCCAGGCGCTCGTGCCGCACGTCGATGTCCAGGAAGCCGGTCCAGCCGATGGCCCGGCCGGTCGCCAGGTGGATGACGGCGAACGGCACGTACGACGCGTCCGCCACCAGGGAGGTGAGGTTGGCCTCCAGCGCCTGCGGGGTGCGGGGCGTCGGGACGCCCTGCCAGCGCCAGACCTCGTCGTCGTCGCCACCGGCGGCGAAGAGGTCGTCGAGATGTGCGGGGGCGAGGGGTTCGAGGCGGACGTGGCCGCCGGTCAGGGTCACGGGGAGCGGGCTCGTAGCGGGCATGGGGGCACCCTAACCCCGTACGCACTAGCGTCAAGTAATTTACGTACTAGTGCGTATTCTCGGCGTTCTCCGTGTCCGCCCGCCCCTCGCGCTCGGCGGCCTCGCGCAGGGCGGCCGCCATCGTCCGGATCTCGGGCAGTTCGTCGTACAGGGCCTGGCCGGGGCAGCTCGTCTGGTACGTGTCGCGATGGCCGGAGATGACGTTCAGCACGGCCACCTCGCCCTTGGGGTACCTGCTCCTGTCGTTCGTCGAGCGCAGCCGCACCTTGCCGCGCGGGTCCTCGCCCGGCCGCAGCTTCCAGGCCGCGAGGGTCGCCAGCGCCCGGACGACGACGGCGGGCACCTTCTCGCCGTCGTGGTAGTCACCGAGCACCGCGATGCCCACGCTGTCGGCGTTGAAGCCCGTGGTGTGCGCACCGCGCACCGAGCGCGTGACGCCGCCGGCCCGGCCCTCGTAGATCGTTCCGCACCGGTCGACGAGGAAGTTGTAGCCGATGTCGTCCCAGCCCCTGCCCTTGATGTGGGCCTCCTCGACGTTCCGGATCAGTTCCGGCGCCTGAGCGCAGTCGTAGTCGCTCGTCTCCCCCGTGTGGTGGATGAAGACCGCGCGGACGGCGCCCGTGTAGGCGGCGTGCTCCCGGACGATGGACTCGTCCGCGTGCCAGGCCGCCCTGCTGACGATCGCCGGCCGCGGCACCGTCCGCGCCCGCTCATGCGCGGGCGTGGGGGGCGGCTCGGCCAGGACGTGGGGCACCGGGGTGTCCCGCGGGACCAGCAGAGCCAGCGGGAGGACCGCGGCACCCAGCCATATTCGATGGGGCCACATGGGTCCACCCTGCGGCTTTCCCGCCCGGCCCGCAGATGAGGTGGCCGATCGGGTGATAGGGGCCCGGGCGCGGAATATCTCCGTGGCCCGCCCCGGCACGCTCCGCCGATATCCTGGGGCGGCGAAGGCCGGTGGCGGCCGCTGCGCGGCGGTGGGGCCAGCCGTACCCGAACCGCGGCCGGCGAACCCCGCCCACGGTCCCTACCTGCGCAGACGCGCGCCCACGCCCGGTGGGCGCCCCGGCAGGCAGGAGACGCGATGCCCGGCAGAGCGCCCGGAGTCCTCGGCCCCCGCACGGGGAAGAACCCGCAGACCGCGGTCGTCGCCGTGGTCGCGCTCGGCGGTGCGACCGGGGCGTCCGCCCGTTACGGGGCCTCGCTGCTGTGGCCCCCCGCGCCGGACGGCTTCCCCTGGACGACCCTCGTGGTCAACGTGGCCGGCTGCGCGGTGATCGGCGTGTTCATGGTGGTGATCAGCGAGGCGTGGGCGGCGCCCCGGCTGGTCCGGCCGTTCTTCGGCACCGGCGTGCTCGGCGGGTTCACCACCTTCTCCACCTACGCGGTGGACATCGAACGCCTCGTGGCGAAGGGCCGGGCGGGCACGGGGGCGGCTTACCTCGGCGCGACCCTGCTCGCGGCCCTCGCGGCGGTGTGGAGCGCGGTGTGGCTGACGCGCCGCGCGCTGGCGTGGCGGACCGTGCGGAGCCAGAGCCCCGGCGACGGCCCCGGCATGCCGGGGGAGCGGCGTTGAACTGGCTCCTCGTGATCGCCGGAGCGGCCATCGGCGCCCCGCTGCGCCATCTGACCGACCGGGCCGTGCGGTCCCGCCGCCACACCGCCCTCCCGTGGGGGACGTTCATCGTGAACACGGCCGGCTGCCTGTTCCTGGGCCTGCTGACCGGCGCGGCGGCGGCCGGGGCCGCCTCCTCGCATCTGCACCTGCTGCTCGGGACCGGGTTCTGCGGGGCGCTGACCACGTACTCCACGTTCAGCTACGAGACGCTGCGACTGGCCGAGGACGGGGCCCGGTTCCACGCGGTGGCCAACGTCGTGGCGAGCGTGGTCACGGGCCTCGGCGCGGCCTTCGCGGGCGTCACGCTCGCCGGGGCGCTCTGGACCTGACCCGCCCCGAATCGCCGGAGCCCGGCCCCCCTCGGGGACCGGGCTCCGGACCGTACGCGTGCGTCAGCCGGCGTGGTTGCCGGACGACCGGCGCGGTGCGCCGCTCCGGGCCGCCGGGGGCGAGGTGCGGCGCCCCTGCGCCGGGCGCCCGCGCCGGCCGCGCGAACCGCCCGCGGGCCGCTCGGAGGGCGGTGCGGTGATGGTGACGGGCACGCCGGAGGGTGCCTGCGCGCCGGTGATGCGGCTCAGCTCGGCCTCGCCGGAGCGGACCTCGGCGATCTGCGGGGTGATGCCCGCGTCGGCCATCAGCCGGGTCATCTCGCGGCGCTGGTTGGGCAGCACCAGCGTGACGACGCTGCCGGACTCCCCGGCCCGCGCGGTGCGCCCGCCGCGGTGCAGGTAGTCCTTGTGGTCGCTCGGCGGATCGACGTTGACGACGAGGTCGAGGTTGTCGACGTGGATGCCGCGCGCCGCGACGTTGGTCGCCACCAGGACCGTGACGTGCCCGGTCTTGAAGCGCTCCAGGGTCCGGTTGCGCTGCGGCTGGGACTTCCCGCCGTGCAGCGCCGCCGCCCGGACTCCGCTGCTGAGCAGGTGGTCGGTGAGCTGGTCCACGGCGTGCTTGGTGTCCAGGAACATGATCACGCGGCCGTCGCGCGCCGCGATCTCCGTCGTGGTGGCGTACTTGTCGGCGCCGCGCACGTAGAGCACGTGGTGCTCCATCGTGGTCACCGCGCCCGCGGCCGGGTCCACCGAGTGGACGACCGGGTCGTTCAGGTAGCGGCGGACGAGCAGGTCGACGTTGCGGTCCAGGGTCGCCGAGAACAGCATGCGCTGCCCGTCCGTGCGGACCTGGTTCAGCAGTTCGGTGACCTGGGGCATGAAGCCCATGTCGGCCATCTGGTCGGCCTCGTCGAGCACTGTGACCTCGACCCGGTCCAGGATGCAGTCGCCGCGCTCGATGAGGTCCTTGAGGCGGCCCGGCGTCGCGACGACGATCTCGGTGCCGCCGCGCAGCGCGGCCGCCTGGCGGCCGATCGACATGCCGCCGACGACGGTGGCCATCCGCAGCCGCAGCGGCTTGGCGTACGGGGTCAGCGCGGCGGTCACCTGCTGGGCCAGCTCACGGGTCGGGACGAGGATCAGGGCCAGCGGGTGGCGGGCCTCGGCGCGGCGGCGCTCCATGCGGGCCAGCACGGCCAGGCCGAAGGCGAGCGTCTTGCCGGAGCCGGTACGGCCCCGGCCCAGCACATCGCGGCCGGCCAGCGAGTTCGGCAGGGTGGCCGCCTGGATCGGGAACGGCTCGGTGACGCCCTGGGCGGTCAGCGCGGCCAGCACGGCGTCCGGCAGGTCCAGGTCGGCGAAGGCCGCGACGGGGGGAAGCGCGGGGGTGACGGTCTTCGGCAGCTCGAATTCGCCCTGCTTGGCGACGGGCCTGCGGCCGTATCCGCCGGAACGCCGGGCGGGGGCGCCGAAACGGGCCTGACCGGAGTGGCCCGAGCCCTGGGAACGGAATCCCCCACCGGAGGAACGGGAGCCGGATCCCGACGGGCCTCCGCCACGGGTACGGGAATATCGGTCGGTGGAACGGGGTGTGCGGTCGCGGTTCAAGCGGAACCTTTCCTCGACTGGGCGGGGCACGTATCGACTCATTTCCGTACCGGTGCGCGGCGCGGAAATCGTAAGAACGGGCCGTTGGCATACGTGAACGAAGCCGACGGCCGATCGTGGGCCGATACGGGCCGGGCCTGGGCCGGGTCCGGTGCTTCGCGGCGGACGGGAGGCGCCGGCCCGTGGAACGGGCCGCGCATCACGTCGCGGGGTCCGCCGGGCCATGCGGCCCGGGGAGGCGGATCGTCCGTCCCCGGTGGAGACGGTGGGCAAGGCGCCCCCTGGCGCCCTGGGGCGCTCACGGGATGGTACCGACACGGCGCGAACGGGTGCGGTACCGGAAAACACAACGGGCTGGGGCCCGCACCCAAGGTGCGGGCCCCAGCCTGGATACACGGTCAGCGCGCAGGCGCCGGCGTGATCAGGTTCACGCGGGGGTGATGTTCTCCGCCTGCGGGCCCTTCTGGCCCTGCGTGACGTCGAAGTTCACCTTCTGGCCCTCCTGCAGCTCACGGAAGCCCTGGGTGGCGATGTTCGAGTAGTGGGCGAAGACGTCGGCGCCGCCGCCGTCCTGCTCGATGAAGCCGAAGCCCTTTTCCGCGTTGAACCACTTCACGGTGCCAGTAGCCATTTTTATTCTCCTTCTGGGGCAAAGCCCGGGGACTCGCACTGTGCCAGTCCCGCATCGCCGCGATGATTACCCCATCCGGATATTGAAGCCGGATATACATTCAGCGCGCCCGTCGGCCACTTAGCCGACGAAAGCACTCAGAGTTTTCGGGAACCACAACTGCAACTGAATCCACCGTAGCACAATGAAAGCGTCCGGGTGCGGCACGTAATTACACTCCGCCCGGCGCGACATAAACCCTTGCCGCGCATTGCCAAAAATTCTGCGCTCACGCCTGCAGATATTCACCGGTCGCGCGGGACCGTTCCCCGGCCGGGCGGCCTCAGCCCGCGTCGTCGCCCCGGGCGGGCCTGCGCAGCTCCTCGTTCAGCCGGAGGGCCTCCTCCAACTGGTCCTCCAGGATCACGATGCGGCACGCCGCCTCGATCGGCGTACCCCCGTCGACCAGCTCCCTGGCCCGGGCCGCGATGCGCAACTGGTAGCGGGAGTAGCGGCGGTGACCGCCCTCCGAGCGCAGCGGGGTGATCAGCCTGGCCTCACCGATCGCGCGGAGGAACTGCGGGGTGGCGCCGATCATCTCGGCGGCGCGACCCATGGTGTAGGCGGGGTAGTCGTCGTCGTCCAGGCGGTCGGCCGCATGCCGGGGGGACTCGGGGGGCATGGACTCCTGCCGCGTCTCGCCGACGTCGTTGCCGTGACCGGAAACTCTCATTGTGCGGGCCATCGCCTCCAGCATAGCCGCGACAGATTTCCTGCACCCGGGAGGGAAGGAAACAGCGCGTGGCCGAACGCGCGCGGCTGCCGGGACCCGGCAAGCGGAGATGCGCCCGGGCAAGGACACTGACCGGCCGGTCAGTTGATGACTGCCGGGGGAAGGGGTCATAATGCACGGGTAGCCCTTCACGCATCCCCCGTCGTGAAGGGCTACACCCCTTTGTGCGCACCCTCGCGGGCGCCACGGCGGTGCGCACCGGACGTCTTCACGGGCAAGGGACTCCCCTCGTGGCCCCCTGCCCGTGTTTTTTCGAGTTAACAGTGACGTAGAGTGTTTGCGCAAGACCGTTCCGGGCACCGGATGAGAATGTTCCGCTTCGCCCCACCCCCCGGTCTCCCGCCCCCGGGGCGGCGATCGGGGTTCGTTACAGTACGAGCCCGTTGACCGAATCGAGCGCCGCCCGGGACCGGACAGGGCCTGCGGCGGACGTGCACGTGGGGGGCGGATGGACAACGGTGAGGAGCGCGCGCCGGAGCTGCGGACGCTGCGCCAGAAGGTCGAGTACATGGTCGAGAAGACCTTCCCCGGCCGCAGGATCTCGGGCCGGTTCTTCGCCGACCTGGTCAAGGAGCGCGGCGGATCGCTCTCCCACAGCTACTTCTCCAACATCCTGGCCGGCAAGGTGACCCAGCCGTCCGAGGAGATCCTCAAGGCGCTCGGGCTGGGCTTCGGCGTGGACTGGCGGTTCTTCAAGGAGGAGTCCGAGGTCGTCGACGACGTCGTGGCCGGGCTGCAGTTCCTGGCCAAGCGGCGGACCGGCGAGATCAGCGGGCTGGCCGGGCGCGGGCTCGACGAGGACGGGCTGCCGCCGGAGCTGCTGCAGTTCGCGATGTCCCTGCTCCGGGACGCCGGGGACCGCAGGCCCCCGGCCGGCGGCGGACAGCAGGGCTGACCGATGTCCATGCGGAAGTTGCTCAGGGAGTGCGAGGAAGGGCTGGCGGAGCTGCCGCTGCCCTCGCCGTTCTCCGTGCCCGGCCTGGTGGCCAACATGGAGGCGGCCCGCGGCCGGACCATCGTGCTGCACGAGATGCCCGACCGGCTGGCGCGCGTCAACGCCGCCTGCGGGCTGCGGCTGAAGACCGGCGACACCAGCTTCGTGCTCTACCGCCGGCGCCCCACCGAGTACCAGACCCAGCACGTCGTCCTGCACGAGCTGTGCCACGAGTGGTTCGACCACGGCACCTCGCTGGACGCGGAACAGCTCCAGCGCCTGCTCCCCGTCTTCGACACCTCGCTCATCTCCCGGATGGTCGGCCCGGACGCCGTGCTGACCCCGGAGGCCGTGCAGGCGCGCGCACAGTACGACACCCACGACGAACGCATGGCCGAACTGGGTGCCTCGCTCATCCCCCGGATGGCCCGGGACGTCACGAGCGATGACATGGTGGGGCGGCTCGCGAACTCGCTCTCGCGCCCGGTCGCGCACCGCCGCGGCGGCCTGTTCCGCCGTACCTAGTGCCGCGGCAGCCAGGGTTTGCCCGGAAGGAGCGGCGTCAGGTGCGTCCCCAAGTTCTCGGCTCCGCTCGAACAGGGGAGACCCCACTTCTCGGCGTGCCGGCCGGAAGCCCTCGTACTGGATGTACTCGGGTTTTCGGCCGGTGCGGCGAGAGTGCGTGCATGGCGTCGCGACGGGGCGAACCCTGGCTGCCGCGGCACTAGCATCCGTACCGTCCGACCGCGTACCCCCACCCCCGAGGACTTCTGCCGTGACCCCGCTCGACCTCGCCGGCTATCTCATAGCCGGCCTGATGACAGCCGTCGCCCTGTGGCGCATGCCGGCCGCCCTGTGGGGTGACGAGGAGGACCGCCGCCGCCGGGCGCTCTGGGGGTGTTACGCGGGATTCGCGCTGGCGCTGTGGACCAAGACCCGGTTCGTGCGCGTCGAACTCAACGACAGCCCGGTGACCGACCTCTCCGTCCTCATCAAGCACTACACGGCGACCATCGCGATCCTGGCCATTCTCAGCTACATCGTGGCGATCTACGGCCGGTACGCCGACGAGGGGGACGTCCCCCGGCACGTACGGTTCGCCCGGCTGATCCAGCAGGTCGCGGCCAAGGCGTCCGTCGCCACGCTGGTGCTGCTCACCGTGCTGTTCTTCACCGTCGTCGACCGCTCCACGCCCTCGGACCGCTTCGTGGCCGAGCACGCCGGGCAGGGGGGCGCCACGCTGTACATGAGCGTGTTCTACCTCTACCTCGGAGCGGCCTCCGCCGTCTGCGCGTACCAGTGGGCGCTGGCCACCGGGAGCGCGCGGATGCGTCATCTGCGCGTCGGGCTCGGGATGATGACGTTCGCGATGTTCATCGGCGTCGGCTACACCGTCAGCCGGACGCTGTTCCTCTGGGTCGGTGTCATCGACCGGCCGAGCGAGTCCTTCGCGCAGGACTTCGACCGGATCACCGAGGCCGCCCAGGTCGTCCTGTTCGCCTTCTTCGCGGTCGGCGCCTCCATCCCCGCCCTGAGCAACGTCCGCCGCCGGGCCAAGCTCTGGCGGGCGCAGGCCCGGCTGCACGGCCTCTGGTACGAGCTGATGACGGCCTTCCCGGACCAGCCCTTCGAGCCCCCGGCCCCGCTGCTGCGCGAGCTGACCCGCTTCGGCACCCCCGCCGACCTGCGCGTCGACCGCTGGGCGGCGGACATCGCGGACGCGGTCGAGAAACTGCGCCACTACGTGCCGGACACACTGCTGCCGGCCGCGGAGGCCGCCGCCGGGGCCGGTTCCGGGTCGCCGCTCGCCGACGCGTACTGGATCAAGGCGGCCCTGATCGCCCGCGACGCCGGGGCGCCCGCGGGCGAGGCGGCGGCCGTCTCCACCCAGCACGCCACCGACCAGGACGGCGAGGTCGCCTGGCTGGTCCGGGTCGCGACGGCGTACCGCACGATCGCCCCGGAACGGGCACGTCAGATCCTGCACACCACGTCCGCAGCGGGCAAGGAGCAACCGGCATGAGCACCACCGACACCACCGACACCACGGGCTCCGCGGCGGACGCCGCACCCGACCACCCCCTCGCCCGCACCGTGACCGACGTCCTCCAGCCGCGCAACGCGCTGCTCGTCGGCATGCTCGTCATCGGCCTCGCGGCGGCCGGGGAGTGGACCGGGCTGCTGTGGGGGCTGCTCGGCGCGCTGTGCGCGGGGATCGTGCCCGCCGGGTACATCGAGTGGGAGCGCGGGCGCGGCACCTGGGGCGACCGCCATGTCGTCGACCGCACCAAGCGGGCGCCGATCTTCTTCGTCATCCTCGGCTCCATCGGCGCCGGTTCGGCGGTCATGCTGCTGGGCGGGGCGCCCACCGGCATCCTGACCGCGATGCTCGCGCTGTGGGCGATGACGGTCGTCCTGCTGGCCGTCAACACGGTGTGGAAGATCTCCGTGGACGCCTCCGTCGCCTCGGCCGTGGTCGCCCTGCTCGCCGCCGTCCACTCGCCGTGGTGGCTGTTCGGGTACGCGATGACGGCCGCCGTGGCCTGGTCGCGGGTGGCGCTCGGTTACCACACGGTCGGCCAGGTGACGGCCGGTACCGCGCTGGGAGCGGCGACGGCGGGCGCGTTCCTGTTCGGGTGACCGGGGCGGGGCGTCGTTGAACGGGCCCGGCGGGCAGTCCATGGTGGACGCGTGCCGAACTTCGAGATCACCACAGCGAGCGCGGACGACCTCCGGATGATGGCGGACTGGGCCCACGCCGAGGGCTGGAACCCGGGCCTGACCGACGGTCAGGCGTTCTTCGCCGCGGACCCGTGCGGCTTCCTGACCGGCCGGCTCGACGGTACGCCCGTCAGTTGCGTCTCCGCGGTCCGTCACGGCCCCGGCTTCGGCTTCCTGGGCTTCTGGCTGACCCGGCCCGAGCTGCGCGGCCAGGGGTACGGGAGCCGGCTGTGGGCCGCCGGCACGGAGCGGCTCGCGGGACGCCTCACCGGGCTCGACGGGGTGACGGAGCGGCAGCCCGACTACCGGAAGGCCGGCTTCCGCACGGCCTGGACGAACCTCCGCCACGAGGGCCTGGCCCCGCTGGACGTGGCGCCACCGCCCGGCGTGACGCTCGTGGACGTGCGCACGCTGCCGTTCGGCCGGATCACCGCCTACGACCGCCGCTTCTTCCCCGCCGAGCGCGACGGCTTCCTGGCCGCCTGGACGACCGCACCGGGCCGTACCGCGTTCGCCGCGCTGTACGAGGGTGAGGTGCGGGGGCTCGGGGTGCTGCGCGCCTGCCGTACGTCCTCGCGCATCGGCCCCCTGTACGCGGCCACGCCGGGGATCGCCGAGGCCCTGGTGAGCGCGCTCGCCGCCAGTGACCCGGCCGCCCCGGTCGCGGTGGACGTGCCCGACGCCAATCCGGCGGCGGTGCGGCTGGCCGAACGGCTCGGGCTCGCCCCGTCGTTCGAGACGGCGCGCATGTACAGCGGAGCGGCGCCGGACGTCGACCTCGCCGGCCTCTACGGCGTCACCAGCCTCGAACTGGGGTGACGGGCAGGACCGGAGGGCCCTTCACGCGGCGCGGTCCGGGTCATGCCGGGTCCGCGAGGCCATCACCGCGATGTCGTCCTCGGCGCCGGGACCGAAGCGTTCCAGCACCCGGTCCAGCAGGGTTTCCAGGTCACCGTCCTCCGGGAGGGTCAGCTCGCCGAGCCGGGCGACGCAGGTGTCGATGTCCTCGCCGCGCCGCTCCACCAGCCCGTCGGTGTACATGAACAGCACCGTCCCCGGGCCGCACTCCAGCACCGCGGACCGGTAGCCGCCGAACCCGGTGCCGAGCGGCGGGCCCGCCGGTACGTCGCAGATCCGGGCGCCGGGCGCGCCCGGGTCGAGGGCCACCGGCGGCAGGTGGCCCGCGCTCGCCACCTCGCACATCTTCCCGTCCCGGTTCACCACGGCCAGCAGACAGGTCGCGGCCCGGTCGATCCCGGACCGCTCCACCATCCGGTCCAGCTGCTCCAGGATGCGGTGCGGAGGCAGTTCCTCGTCGGCCAGCAGCCGCAGCAGCGAGCGGTAGTGGCTCATCGCGACGGCCGCCTCGACGCCGTGCCCCATGACGTCGCCCATGGCCTTCAGGTGCCGCCCGTCGGGCAGCGGGATGACGTCGAACCAGTCGCCGCCCACCAGAACGCTGCGGTCGGCCGGCAGATAGCGGGTGGCGACCTCGATGTGCGGGTGGGGCGGCCGGGGCTCGGAGAGCAGGGAGCGCTGGAGCTCCAGGGCGATGGTGTGCTCGTGGGTGAAGCGGCGCGCGTGGTCGAGATGGACGGCGGCCCGCCCGGCGAGCTCCCGGGCCACCACCACGTCGTCGTCCGAGAAGACGGGTGAGCCGCCGGCCCTGAACAGCCCGAGCGCACCGATCGGGGCGCCGCGCACGGAGACGGGCACCACGACCGCCGAGTGCAGGCCGAGGTCCCGGTAGGCCTCGGCCAGCTCGGGGGTGGGGGCGGAACGGTTCACCTGCTCGTCGCCGGCGAGGTTCTCGACGACGGGCTGGTTGGTGGCCAGGCAGCGCGGTACGGCGGCGTCCTCCTGGTGGTCGACGTAGTCGCCGTCCGCGCCGAAGCGGGCGGGGCCCGGGCTCAGCCCCCGTACCGCCGACATCGCCGCACGCCGCAGCCGGACGACACCGGGCGGGGACGGGCGGACCCGGGGGGCGACGTCTCGCGGGAAGACCTCCACGACGGCGAGGTCCGCGAGGCCGGGGACGACCAGGTCGGTCAGCTCGGCGCAGGTGGTGTCCATGTCGAGCGTGGTGCCGATGCGGGTGTTCGCGCTGTCCAGGAGGGACAGGTGGCGCTGGGCCTGGGCGAGCCGGCGCTGCTCGTCGTCGTGCGCCATGACCTCCAGCACGATCCCGACGACGCCGACGATCCGGCCCTCCATCTCAAGCCGGTGGTAGGCCCCGTGCCAGTAGCACCGGGCGGTCCCGGCGGCGGCGGGCAGCCGGCCGCTGGAGGTGACCTCGCGGGCCCGGCCGTCCGCGAGCACGGCGCGCATCAGGTCCTCGCGGGCGTCGATGTCGGGCATGACCTCGCTGGGGCGGCGGCCGATGTGGGCGGTGGGCGGGAGGCCGTTGTGGCGTACGAGCGACGGGTTCACGTACAGGTAGCGCAGCTCGGTGTCGAACACGGCCACACCCGCCGTCGTGCCGTCGAGCACGGCGGCGAGCGCCGTGACGTCGATGGACGGCACATGGTCGGTGTGCACCGGCAAGGCAACCTCCTGGGGCGGGGCGCGGGCCGCCACACTGCCTGGTCCTTCATCGTCTGTCGCCCCGCCCGCTCCCGCATCCGCAGCGGCTCCGAGGTCGCGGCCCGGGGCGGCGGGACCGGGCCGGCGCCGACGGCGGGCCGGGCGCACGGGCCGCAGGGCGGGTTCGCGGTCCTGCGGGCCACCCCTGGTACCCGCCCCGTTCCCCGGACCGTCACCGAACGGGCCGGAACCGTCACCCGGTGTCCGGCCGTCCCTCACTGCGAACGCCGGCACGGCGCGTGCTCCGCCGCCGGCAGACCGGCTCTCCGGCATCAACAACGAGTAAAAATTGCCGGGTTCCGGCAGTGTTGCCACGGGGGTGCGTATGGGACCATCCAGCCAGTTCAACGGAAAAGCACGGGGGACGACGGGGCCGGGAGGGGCGGACACGTGACCTTGTTTCTCGGTCTCGGCATCGCGGGGGTCGCCCTGCTCGCCCTGTCCCTGATCTTCGACGGGATTCTGGAGAGCCTCTTCGGGGGCCTGCTGGAGGGGCTGTTCGGCGGGCTCGTCTCCCTCCCGGTGATCGCCGGCTTCCTCTCGATGCTCGGCTTCGGCGGCGCCATCGTGCTCGGTACGACCGGTGCCGGCACCCTCGTCGCCACGGTGGCCGGGGTGGCGGCCGGGCTGGTCGCCGCCCTGCTGACCTGGCGGTTCAGCCGGGCCCTGATGCGGGACCAGACCGACGCGACCCCGCGCAACGAGGATCTCGTCGGCACGTCGGGTTCGGTGGTCACCGCCATCCCGGCCGACGGCTACGGCGAGGTCCTGCTGCGCTTCGGCGGACAGCTCGTCAAGTTGTCGGCCAAGAGCCCGGTGCCGGTGGCCCGGGGCGCGGAGATCTGGGTCGAGGCGGCCCTCTCCAGCACCTCGGTCTCGGTCCGTCCCGTCGAACGCTGACCCGGTACGCCGGCTCCACCACCGCTCGTCACACGACTGCCCCCGTCCGGAGGCAGAGGGGGAAACCGCATGAGTCCCGTAATGATCGCGATCGTCGGAGTCGTCGTACTCCTCTTCCTGCTCGCCCTCGCCGTCATCACCCGTTACAAGGTGGCCGGCCCCAGCCAGGCGTTCATCATCACCGGCCGCCGGGGCAAGAAGTCCGTCGACCCGGTGACCGGGCGGACCAGCATCGACAACAGCGGCCAGAAGGTCGTCGTCGGCGGCGGCGTCTTCGTCGTGCCGTTCGTCCAGCAGAAGTTCACCCTGGACCTGTCCAGCCGGCACATCCCGGTCGCCGTGCGCGGCGCCGTCACCCTGCGCGGCGTCAAGGCGCACCTCGAAGGCGTCGCGATCGTCAAGGTCGGCGGCAGCGAGGACGCCATCCGGGCCGCCGCCCAGCGCTTCCTGCGCCAGCAGGACGGCATCGTCGGCTTCACCCAGGAAGTGCTCTCCGGTGCGCTGCGCGCCATCGTCGGCCGGATGTCGGTCGAGGACATCATCCGCGACCGCGCCGCGTTCGCCGGCCAGGTGGCGGAGGAGGCCGAGGCGAGCCTGTCCGGCCAGGGCCTGATCCTGGACGCCTTCCAGATCCAGGACATCACCACCGAGGGCTCCTACCTGGAGGACCTCGGACGTCCGGAGGCCGCCCGCGCCAAGCAGGAGGCGGACATCGCGGAGGCGATCGCCCGCCGCGCCTCGGAGCAGGCCCGGCTGAAGGCCGCCGAGGAGATCGCGATCGCCGAGCGGACCTTCTACCTGAAGCAGGCCGAGATCAAGGCCGAGACGGAAGCGGCCGCCGCCAAGGCCAACGCGGCCGGCCCGCTCGCCGAGGCCGCCCGTCAGCAGGAAGTGCTCGCCGAGCAGGAGAAGGTCGCCGAGCGCCAGGCCGCGCTGACCGACCGCGAGCTCGACACCAAGGTCCGCAAGCCCGCCGACGCCGCCCGCTACCAGGCCGAGCAGGAGGCGGAGGCCCGCCGTATCGCCCAGGTCAAGGAGGCCGAGGCGGCCGCCGAGCGCGCCCGGCTGACCGGTCAGGGCGAGAAGCTGCACCGCTCCGCGCTCGCCGAGGCGGTGCGCATCGAGGGTGAGGCGGAGGCCGCCGCCATCGCGGCGCGCGGTTCGGCCGAGGCCGAGGCCATGCAGAAGAAGGCCGACGCCTTCGCGCAGTACGGCGACGCGGCCGTCCTGCAGATGCTCGTCGAGGTGCTGCCCCAGGTCGTCGCCAAGGCGGCCGAGCCGCTGGGCGCCATCGACAAGATGACCGTCATCTCGACGGACGGCGCCAGCCGGCTGTCCCGTACGGTCACGGACAACGTCGCCCAGGGCATGGAGCTGCTCAGCTCCACCACCGGGGTCGACCTCGCATCGCTGCTCCAGAACCTCAAGGGCGCGGTGCCGAAGCCGGCCGAACCCGTCGCCCAGACGCCGGCGGCGCCGGCCGACAGGAACGGAAAGATCGAGATCGGCGACTGACCCCCTGCCCGACCCCTCTCGCGTGCCCGGCCGGTTGCGCAACCGGCCGGGCATTCGTGTGCCGGGCCCCGGAGCGGTAACCGGAACTCACCCCTCCGGGACACCCGAAACCTCCGGATAAGGTAATGCGAGTCTAAAGAGATCACCAAGTGCCTCACACGTGCCGCGCTCCTCGGGAGGAAGCCATGGGAACCCACCGCACCACGCTGCCCGGAGTCGGCGTCCAGTACGACTACACCACCGAGTCGGGGCAGCACATCTCCGTGGTCGTCCACCACGACGGGCGGCGGTTCATCGGCTTCTACGACCAGGACGATCCTGATTCGTGCCTGCTCTCCGTACCCCTGACGCCCCAGGAGGCGACCGGGCTGGCCCACCTCATCGACGCGGCGCCCATCGACGCCGTACGGACCGAGGGCATCGACCTGGTCACCGAGCACATCCCGCTCGGCGCCCGCTCGCCGTACGGCGGCCGACTGCTCGGGGACACCAAGGCGCGGACCCGGACCGGTGCCTCGATCGTGGCGGTGCTGCGCACCCACAGCGCGCACCCGTCACCCGGGCCGGAATTCCGGCTGGCCATCGGCGACACCCTCGTCGCCGTCGGAACACGCGAGGGCGTCGACACGCTCTCCGAGATCATCGCGGAGGGCTGACCATGCACGACACGACCGCCCTGCTGGTGGAGCTCGGCTCCGTCATCCTGGGACTCGGCATCATCGGACGCTTCGCCGGCCGGATAGGGCTCTCGCCGATCCCGCTCTACCTGCTGGCCGGGCTGGCCTTCGGCAAGGGCGGGCTGCTGCCGCTCGGGGCCAGCGAGGAGTTCACCGCGGTCGGCGCCGAGATAGGCGTCATCCTGCTGCTGCTCCTGCTCGGGCTCGAATACAGCGCGTCCGAGCTCGTCACCAGCCTCAAGACGCAGTACCCGTCCGGGGCCGTGGACTTCGTGCTCAACGCGACTCCGGGCGCGGTCGCCGCGCTGCTGCTCGGATGGGGCCCGGTCGGGGCCGTCGCGCTGGCCGGTGTCACCTGGATCTCCTCGTCCGGTGTGATCGCCAAGGTCCTCGCGGACCTGGGGCGCCTCGGCAACCGGGAGACCCCCGTCATCCTCGGGGTGCTGGTCATCGAGGACCTGTCGATGGCCGTCTATCTGCCGCTGCTCACCGCGATGCTCGCGGGCGTCGGCTTCGCCGGCGGCAGCATCGCCCTGCTGATCGCACTCGGCACGGTCGGCCTGGTGCTCTACCTCGCGCTGCGCCACGGACGGCTGATCAGCCGTGCGGTGTCCTCCGACAACCCGGAGATGCTGCTGCTCGTCGTGCTCGGACTGACCGTCCTGGTCGCCGGGGTGGCCCAGCAGCTCCAGGTGTCGGCCGCCGTCGGCGCCTTCCTCGTCGGCATCGCGCTCTCGGGTGAGGTGGCGGAGGGCGCGCGCAAGCTGCTGACCCCGCTGCGGGACCTGTTCGCCGCCGTCTTCTTCGTGTTCTTCGGGCTCTCCACCGTCCCCTCGGACATCCCGCCGGTGCTGCTGCCGGCCGCGCTGCTCGCCGTGGTCACCGTCTTCACGAAGATCGGCACCGGCTGGTACGCGGCCCGGCGCGCCGGCATCGGCCCGCGCGGGCGCTGGCGGGCGGGCGGCACGCTCGTGGCGCGCGGCGAGTTCTCCATCGTGATCGCCGGGCTGGCCGTGGCGACCGAGCCCCGGATCGGGCCCATCGCCACCGCGTACGTCCTCATCCTGGTCATCGTCGGCCCGCTCACCGCGCGCTGGACCCAGCCGGTCGTCGCGCGCGTCCAGAAGTGGCGCGGCAGGCACGGGGACCCGGCCGCGGCCGGCGTCGCGGGCAAGGAGCCGGCCGCGGCCCCGGCCCGGGTGCCGGCGGCGCAGGAGGAGGTCTCGGCGTCCTCGGAGTGAGGGGGCGCTGTGAGGGGGCGGCGCGGTGTGAGCTGGGCGGCGTGAGCGGCGCGGGGCGCCCGGGGGGCGCGGGGCGGCGTGAGCGGCGCGGGGGCGCCCGGGGGGGCGCGGCGCGGTGTGAGCAGCGCTCAGCGGCGCTCAGCGGCGTGAGCGGGCGTCACAGTCCCGTGCCCGCTCGCGCCAGCCCCGGCCGGCACCGCCCCGTCAGACCCCGTGCGCGGCGGCCGGGAGGTCCGGGGTCCAGCCCAGGGGGTAGGCGTCCGCGCCCTCGGCCGGGGCCGCCGCCTCGCCGCCCGCGTCGGTGAAGGCCCGCAGCGCGTCGATCAACGCGGCGCGCTGCTCGGGCGCGAGGCGTTCGACGATCGTGGCCACCTCCCGGCGGCGGCCGGCCGTGACCTCCTCGACCAGACAGTGGCCCTCGGGCGTCACACGCAGCACCGTCTCGCGGCGGTTGGCCGGGTTGACCTGACGCTCGGCGAGGCCCGCCGCGATCAGCCGGTCCAGCATCCGCATCGCGGTCGACGGGTTGACGCCCAGCCGCTCGGCGAGCGTGACGAGCTTGGCCTCCCCGTGCGTGGAGAGCACCACGAGCAGCCGGAACTGAGGCAGCGTCACCCGGTCCTCGACCGCCGCGAGCGACCGGGCGGACACGGCGACCAGCAGTCGCGACGCGGTCAGCACCGCACGCGTCACCGCGTCGACGTCGTCCCGGTCCGGGGCGGTCGGTGGGTCATCGGGTGCCTGTCCGTGCGCGGCCATGCCCCTTTCTACCGCGCCGGGACCGCTTACTCGAACCGGCCCGGATCCGATGCCGAAACGCCGCCCAACCGGTACCGGACCGACAGCGAGCGCCCTGGCACCGACCTTTGGATTGTGCAACGTTTGCATAGTGACGCATGAACCTGCGGCTACGCCCGCTCCCCGGCGCCCGGAGCCGCCGACCGGCTGGCGGGGCGCCGCCTTCCGGCTGCCCGTCCATATGTTCCGCATGGGGCTCGGGCCGCTCTTCGGGGGCCGGCTGCTGCTGCTCGTCCACACCGGCCGCGTCTCGGGCCTCCCGCGCCGGACCGCCGTCGAGGTCGTGGAGGCGGGCACCCACGAGGGGCGGGCGTGCTGGACCGTGGCATCCGGCTTCGGCCCCGGGGCCGACTGGTTCCGCAACCTGCAGCGCACCCCGCACGCCACCGTGCAGGTCGGCCGCCGCTTCCACGCGGTCACCGCCCAGGTGCTGACCGCCGAGGAGGGCGGCGAGCTGATGACGCGGTACGCGCCCCGCCACCCCAGGGCGGCCCGCCGGCTCTGCGCCGGCCTGGGCTTCACGGTGGACGGCGGTGCGGAGGACCACCGGCGGGTGGGCGAGTCCATCCCGTTCGTCCGGCTCACCGAGGGCGCCGCTCGCGCCTCCGGGCCGAGGCGCTGAGGCGGGCGGCACCCCGGGGGCGGCCGGCCCCCGGGGCGGGCGGCGCCGCTCACGCACGCGCCGGTTCCGGTTCCTCCACGAGGTACGGCCGGAGCCCCCGACTGATCAAGCCAGTGCCGCGGCAGCCGGGGTTCGCCCCGTCGGGGCCCGGGAACAGCTTCGCGTACACCGCGCCGAGGTACGTGCCGTAGGAGTACCCGAGGTAGTTGAGCTGCCGCGCCCCGGTCGCGCGC
>NZ_JBEYCF010000060.1:0-41543 GCF_040632605.1 Streptomyces sp. NPDC019224 | reverse complement strand
GCCAAACCCTCTTCCCCCCCCCCCCGCGCCCCCCTGGGGGGGGGCCCCCCCCGCGGGGGGGGCGGGCCGTCCCCGGGGGACGGCCCCGTACGAGGGCTTCCGGCCGGCGCGGCGGGAGCGCGTGCACGGCGTCGCGGCGGGGCGGACGCCGGCAGCCGGCGCCCTAGGGGCGCCAGTCGCCGAACCAGGCGGCCGGGGTGTGCAGACGCGCCTCGGACCCGGTGAGCCGGGGGCGGTTGGCGGGGACGGTGACGCGGGCGCCGGGGCCCGTGTTGCGGTACTCGGCGAAGCGCTGCTCCTGCCAGGGGAAACCGGCCGCCATGGTGCCGTACGGCTCGTCGGCGTCGATGCCCGCGCCGAGGTGGCTGTCGCGGACGGTCAGCATCGGGTGCGCGGTGAGGTCGGAGGACGGCACCCAGGGGCGGGCCAGCTTGAAGTACCCGTCGGGGGCGGTGCTCGTGACGCGGGAGCGCAGGACCAGGAAGCCGTGCGGGTTGGCGCCGGCGGTGCTGGGGGCGAAGACGAATCCGTAGGGTGCGGCGGCCAGGTCGGTGCGGGTCAGGGTGCGGAAGTGGCAGCGGTCCAGGACCGCGGAGGCGCGGCCGAAGACGAAGTCGACGTCCCCTTCCACATAGCAGTCGCGGTAGTACTGCCGGGCGAAGTCGGTGAGCGACGCGGAGTCGGCGTACAGCGTGTCCTGGTGGCCCAGGAAGCGGCAGCCGTAGAACGCCGAGCGGTCGCCGGTCACCTTGATCGCGACGGCCTGGGTGCCGGTGTAGCCGGGGTGGTCGGCGCGCAGCCAGTCGTTGGCGAAGGTCAGGTCGCGGGCGGTGAGTCCGGCGGGCCGGGCGGTGACGGTGGCGGACCCGCTGGTGCCGTAGGTGCCCGAACCGTCGGGGCGCGGGGTGCCGTTGGCGTTGTCGTACACGATCACGGTGTCGCGCGGGTCGCCGCTCGCGCCGATGAGGGTGAGGCCGGTCCGGTCGGCCGGGATGTCGACGGTCTCCCGGTAGGTGCCGGGGGCGATGACCAGGGTGCGGCCGGTGCCGGTGGCCGCGTTCACGGCGGCCTGGACGGTGGTGTGGTCGCCGCGGCCGCGCGCGTCGACGTACAGGGTCGCGGGGCCGAGGCGGCGGGCGGGTGAACCGTAGGGCCCGAAGGGGCGGCCGTGGGCAAAGGCGGCGGGGGCGGTGCCGAGGGCGAGGGCGGTGGTGCCGCCGGCCAGGAGGGCGAGGGCGGTGCGGCGGGTGGGCATGGGCGTACTCCAACTTCCGTACGGGGCGGCGGGAGGGCCCCGCCGGCGCCGTGCGGGGCGCCGGCGGGGAGAAAGATCCGGGATCAGGCGTTGGGCAGCCGGCCGGCGCCCGCGCCGAGGCCCACGACGAAGGGCACCAGCAGCGGGTGGTCGATCCGGTTGCGCAGGGTGGGGGTCCAGCCGGCGCCCGCGGTGAGCTGCTCCTCGGGGACGGCCGCGTTGTGGACGGCGATCAGGTCGGTGCGGCGGCCGTTGACGTAGTTGTCGGCGGCCGTGAGCGGGGACTCGGACCACTTCTTGAGGATCTCGGCCTTGTCGAACTCGCCGCTGAGCGAGAACGCGTTGTGCTCGGCGACGAGGTGGGACTCGGCGCCGATGCCGTACGAGTAGCCGTAGACGCTGCCCTTCGTGGCGACGAAGTGGTTGTTGTACGAGTCGACCTGGCCGAAGCGGACCCGGGGCGCGCGCTCGTTGACGTCCTTGAAGAGGTTGTGGTGCAGGGTGACGCGGAGCTTGCCCCGGTCGGTGGCCCCGGCCTTGTCGCTGTTGCCGATGAGCATCGTCTTGTCGTGGTCCTTGAGGACGTTCCAGGACGCGGTGACCAGGTCGGCGCCCTTGACGATGTCGAAGAGCCCGTCGTGCTGCTGGTACAGCTCGTTGAAGTAGCGGGGCTGGGCGGCGTCGGGGCGGTCCCCGTCGCTGAAGGTGTTGTGGTCGACCCAGACGTGGTCGGAACCGTAGACGACCAGGTTGTCGTACTCGGAGTTCCAGTGACCGGTTTCGCCGTCGGTCGGGTCCCACTGGGGGAAGCAGTCGTAGGTGTCCTCGAAGCTGATGTTGCGGACGATGACGTTGGAGACGTTCTGGATCTGGATCGACGCGCCGATGACCGTGGCGTCGTCGCCGACGCCGATCAGCGTGGTGTTGGACGGCACATAGACGTTGACGGCGGCCTTCTGGAGCTTGGCGGAGGCGAGCCGGGCGTCCTCCATCGGCCCCGAGGGGACCTCGTCGCGGCCCCAGGTGGCGGGGTCGTAGGCGGCGAGGTACTTGTCCAGGGTGTAGCCGTCGGTCTGGTAGGCCTCGCAGCCGATCGGGTTGCCGGCGGCGTCGGCGTTGCCGTGGACGGTGCCGGCGATCCGGACGATCTTCGGCGCGTCGCCCGCGTCCTCGAAGGCGGCGATGAGTTCGGCGCGGTTGTGCACGGTGTAGACGTGGTCGGGGGTGGCGGCGGCGCCGCCGGTGGTGGCGCCCTCGGCGGAGGCCCAGCCGTCGCCCGCGGCGAGGACGGCGCGCTCGGCGCCCTTCTTGCCGTGGGGGTGGGCGGACGCCTGGGCGGGGACGCTCAGCGCAAGGGCCAGCGAGGCGCAGCCCATCGCGACGGCGATGGCGCGGGCGTGCGTTCTGCGGGCAGAGATGCGTGTGGGCATGACAAAGCCTCGGTTCTGGTGCGGGACCTGTGGGAAAGGAATGGGGGGTGGCGGTTCCGGTGCGGCGCGGGCGTCAGGCCTGCGGCCAGCTGATCCACGCCTCGGGTACGCGGGCGCCGAGGCGGCGCAGTTCGTGCGGGGCGAGCACCCGCGCGTCGAGCAGGGCGCGGGCCGTCATCCGGGCCACCTCGATGGCGCCGGCGGGCCGGAAGTGGGTGTTGTCCTGCCGGCCGTCCGGGTAGTTGGGGGACTCGCCGGGCTCCAGCCAGTTGAAGTACGCCTCGGTGCCGTCGGGGCCCAGTTCCTGCCAGCGGGCGAGGGTGCGGGCCTGCATGTCGAGCAGGGGGACCCGTTCCTCGGCGGCCAGGGCGCGCATGGCGGCCGGGTAGTCGCCGTGGGTGGGCTTGGCGGTGCCGTCGTCGGCGAACCTGCGGCGCTCGACGGGGGTGATCAGGACGGGCCGGGCGCCCCGGGCGCGTGCCTGGGCGATGTACTGCCGCAGGCAGTCCTGGTAGGTGGTGTACGGGTCGGTGCCTCGGGCCGGGTCCTCCGTCTTCTCGTCGTTGTGCCCGAACTGGATCAGCAGGAGGTCGCCCGCGCGGACCCCCGGCAGCAGGGCCGCGAGCAGTCCCTCGTCGATGAAGCTCTTGGAACTGCGGCCGTTCATGGCGTGGTTGGCCACGGTGAGGCCGTGCCCGAGGAAGAACGGCAGGGCCATGCCCCAGCCGGTCTCGGGGGCGGCGACGGCGTACTTCTGGGCGGCCGTCGAGTCGCCCGCGATGTGCACGGTGCGGGTCCGGCGGGCGGCGCCGTGGGCCGCGGCGGGGGTGGCGGCGAGCGCCAGGGGCAGGGCGGCGAGGGCGGCCGCGGTCTGGCGGCGGGTGAGTGACACGGTGGAACTGCCTCTCTCATGGGTGGGTACGCCGGAGGGCAGGGGCGGCGGGGCGGAGCGGGCCGTTTCCGGAACGGGTCCCGCTGCCGGCCCCGCGCCGGCGGGAGCCGGATCAGCCGTTGCCGATCTCCTTCCACTCCTTCTGGGCCTTGTTCAGCTCGTCGGCCATCTTGTCCAGGAACGCCTTGGCCGTGACCTTGCCGAGCAGCAGCTTCTGGAACTCGGGCTCGTTGTCGGCCTTGCTGATGTTGTTCCAGTCGGGCAGGTAGTACGGCAGCTGCACGATCTTGGTGGAGCCGTCGGTGAGGGCCTTCGCGGCCAGCTCGGTCGGGGCCGACTCGCTGATCCACGGGTCCTTGGCGGCCTCGGTGTTGGCCGGGATGGCGCCCGCGGACTCGTTCCACTTGCTGTTCGACTCGTGCGAGGCGGCGAACTCGATGAACTTCCAGGCGGCCGTCTTGTTCTTGCTCGACCGGAACAGGCCGAGGCCGTCGACCGGGTTGGAGACCTGGACGCGGGTGCCGCTGTCGCCGACCGGGTTGGGCACGCCGGCGAACTTGTCCTTGCCGAGGGCCTTCAGGTGGTCCTGGTAGGAGCCGAGGTTATGGCTCAGCATGCCGATGGTGCCGGTGTCGAACTGGGCGACCATCTTGGTGAAGTCGTTGTTGACGTCGGCGGAGGGCGTCGTCTTCTTGTAGAGGGCGACGTACTTCTCCAGCGCCGCCACGTTCTTGGGGTCGTTGAGGGTGGTCTTGTCGCCGTTCCAGAACTCCGTGATGCCCGACTGCCCGTAGGAGGCGTCGATGGCCTGGGCGATGGAGCCGGCGCCGCCGCGGATGGTGTAGCCGAACTTGTTGTTCTTGGCGTCGGTCAGCTTCTCGGCCGCCTCGTAGAACTTGGCCCAGGTGGTGGGCGCGTCGAGGCCCGCCGCCTTGAACAGGTCGGTGCGGTACCACAGCGCGCCGTTGTTCGCGGAGGTCGGCACGGTGTACATCTCGTCGCCCCGGCCGGCGGCGTCCTTGACGCTCTCGACCATGCCCTCGACGAGCTTGCCGTTGAGCGAGGAGTCCTTGAGCCGGTCGTTCAGCGGCGTCAGGGCCTCCTGGGAGACCATGTTGGCCAGGTAGGCGGTGCCGACGCCGCCGACGTCCGGCAGACCGCCGCCCGCGATGGCCGTGTCGTACTTGGACTGCACGTCGGCGATCGGGATCGGCACGTACTTGACCTTGATGTCCGGGTACTTCTTCTCGAAGTCCTGGATGATCTCCTTCCAGACGGCGGTGCGCGGGCCGCCGTTGTTGTCCCAGAAGGTGATCTCCCCCTTGCCGCTGCCCTCGTTGCCGCTGTCGCTGCCGTCGTCCCCGCACGCGGTCGCGGTCAGGGCGAGCACCGCCGCGAGGGAGACGGCGGCCGTGGCACGCCCCCGCTGCGTCTTCGAGATGTTCATGATCGGCTCTTCTCTCTCGGTTCTCTCGGTTCGTACGCTGAGTGGGGGGTTTCGGGGGCCGGGGATCCGGCCCGTGCGGTGCGGTTACGCGGTGACGTGAAAGCGGGTGAACCGGGCGGTCCCCGCGGGGCCCGCCCCGGGCGGCGCGGTGGCGAACAGCCCGAGCAGCGCGCCGACCCAGCGCCACGGGGTGGCGGCGAAGACCTGCCCGGAGGGCCGGAACCCGGCCCCGTCCCCGGTGTCGGCGAGGAAGCGGCAGCGGGCCCCGGGGGCCACCTCGATCCGCAGCCGCGCCGTGGCAAAGGGCGCCGGCCTGCCGGGCCCGGCGTCGCGCTCGGCGGTGGCCGTCGCCTCGGCGAAGCGGTGCACGAGCCGCACCCCGCCCTCCGCCGCCCGCTCCAGGCCGATCCAGGAGTACGCGTCCCCGAGCACGGCGAGCCCCGCCTTCGCCCCGGCCGCCTCGCTGTCGAGGGCGAGCTCCACCTCGGCGGTGAACGTCTCGGCGGGCAGCCGCTGGACCAGTACGTGGGGCAGGGCCCGCAGGTCGTGGGCGTACTCCGTCGTCACGCAGCTCAGCAGCAGCCCGTCCCCGGCGTGCTCGACCGTCCAGCCGGGCCGCGGGTTGGCCGTCCACTGCCACTGCCTGCCGTAGCGGCCGCCCGGGAAGCTGTCGGCGCAGGCCGGGGCCTCGACGGGCTGGGCGGGCAGGGCGGGCTTGCGGTGCGTGGCGACGGGTTCGCCGGCGTCGCCGATGACCGGCCAGCCGTCGGCGCCCCAGCGCATCGGCTGGAGGTGCACCACCCGGCCGTACGCCCCGCGCTCCTGGAAGTGCAGGAACCAGTCCTCGCCGGCCGGGGTGCTCACCCAGGCGCCCTGGTGCGGGCCGTTGACGCCGGTGCGGCCCTGGGCGAGGACGACGCGCTCCTCGTACGGTCCGAAGAAGTCGCGGGAGCGGAAGGCGCCCTGCCAGCCCGTCGCGACCCCGCCCGCCGGGGCGAGGATCCAGAACTCGCCGTCGCGCCGGTGGAGCTTGGGGCCCTCCAGGGTGAACCAGCCGGGCAGCGTGTCGGCGTCGATCAGGGTCTTGCCCTCGTCGAGCAGTTCCCGCCCGTCGGGGCTCATCCGGTGGCCGGTGAGCCGGTTCTTGACGCCGGAGCGGGACTTGGCCCAGGCGTGCACGAGGTACGCCTCGCCGGTCTCCTCGTCCCACAGCGGGCACGGGTCGATCAGTCCCCGGCCCGCCTTCAGCAGGTGGGGCGCGGTCCACGGGCCCCGGATGTCCTCGGCGCTGATCTGCTGAATGCCGTGGTCGGGGTCGCCCCAGAAGATCCAGAACCGTCCCGCGTGGTGGCGCAGCGAGGGTGCCCACACCCCGCAGTCGTGGCGGGGCGCGGCGAACTCGGCGGCGGGCTCCAGGCGGTCCAGGGCGTGCCCGGTCAGGGTCCAGTTGACGAGGTCGCGCGAGTGCAGCAGGGGCAGCCCGGGGACGCGGCCGAAGCTGGAGGCGGTCAGGTAGAAGTCGTCGCCGACGCGGATCACGTCGGGGTCGGACCAGTCGGCGTTCAACACGGGGTTGCGGTAGGTGCCGTCGCCCAGGTCGGCGGTCCAGGGGTGGCCTGTGCTCACGCGGTCACCGCCCGGCGGACGAGGGCGGCGGCGCCGGCCCGGTCGAGCGGGCCGTCCGCGACGACGGTGACGATCCGGCGTACGACGGTGGTGCCAGCGGGCACGGGCAGCCGTTCGGCGGCGGCGAGGGAGGAACCGACGCCCGGGTACTCGGTGGTGCGCACGAACCACGGGTCGCGCCGGGTCTCCTCGGTCGCCCCGGCGAAGACCAGGGACCAGCCGTCGCCTGACAGCGCGACCCAGTCGGCGGCCCGTCCGTGCACCGCCTCCTCGCCGTCCGCCGTGGGGCTGAACACGGCGGGCGCCGCCGCCTCCTTGGGGGCGCGCCAGAAGAAACCGCCGTATCCGGCGCCGGGGCGGCCGTTGGTGGCGGGGCTGCCGATCGACAGGCCGGCCGGGCCGGGGTTGGTGAGCGAGAAGGAGAAGTCCAGCGCCCAGGCGGTTTCGGAGAGCGCGGCGACGGCCACCGTGCGATGCTCGCGCAGCAGTTCGGCGCCGTCGGCCTCCCAGCCGATCTCCTCGACGAAGCCGTCCGGGTCGCACAGCTTCCAGCCGAGGTGGCGCTGCGTGCCGTGGTTGTCGAGGGCGGTGGGTCCCTGCCCCCGGACGAAGGTGCGGCCGCCCCAGAAGTTGTACCCGGCGACGTCCGGGACGGCGACGGACGCGCCCAGGTGGTGGAGGTGGTCGGCCGGGCGCTCCTCGGTGACGGGGGTCCCGGCGAGGGTGGTGACCGGGTGGAGGTAGGGGCGTGCCGCGTCGGCGGGGAGGTGGGTGTAGCGGCCGACCGGACGGCCGGCGCAGCTGAGCAGGGCGGTGGTCGTCATGGGGAGGTCACCTCGCTGAGCGCCCAGGGGGCGCCGAGTTCCGAGAAGAGCGCCCGGGTCTCGGCGGCGGACGCGACCAGGGCGTCGATGCCGCGCACCACCCGGCGGGTGGCACCGGAGCCGGGCACGGAGACGGTCTGCCAGGCCTCGGGCGGCAGGGGGCGCGGTTCGGAGGCGGTCCGTACCGCCTCGACGACCTCCATGAACGCCCCGGTGCGCTCCGCCGGTACGAGGAGCGGGGTGCCGTCCGTCAGGTGGCCGGCCAGGTTCTCCAGGAGGTCGGTGCGCCCGTGCACAGTCTCCAGGGGGCCGTGGCCGGCCCGCTGGACGAGGACGCGGTCCTGCTTGTACCAGAAGGTGATGCGGCCGCGGTCGCCGTGGACGATGACGTAGGGCTCTCCCGCCTGTTCGGCGCAGAGGGTGACGGCGGCGGTGACGGGCGGCCCGGACGCCGGGGTGACGCGTACGCAGGAGGTGTCGTCGGCCTCGATGTCGTGGGCGCGGAAGAGTTCGGTGTCGATGGCGGCGACGTCCCGCGCGGTGGTGGTGCCGGCGAGTTCGAGGGCGGTGGCGATGGCATGGGCGAGCGGGTTGGTGAGGACGCCGTCGACGACGTCGGTGTCCCCGATCCGGCGCCGCCCGGCCCAGGGCGCCCGCCGGTAGTAGGCGTCGTCGCGGACCCAGGCACCCGCGGCGGCGTAGCCCTGGACGGTGCCGATGGCGCCGGCGGCGACGAGTTCGCGGATGGCGGGCACGGCGTGCGAGCCGAAGGACTGGAAGCCGACCTGGCAGGCGACGCCGGCCTCGCGGACCCCGGCGAGGATGCGCTCGAAGTCGGCTCGGGTGGCTGCGGGCGGTTTCTCCAGGAGGAGGTGGACGCCGCGCCCGGCGGCGGTCAGGGCGAGGGCGGTGTGGGTCTGGATGGGGGTGCAGATGACGGCGGCGCGGGCCCCGGTGGAGTCCAGGAGGGCGCCGAAGTCGGCCGACTGCTCGGGGAGTTCACCCGCGAAGGCGTCGAGCTCGGTGTCGTCGAGCGGGGTGAGTTCGCAGATGCCGGCGAGCCGGACGAGGCCCTGGTGCTGGAGGCGGCGGATATTGGCGAGGTGCCAGCGTCCGTGGCCCCGGGCGCCCGCGAGGACGATCGGGACGGGCGTGGTGGCGGGCAGCGAGGTCATGTCCGTCACCCCTTCACGGCGCCGGCGCTGAAGCCGGTGATCAGCCACTTCTGGATGAAGGCGAAGACGATCACCACGGGCACCGCGGCGATCACCCCGCCCGCGGCGAGTGCGCCCAGGTCGACGCTGTCCGCGCCGATGAGGGTGTTCAGGCCGACCGGGATCGTCTGCTTGTCCTGCTCGCTGAGGAACATCAGCGCGAACAGGAAGTGGTTCCAGCTGTGCACGAAGGCGAAGGAGCCGACGGCGATGAGCCCGGGGCGCAGCAGCGGCAGCACGACCGCGCAGAAGGCCCGGAAGCGCGAGCAGCCGTCCACCCAGGCGGCCTCCTCCAGCGAGGTGGGCACGTTCTTGATGAATCCGCTGATCAGGATGATGGAGAGCGGCAGCTGGAAGACCGTCTCGGCGATGACCACGCTCCCCAGGGAGTTGATCATCTGGAGGTTCTTGAAGATCTCGAAGAGCGGTACGAGCATCAGCGCGCCGGGGATGAACTGCGAGCAGAGCAGCGCCAGCATGAAGCCGTTCTTGATCTTGAAGTCGAACCGGGCGAGCGCGTAGCCGCCGGCCAGCGCCACGAGGGTCGTGGCGATCAGGGTGCAGACCCCGACGATCATGCTGTTCTGGAAGAAGACGGCGAAGCTGCGCTCGTTCCAGACCTTGGAGAAGTGCTCCCCGGTCATCGGCCACGGCACCAGCGAGGTGGAGCCGGCGGGCCGCACGGCGAAGAGGAACATCCAGTAGAACGGGACGAGCGTGAAGACCAGGTAGATGCCCAGCGGTACGTAGATCTGCCAGCGCGGTACATCGTCGAAGGCGCGTTCACGGCCGGGCTTGCGGCGGGGCTTGGCGGGCGGCGGGCCTTCGGGGGCGGCCGGCCGTGCGGAGTGGGTGCCGTTCTTCTCGGCGAGGGCGGCAGTCACTTGTGGTCGCCTCCGAACTTGCTCAGGCGCAGATAGACGATCGAGCAGAAGAGGAGGATCACGAAGGCGACGGTGGTGAGCGCGGAGGCGTAGCCGAAGTCGTGGCCCTCGATGCCTGTGTTGGCGACGTAGAGCGGCAGGGTGGTGGTCTCGCCGGCCGGTCCGCCGCCGGTGAGGGTGTAGAGGAGGTCGACGTTGTTGAACTCCCAGACGCCGCGCAGCAGCGTGGACAGGATGATCGCGTCGCGCAGGTGGGGCAGGGTGATGTGGAAGAACTGCCGCATCCGTCCGGCGCCGTCCACGGCCGCCGCCTCGTACAGCTCCTTGGAGACGGACTGGAGGTCGGCGAGGATGAGGATGGCGAAGAAGGGGACCCCGCGCCAGAGTTCGGAGACGGTCGCGGCCCAGAAGACGGTGCCGGTGTCGGAGAGGACCGAGGTGCCGTAGTCACCGATCCCGGCGTCCGCGAGGTAGCGGCTGAAGCCGGTCGAGGAGTTGTAGAGCAGGATCCAGATGGTGCTGGTCAGTACCCCGGAGACGGCCCACGGCGAGAAGACCATGGCGCGGGAGATGCCGCGGCCGATGAAGCTCTGGTTGACGATCAGGGCCAGGGCGAGCCCCAGGGTGAGCTGGAGGATGACCTGGACGAAGACCCACTGGGCGCTGAAGCCGAGCGTCGTCCAGAACTGGTCGTCCTCGGTGAAGATCCGGGTGAAGTTGTCGAAGCCGGCGAAGCCGTTCCGCCACGGTTTGGTGACGTTGTAGTTCTGCAGGCTGTAGTAGAAGACGCTGACCACCGGGTAGGCGATGAAGCCGAGCATCAGCAGCCCCGCGGGGGCGATCAGCAGATACGGCAGCCGGCGGGGGCTCGCGGAGCGGCGCCTGGGCACCTTGGGCGGTGTGGCCGCGGCGGAGGCTTGGGCCATGACACGTCTCCGATCTCTCTGTACGGGGGTGCGGGTGGTACGGGGTGGTACGCGGGCGGAGCCCGGGTGGTGCGTGTAGTGCGCAAGCGCTTCCCGCATGGTGTTCGGTATCTCGAACAAGGGGGGCGCCGGAATTCCCGAGGGGGCTGTTCAGCCGGCGTACGGGTCGGGCACTTCTCCCGGCCGGGCCAGGAAGGCGAAGTCGCAGCCGGTGTCGGCCTGGGTGATCTGGTCCTGGTAGAGCGCCTGGTAGCCGCGCTCGTACCGGTTGGGCGGCGGGGTCCACTCGGCCCGGCGGCGCGCCAGTTCCTCGTCGGAGACCTCGAGGTTCAGCAGTCGCGCCTCGACGTCCAGGGTGACGAGGTCACCGGTGCGGACGAGGGCGAGGGGCCCGCCGACGTACGACTCGGGGGCGATGTGCAGCACGCACGCCCCGTAGCTGGTGCCGCTCATCCGGGCGTCGGAGAGCCGGACCATGTCCCGTACACCCTGCTTCAGCAGGTAGTCGGGGATGGGCAGCATGCCGTACTCGGGCATCCCGGGACCGCCCTTGGGTCCGGCGTTGCGCAGGACCAGCACATGGTCGGGAGTCAGCGCGAGCGCCGGGTCGTTGATGGTGCGCTGCATCTCCCGGTAGTCGTCGAACACCACCGCGGGGCCGGTGTGGCGCAGCAGGTGCGGTTCGGCGGCGATGTGCTTGATCACCGCGCCGTCCGGGCAGAGGTTGCCGCGCAGCACCGCCACGCCGCCTTCCTCGGCGAGCGGGTTGGAGCGCTCCCGTATGACGTCGTCGTTGTGCACGAGCGCGCCGTCGAGCTGGGCGCGCAGGGTGTCGTGGGAGACGGTGGGCCGGTCCAGGTGGAGGACGTCGGCGATCCGGGCCAGGAAGCCGGGGAGCCCGCCGGCGAAGTGGAAGTCCTCCATGAGGTACTTCCCGCCGGGGCGCAGGTTGGCCAGGACCGGAACGGTGCGGGCGACGCGGTCGAAGTCGTCGAGGGTGAGCTTGATCCCGGAGCGGCCGGCCATCGCGATGAGGTGGATGACGGCGTTGGTGGAGCCGCCGAGCGCGAGGACGGTGGCGACGGCGTCCTCGTACGCCTCCGCCGTGAGGATCTGCGACAGCTTCCGCTGCTGCCACACCAGTTCGACGATCCGCAGTCCCGACTGTGCGGCCATCCGGTCGTGGCCGGAGTCGACGGCGGGGATGGAGGAGGCGCCGGGGACGGTGACGCCGAGTGCCTCGGCGGCGGCGGTGAGGGTGGACGCCGTGCCCATGGTCATGCAGTGGCCGGGCGAGCGGGCGAGACCGTTCTCCAGCTCCCCCATCTCGCAGTCACCGATGAGGCCGGCTCGCTTGTCGTCCCAGTACTTCCACATGTCGGTGCCGGAGCCCAGGACCTCGTTGCGCCAGTGTCCCGGCAGCATCGGCCCGGCCGGCACGAAGACGGCCGGCAGGTCGACGGAGGCGGCGCCCATCAGCAGCGCGGGCGTCGACTTGTCGCAGCCGCCGAGCAGCACCGCGCCGTCCACCGGGTAGGAGCGCAGCAGCTCCTCGGTCTCCATCGCCAGCATGTTGCGGTAGAGCATCGGGGTCGGCTTCTGGAACGTCTCCGAGAGGGTGGAGACCGGGAACTCCAGCGGGAAGCCGCCCGCCTGCCAGACCCCGCGCTTGACGGCCTGCGCCCGGTCGCGCAGGTGCACGTGGCACGGGTTGATGTCCGACCAGGTGTTGAGGATCGCGATGACCGGCTTGCCCAGGTGCTCCTCGGGGAGGTAGCCGAGCTGGCGGGTGCGGGCGCGGTGGCTGAAGGACCGCAGCCCGTCGGTGCCGTACCACTGGTGGCTGCGCAGTTCCTCGGGGGTGATGCGGCCGGTCATATGGACCACCCGGCGATCTGGTCGGCGACCTCGGCGCGCTGCGACTCGGGCAGCACCCGGCTGGGCGGGCGCACCGAGCGGTCGCACAGTCCGAGGGCGGCCAGGGCCTCCTTGACGACGGTGACGTTGTTGGCGGACTGCCGGTCGGCGCGCAGTTCCTCGAAGCGGCGGATCTGCTCCCAGACCTTCATGGCGGCCGGGTGGTCGCCGGCCCGCAGCGCCTCCAGCATGGTCAGCGAGACGCCGGGCGCCACGTTGACCAGACCGGAGGTGAAGCCGGTGGCGCCGGCGGAGAAGTAGGCCGGGGCGTACAGCTCGGCGAGTCCGGCGACCCAGACGAAGCGTTCCAGGCCGGCGTCCCGGGCGAAGGCGGCGAAGCGGGCGGCGTCCGGGACGGCGTACTTGACGCCGATGACGTTGGGGCAGCTGTCGGCGAGGGCGGCCAGGCCGGCGCCTTCGAGGTGCGGGTTGCGGATGTAGGGGACGACCCCGAGCCCGGGTACGGCCTCGGCGATGGCCCGGTGGTAGTCGATCCAGCCGTCCTGCGAGACGTACGGGTGGACGGGCTGGTGCACCATCACCATCTCGGCCCCGGCGTCCCGGGCGTGCTCGGCTGCGGCGACGGCGGTCGGCACGTCGTGCCCGACCCCGACCAGGACGGTGGCGCGGCCGCCGGCCTCGTCGATGGTCAGCTCGGTGACCGTGCGCCGCTCGTCGGGGGTGAGCGCGTAGAACTCCCCGGTGTTGCCGTTCGGGGTGACGATGCGCACGCCGCCGTCGAGCAGTCTCCGCAGCAGGAGGCGGTACGCCGTGGTGTCGATGGTCCCGTCCCCGGCGAACGGGGTCACCGGGATCGCCACGACGTCTGCGAGGGCCGCCTTCAGCGGTGTGAGGTCCATGCGGACTGGCCTTTCTTCGGTGTGCGGGTTCACGCCGCCCCGTCCTCGTCGTCGGGGAAGGCGCGGCGGACGAACGACGCGATGTGGTCGTGCAGGGCGCCGGCCGCCGCGTCCGCGTCGTCGGCGAGCGCGAGCCGCAGGATCTCCCGGTGCTCGGCCGCCTCCCGCTCCCAGGACGGGATGGCCGACCAGGCGACCGTGGAGACCAGGGCGGCCTGGTCACGGACCTCGTCGAGCATCCGCGCCAGCAGCGGGTTGCCGCAGGGCAGGTAGAGCGCGCGGTGGAAGTCCCGGTTGGCGAGCGACCGGTCGGCCTTGTCGCCCGCCGAGTCCGCCCGCTCCAGGGCCTCCTGCGCCGCTTCGAGCGACGCCTTGCGGGTGATGGAGCGGCGCAGCGCCTCCGGTTCGAGCAGCAGCCGTACGTCGTACACCTCGCGGGCCATGGCCGCGTCGACGAGCCGCACGGTGGCGCCCTTGTACTGGCTCATGACGACGAGTCCGGTGCCGGCGAGGGTCTTCAGCGCCTCGCGGACGGGGGTCTTGGAGACCCCGAACTGTGCGGCGAGCTCGGTCTCCACGAGCGCCTGCCCCGGCCTCAGTCGCGCGGTGAGGATCGCGTGCTTGACCGCCTCCAGCACGTACTGGGTGCGGGACGGAATCGGGGTGGGCGCAAAGGTCATGGGGGAAGAGCTCTCACATCTCGCGTATCGCGTCTCATATATGACGTACGGAGTACGACGCGATGAAGCTAGAGGCGCCGCGAATGTTTCGTCAACGCTTCTGACGAAAGAACTTTTCGGAACATGGACCTGAGCCGTACGCGGATCACCGTGCCACGCAGGCGAGTTGCCCGGCGTACGGCAGCCGCCCGATGCGGTGCGCGGGCCTCGCCCGCCGGCCTGGACGCATGACGGAGCCGCAGGTCAGGAGGGTGTGAGGGGCGTGAGGGCGGCGAACCCGGTACGGCGGGACCGCCCGGCCGGACTGCTCCCCGCGGCGGTCGTGGCCTGCGGGTTCGAGGCTCCGGCGGCGGCCCCGGCGGCCGGACTCCGGGTCACGTCATCGACGGGCTCGCACGCGTCGGCGACCCTCGGCCGGTGCTCGGGGCGGTGGACCGGCGGGGCGTGTGTGGCCGCCGTTCGCGGTCCTGGTGGTGCGACGGGCCGGCGGGAACCAGTGGCTCCCGCCGGCCCGCCCGTCTCAGCCGAGGCGGGAGAGCGCCCCGGCGACGGCTGCGAGGTCCGGGTCCGAGGCCAGCCCCGCGTGGTACAGGCGCAGTTGGTTCGCGCCGAGCGAGGCGGCGTGCGCGGCGTCCCGTTCCAGCGTGTCCGGGCTGCCGCCCATGCCCCGCACCACGGTGAGGTTGGCCGCGATGACCCCGTCACCCCCGGCGAACGGCCCGAGCACCGCCTCCCGCGCCGCGTCCGTACCGGTGCACGGCAGCACCACCCCGTCCGCCACGGACAGGATGTGCCCGGGGTCGACGCCCACGTTCGCGCCGCAGCGGTACGGGGCGGGGTCGGCGTGCAGCAGCACCTGGAAGCCCGGCGGCGCCGCCGCCCGCACCGCGCCGGTCACCGCTTCCTGGAGGCCTCGCGCCGCCTCCGTGCGCCACCGCAGCGTGGCCTCGGCGAGGCCGGCGCCGAGCAGCTTCCCGACCGCGTCCCAGCCGGCGTCCGGCGCCCCGCTCCCGGCCCAGACCGGCTCCAGCGCGCGGCGCACGGCCGCGCCGAGCTCCTCGGCGTCGAGGCCCTGCCCGGCGTAACCGGCCCGGCAGACGACGCAGAAGCACAGCGACATCAGGTACTGCGCCGCGTCCCCGAGCCCGACGCCCGCCACCTTGTCGTGGGCGTGCAGATGGGCGAAGCCGTACCAGCCGCAGGACTCCAGCTCGGTGCCCCGCGCCCCGTCGCGTACCGCCGCCTCCGCCGCCAGGTCCACCAGATACGCGCGGACCTCCGGCCGGGCGATGCAGGGCGCCCACGGGTAGCGGTCCCCGTAGGCGTTGACCACCGAGGTCCCCGGATGCTCCGCGCCGAGCCGGGAGTTGTGCGCGAGCACCACCCAGCTGTGCACGTCGAGACCGGCCGCGGCCAGCGCGTCGGCCGCCTCGGCGAAGGCGTCGTCCGACGCGATCCACGCCTGCCGGTACGGACGCAGCGCCCGCCCCGCCCACCGGTTCGCGTCCGGCGGGTACAGCACCGCCGCGTGCTCGGCCGTGACGATGCGGCGGGCGGGATGACGCGGGGTCAGCGCCCGCGTCGAGTGGTAGGCGGCGGCGAGCGTCACCTGCCGGACGCCCAGGTCCGCGATGCGGGCGGGGGCGTCGGGGTCCCCGACGACGTCCCAGGGGTAGAGGAGGGCGGACGTCCTCATCCGCGCCCCCTCGCTCCGTGCCGTTCCAGCAGGGCGCGGCCGCTCGCGATGATCTCCGCCAGCTCCTCGATGTGCGCGGCCGGCGGCTCGGTGAGCGGGCTGCGCACCTCTCCGACGTCCAGCCCCTGGAGCCTGACCCCCGCCTTGACCAGCGACACCGCGTAGCCGCGCCCCTGGGCCCGCAGCTCGACGAGCGGCCGGTAGAACGCGTCGAGCAGCGCGTTCACCAGCCCGTCGTCGCCGGAGTCCAGGGCCCGGTAGAAGGCGAGCGCGATGTCGGGGGCGAAGGCGAAGACGGCCGACGAGTACAGCGTGACGCCGATGCCGCGGTAGGCGAGGCCGGTGAGTTCCGCGGTGGGCAGCCCGTTGAAGTAGAGGAAGTCCTCCCCCGTCAGCCCGGTGCGCACCGCGCTGACGATGCGCTGCATCAGGTCCAGGTCGCCGTAGCCGTCCTTGAGGCCGATGATCCCGGGGGTCCGGGCCAGCGCGAGCACGGTCGCGGGCGTGAAGACGGCGTTGTCGCGCTGGTAGACGATCGTCTCCAGGCCGGTGGCCCCGGCCAGCGCCGTGTAGTGCGCCAGCAGCCCTTCCTGACCGGCGTGGACCAGGTACGGGGGCATGGCCAGCAGCCCGTCCGCACCGGCCTCCTCGGCGAGTTCCGCGAACCGGACGGCCAGCGCGGTGCCGTACCCGGCACCCGCGACGACCGGCACCTGCCCGGCGGTCTCCTCCACCGCGGCGGCCACGACGAGCCGGAACTCCTCCGGTGTCAGGGCGTGGAACTCTCCCGTACCGCAGCACGCGAAGACCGCCGCCGCGCCTGCGTCGATGCCCCGGCGGACGTGCGCCCGGAAGACGTCCACGTCGACGGAGCCGGCCGCGTCGTACGCGGTGACGGGGAAGAAGAGCGGCCCGGCAACGGCGGTGAGCCGGGCGGCAAGCGGGTCTGAGCTCACGGGCGCCTCCTGAGGCGTGCGCATTTCTGATTGATGTCCATATTCGTGAACGCATCCACGCTAGGGCGCGGGGCGCGCCGGGGTCAAGGCGCGAGGACCGCAGTCCATTGCGGGGCCTTTGCCCTCGATCGCCGGACAGGTGCGCTTTGCCCGCGCCCCTTGACGGCCCCTCACCCCCCACATACCTTGTCCACGCATGTGAACCTGATCCAAGAGGAGACCCGCATGCCCGCCCCAACGCCCCGCACCGTCCTGCTCACCGGCGCCGCCGGCGGCCTCGGCACTCTGATGCGCGAGCTGCTGCCCGCCCACGGCTACGCGCTGCGCCTGTTCGACATGGTGCCGATCGAGGGCGAGCCGGACGCGATCACCGCCGACCTCGGAGACACGGACGCCCTGCGCGAGGCCGTGGCGGGGGTCGACGCGATCATCCACCTCGCGGGCATCTCCCTGGAAGCCCCGTTCGACAAGATCCTCAAGGCGAACATCGAGGGCACGTACAACCTGTACGAGGCCGCGCGGGAGGCCGGCGTCCGGCGTGTCGTGTTCGCCTCGTCCAACCACGCGGTGGGATTCACCCCGCGCCCGCGCCCGGGCGACCCGCTGATCCCGGTGGACACCCCGCGCCGCCCCGACACCTTCTACGGGCTGTCCAAGTCGTTCGGCGAGGACCTCGCCCAGCTGTACTGGGACCGGCACGGCATGGAGACGGTGTCCGTCCGCATCGGCTCCTGCTTCCCCGAGCCGACGTCCGTACGGATGCTGTCGGTGTGGATGAGCCCCGCCGACGGCGCCCGGCTGTTCGACGCCGCGCTCACCGCCGAGAACGTGGGGCACACCGTAGTGAACGGCTCGTCGGACAACACCCGGCTGTGGTGGGACCTGAGCTCCGCCCGGGCGCTGGGCTACGACCCGCAGGACGACTCGGAGCCGTACGCGGCGAAGCTCATCGCGGAACAGGGCGAGCTGGACCCGGACAACCCGGACCACGCGCACCTCGGCGGCCACTTCTGCACCAACCCGCCGGTCTGGCCGTACTGAGGCCGCGGAAAAGCCGTCGTCCCGGCACGCGCCGGGGCGGCAGGATGCGGCCATGACGAGACCTTCGGGATTCGGGTACGAGCAGCACGGCGACGCGGGCGTCACCCTCACCCACCACGGCCGCCCGGCGGGCACCCTGCGCGGCGGCCGGGCGGAGAAGTTCCCGGCCGAGGTGGAGGCGGGCGACGCCCGGCCGGTGACGGCCCGCTGGACGGGGGCGTACAAGCACGGCGACGAGCGCACCGCGCGCGATCACCCGCGCAACCGCTGGCGGGGCCGGCCCCGGGTGCGGCACGGAAGCCTCCGCCGTACGGGCGAACCCTTCGAAAGGTAAGGGAACGGCAAAGCCGGGTCGTTCGTTCATCCGGACATGACCGCTATGACACCTGGCTCGAACCTCTCCCTCACCGCCGTCCGCGTGGCGGTGGACGTCGCGGCGCCCGTGCGGCTCGACGTGTCGGGCCTGCTGCTCACCGCCGACGGCAAGGTCCGCTCCGACGACGACTTCATCTTCTACAACCAGCCCTCGGGCCCCGGGGTGAGCTACCGCTCCGGCGGCGGCAGCGCGCCGGACTCCGTCGTCGTGGACACCGCCTCGGTGCCCGCGGGCATCGAGAAGATCGTCGTCACGGCGAGCCCGGACGCCGCCGGCCAGACCTTCCAGGGCATCGAGCCGACCGCCACCGTGCGCGACGCGGACAACGGCAGCGTGCTCGCGTCCTTCACCCCTCCCCGGCTGGGCGCCGAGACCGCGCTCGTGGTCATGGAGGTCTACCGGCGCGGCGGCGCCTGGAAGGTCCGCGCGGTCGGCCAGGGCTATACGAACGGGCTGGCCGGCATCGCCACCGACTTCGGCGTCTCGGTCGACGAGGCCCCGGCCGCCGCGCCGGCTCCCCCGGCACCGGTCACCGCCCCCGCGCCCCCGCCGCCCGTCGCCGCCCCGGTGGACCCGCGCATCGCTCCCCCCGCGCCGAGCGCCCCTCCGGCGCCCGCGGCACCGCCCGCGCCGGGCCGGATCAACCTCGACAAGGGCCGGGTCAGCCTCCGGAAGAACGAGACCGTCTCGCTGGTCAAGGCGGGCCGGCCGCTGCTCTCCCAGGTCAAGATGGGCCTCGGCTGGGAGCCCGCCTTCCGCGGCAAGGACATCGACCTGGACGCCTCGGTCATCGCGTACGGCCCCCAGCGCAACCACCTGGACAGCTGCTACTTCGGCAGGCTGTCCATCCTGAACGGCGCGATCAAGCACTCCGGGGACAACCTCACCGGCGAGGGCGCGGGGGACGACGAGGTGATCGTCGTGGACCTGGGCCGGATTCCCCCGGAGGCGACCGGCCTGGTCTTCACGGTCAACTCGTTCACGGGACAGAAGTTCACCGACGTGTCCAAGGCCTACTGCCGACTGGTCGACGCCGCCACCGACGAGGAGCTGGTCCGCTTCGACCTGACCGGGGCGGAGCCGCAGACCGGCGTGATGATGGCCAAGCTGATCAAGCAGTTCTCCGGGGAGTGGGAGATGACCGCGATGGGCGACTTCGTGAAGTCGCGGACCGTCCGGGGCATGGTCAAGCCCGCCGCCCAGGCCCTGTAGGCGCGCATGCGTCAGGGGCCGCCCGCGCACGGATGCGGACGGCCCCTGACGATCGGCCTCAGAGCTTCGTCAGCTTGGAGTACGGGCTCAGGATTCTCCCCTGGCGGCCCGAGAAGTCGATGAGTACCGCGTCGTTGTCGCCCTCGACGGCGAGGACGCGGCCGAGACCGAACTGGTCGTGCGAGACCCGGTCACCCACATCGAACAACTCGACCGGTGGGGCCGCCTGGGCCGGGCGGTTGAAGGGACTGGACGGCAGGTGGCGCCGGGAGCCGGCTGACTGTTTCATTACGTCGAGTATGCGCCCCGGAGGCGCCCGGCGCCATGCCCCGCCGCTAACGGTTGGGCTGCCGCTTCCACGGACCGGTGATGGCGACCATGATCCCCGGGGTCTGGATGTTGGCGAACAGCGTCCTGCCGTCCGGCGAGAACGTGACCCCGGTGAACTCGCTGTACTCCGGCTCTTCCTCGCTGCCGATGTTCAGCTCGTTGCGCGCGATCGGGTAGGTGCGGCCGCTCTCCGTCGCCCCGAAGAGGTGCTGGACGCCCTCGCCGTCCTCGGAGATGACCAGGCCGCCGTACGGCGAGACGGTGATGTTGTCCGGGCCGTCGAAGGCGCCGTCCTTCGACGGGTCGGGGTTGACGCCGAGAAGCACCTTCAGGGTCAGCGTGCGGCGCTTCGGGTCGTAGAACCAGACCTGGCCGTCGTGCTGGACGGGGCTCTCGCTCCGGGCGAAGGAGGACACGATGTACGCGCCGCCGTCGCTCCACCACATGCCCTCCAGCTTGCGGGCGCGGGTGATCTCGTTGTCGGCGAACTGCTTGCGCACCGAGACGGACTTGGCGTCGCGGTCCGGCACGTCGACCCAGTCCACGCCGTACACGGTGCCGGTCTTCGTGGCCCGGGAGAGGTCGTCGACGAACTTCCCGTTCTTGTCGAAGCACTTGAACGCCTGGAGCACGCCCGCGTCGTCGGCGAGGGTGCGCAGCTTGCCGCGGCCGTGCCGGAAGCCGTGCGGCGGGACCCAGCGGTAGAGGAGGCCGTTGGGCCCCGAGGCGTCCTCGGTGAGGTAGGCGTGCCCCTGCTTGGGGTCGATGACGACCGCCTCGTGCGCGTACCGGCCGAAGGCCTTGATGGGGCGCGGGGAGCGGTTGGCGCGCTTGTCGTACGGGTCGACCTCGAAGACGTAGCCGTGGTCCTTGAGCAGGCCGTTCTTGCCGGCCTTGTCCTCGGTCTCCTCGCAGGTGAGCCAGGTGTCCCACGGGGTGGCGCCGCCGGCGCAGTTGGTGGAGGTGCCGGCGATGCCGACCCACTCGGCGGTGCGGCCGTCGCGGCGGGTCTCGACGACGGTGCAGCCCCCCGCGGCGACCGGGTCGTAGACGAGGCCCTCGGTGAGGGGCACGGGGTGCTCCCAGCCGGCCCGGGTGCCGCTCAGCTCGTGGTTGTTCACCAGCAGGGTCACCCCGCGCGGGCCCTCGAAGGCGGCCGTGCCGTCGTGGTTGGAGGGCGTGTACTCGCCGCTCTCCAGCTTGGTGACCCCGCAGCGCGTGATGATCCGGTACGAGAATCCGGCGGGCAGCGCGAGTATGCCCTCGGGGTCGGGGCGCAGCGGCCCGTAGCCGGGCTCGTGCCCGTGCCCGTGGCCGTCGTGGTCGTGACCGTGGCCGTCGTGGTCGTCGTGGCCGTGCTTCGGGTCCCCGGCGGCGAGGGCACCGGGCGCGGTGGCCAGCGCGGCGACGGTTCCGGTGAGGGCGATGCCGGCGCCGGTGAGGGCGGACTGTCTGGTGAATTCCCTGCGCGTGAAGGCCATCACGTACTCCTGGTGCTGCGGGGGCGTGCTGTTGACGGGCTCACCGTTCCGTCCGTTCCCCAACAACAGTTGAACCCGCGACGACTTCGGGGCGGTCCTTTCGTTGAACATCGGCCACGGGCGGGCGGCCCGTGCCCGGCCGCCCGCCCGTGGCATCTCCGCGGTACGCCTGCTCAGTCGGCCGAACCGGCGCGCGAGCGTGCCTTGAACGCGGCCTTGCGGGCGTCCTTGGCCTGCTTCTTGTCGCTGTGCAGCCGCCCCATCACCTCCAGGACGTCCGCGGTCGCCGGGTGGTCGACGCGCCATGCCTCGTCGAAGAAGCCGCTGTGCTGGCCGGACAGGCCCTCGACCAGGCCCTGGAGTTCGTCGAGGTCGCCGTCCGCCTCCAGCTGGGCCGCGATCGTGTCGATGGCGAGCCAGAAGATCATCGCCTCCGAGGGTGCGGGGACCCCGTCCGCGCCCCGCTCGGCGAGCCAGACCCGGGCCAGGCCGCCGAGCTCCGGGTCGTCGAGCACCGCGCGCACGGCGGGTTCGGCCTCCGCGCCGACCAGGGCGAGCGCCTGCTGGCAGTGCAGCCGGCGCAGCGGGGCCAGGGGGTCCGCCCCCCGGGCCGCGTCCAGGAGTTCGGCGGCGGCGCCGTCAAAGCCACGGCGGGCCAGCCACAGCTGGATCTCGGCGCGGGCCGCGGCCTCCGGGTAGTGGGCGACGCCGCCGAGGAGCACGTCGGCGCCCTTGTCCACGAGGTCGCCGACCGCCGGGGCGTCCACCCCGGCCTCCAGCATGCGGGCGCGGATGCCGTAGAGACCGAGGGGGGTCAGCCGGACCATGCCGTAGCGGGTGACGTCCTCCTCGTCGGCGGGGGGCTCGGCGCCCTCGCCCTCCTCGACGAGCAACGCCTCGTCCAGCGGCTGGTATTCGACGATGCCGATGGGTTCGAGCACCCGGAACTGGTCGTCCAGGCGCATCATCGCGTCCGAGACCTGCTCCAGCACGTCGTCGGTGGGCTCGCCCATGTCGTCGGGGACGATCATCGAGGCGGCGAGCGCGGGCAGCGGCACGGGCGCGCCGTCCGCCCCCTCGCCGACGGTGAGCAGGTAGAGGTTGCCGAGGACGCCGTCCAGGAACTCCGCCTCGGTCTCCGGGTCCCAGTCGAGCGCGTCGAAGTCGATCGAGCCGTCCTCGCCCACGAGGTCGGCGAAGTCGTCGAAGGCGGGCGCGGTGGCGTCGGCGTACGCGGCCTCCAGGCCGTCGAGCCAGATCGCCAGGACGTCCGCCGGTGAACCGCCGGTCAGCAGCGCGAGGTTCTCGCCCGCGGTGACGGTCCCCAGCACCTCGTCGCCCCCGGTCTCGTCGTCCTCGTCGAAGCCGCCCTCCAGGTCCCCCGCCTCCGGGGCCGGGTCCTCGATGTCGACGAGCCCGGTGTCGACGGCCAGCCGCCATGCCTCGCTGGCCTCCGCCGCGCCGTCCTCGTCCGGAGTGAGGCCGAGGTGCTCGGCGGCGGCGGGCAGTTGCGCGTCGACGAGTTCGCCGCCGGCCCCGACCCTGGTGTCCGGGCCGGCCCAGCGGGCGAGCCGTGCGGCGCGGGCGAGCAGCGGCGCGGCAAGCGCGTCCCGTGCCAGCTCGGCCTCGGTGTGCAGCCGGACCGGCGGCAGGGTCGGGCGCTCTGCGGACATCAGGGGGTCTCCTCGGAACGTACGGGTTTCGGTCGCCGGGCCGGATACGGGCCGGGCGGCTCAGGACGTGTCCCACGGGGCTCGCCATCCGCCCGGCACGTGCGACGGGGCGGGGTGACTCCCGGGAACAGACCCTAAGCGTAGACGCATTCCGCCGCGTGCCGACCGGAATGCGGGCAAGGCTCCCGGCGCCCGGCCGGGGTTCTGCCCCACGCCGGACGGGGGCGTCGGTGCCGGACTCGCCGACCGGAGCCGGACGGACGCGCACCGCTCCCACGCCTCGCCGCAAGCCACGAGGATGTCGAGCTCGCCCGCACGGCGCCCGCGGGCGCCGTGAGATCCCGGCCCCACCCACCTTTGAGCATCGCTTCACCTTCACCCGCAGCAGATCTAAGTGGACCTTCACGGTCCAACGGGCCGAGACTGCGGGAATGACGCCTTCCGCACCTGCCCGCCCCCGCCCCTTCGGCCGCGCCCTCTGCGCCATGATCACCCCGTTCACCGCCGACGGCGCCCTCGACCCGGAGGCGGCGGCCGCGCACGCCGCCGCCCTGGTCGCGGGCGGCTGCGACGGGCTGGTGCTCAGCGGCACCACCGGCGAGTCCCCTACCACGTCCGACGCGGAGAAGGCGGAACTGCTGCGCGCGGTACGGGAGGCGGTCGGCCCGGACGTGCCGCTGGTCGCGGGCGTCGGCACCTCGGACACCCAGCACACGATCGGGCTGGCGCGCCAGGCCGAACAGGCGGGCGCGGACGGGCTCCTGGTGGTGACCCCGTACTACAGCAGGCCCCCGCAGGCGGCCGTGGAGGCGCACTTCCGGCGGGTCGCCGACGCGGCGGGCCTGCCGGTGATGCTGTACGACATCCCGGGCCGCACCGGCACCCGCATCGAGCCGGAGACGATGCTGCGGCTGGCGGAGCACCCGCGCATCGTGGCCGTGAAGGACTGCTCGCAGGACCTGCCGGCGGCGACCCGGGTGATCGCGGCCGGCGGGCTCGCGTACTACTCGGGCTGCGAGGAGCTGAACCTGCCGCTGTACGCGGTGGGCGGGGCGGGATACGTCAGCACGGTCGCCAACGTGGTGCCCGGCCGGATGCGGGCGGTGCTGGACGCCTTCGACGCCGGGGACACCGCCGGGGCCGCCCGGCTCAACGCGCGGCTCGCCCCGCTGACGGCGCTGATGATGGCGTCCGGACTGCCGGGCACGGTGACCGCGAAGGCGCTGCTGGCCGCGGGGCCGGTGCGCGAACCGCTGCAGCCCGCCGGGCGCGAGGCGTCCGACGGGCTGCGTGCGGCGTACGAGGAACTCCTCGCCCCGGCTTAGCCGTTGCCGCGGAAGAAGGCGCGAGGCTCAGTCGTTGCTGTGCAGGACGTCGTTGAGGCCGTCCCAGACCGCGTTGTTCGGGCGGGCCTCGACGGCTCCGGTGACCGAGTTGCGGCGGAAGAGGATGTTCGAGGCGCCGGAGAGCTCGCGGGCCTTGACCACCTGGCCGTCCGGCATGGTGACGCGGGTGCCGGCGGTGACGTACAGACCGGCCTCGACGACGCACTCGTCGCCCAGCGCGATGCCGACGCCGGCCTCCGCGCCGACCAGGCAGCGCTCGCCGATCACGATGCGCTCCTTGCCGCCGCCGGAGAGCGTGCCCATCGTGGAGGCGCCGCCTCCGATGTCCGAGCCGTCACCGATGACGACGCCGGCGGAGATGCGGCCCTCGACCATCGACGTGCCGAGCGTGCCGGCGTTGAAGTTGACGAAGCCCTCGTGCATGACGGTCGTGCCGGAGGCGAGGTGCGCGCCGAGCCGCACCCGGTCGGCGTCCGCGATCCGTACGCCCTTCGGCGCCACGTAGTCCGTCATGCGCGGGAACTTGTCCACGGAGGTGACCTGGAGGTGCAGGCCCTCGGCGCGGGCGTTGAGCCGCACCTTCTCCAGGTCGTCGACGGCGACCGGGCCGAGCGAGGTCCAGGCCACGTTGGTGAGGAGGCCGAAGAGACCGTCGAGGTTCTGCCCGTGCGGCTGGACCAGGCGGTGCGAGAGCAGGTGCAGGCGCAGGTACGCGTCGTGGGCGTCGAGCGGCTTGTCGTCGAGCGAGGCGATGACCGTGCGCACGGCGACGACCTCGACGCCGCGGCGGGCGTCCACGCCGATGGCCTTGGCGGCGCCCTCGCCGAGCAGGTCGACGGCCCGGTCGGGGCCGAGCCGCTCGGTTCCGGCGGGGCCGGGCTCGGCGGTGAGCTCGGGCGCGGGGAACCAGGTGTCGAGGACGGAACCGTCGCCGGCGATGGTGGCGAGGCCGGCGGCGACGGCGCCGGTGGTGCGGGTGGAAGTCGTGTCGGTCATGACCAGAAACCTAACCGGAGCGGGGCCGCGCGGGCGAACCGGTCTCAGCGTCCGGGCGTCGCGCCGCGGAGCCGGCGGGCTGCGGAGCCGGCGAACCGCGAAGCCGGCGGACCGCGAGGCGTGCACCGCCGGGAGGGAGCCCTGCACCGCCGGGAGGGAGCCCTGCACCGCCGGGTGCGCCCCGCCGGGCCCGGGCAGCCGCCGCGCGGCGAGCACCGCGCCCCCGGCCAACACGCCAGGACCGCGCAGAGGGGCCAGAGCAGGGCGGGGGCGGGGGCGTACAGGGCGCCCCCCAGCGGCGGAGCCAGGACCTGGCCGCTGATCGAGGCGCCCGCGTACAGGCTCTGGAACCGGCCCTGCGCGTGCGCGGGCGCCTGGTCGGCGACGTACGCCGTGGCCGTGGTCTTGTAGAGGATCTCGCCGAGGGTGAGGGCGACCATCATCAGGACGGCGAACGCGGCACCGGCGCCGGGGATCAGCAGCGCGTACCCGGCCCCGACCAGCAGCAGCCCGGTGCCGACGATGGCCAGCGGCGCGCGGGACCCGACCCTGCCGGGGGCGGGCGGCGGCCGCCGGGACCCGGTGGCGGACACCCCGTACACCGTCCTGTACTTCTTCCCCGGCGCCTACGCCCGCCAGGAGTCCTGTCCGCCGGGCCGGTCCGGCATTCCCGGCGCCCGCGGCTGCACGCTCGAATCGTGCACCTACCGCGACCGGCTGGCCGACTTCACGGCGGCGGGCGCGAGCGTGCACGGCCTCTCCACGCAACGCCCGGACGAGCAGGCGGCGTTCGCCGAGGCGGAGCGGCTGCGCTTCCCGCTCCTGTCGGACGCGGAGCTGGAACTGACCGCCGCGCTGCGGCTCCCGACGTTCCGCGCCGGCGGAGTCGTCCGGGCCAAGCGGCTGACCCTGGTGGTGGACCGGGACCGTACGGTCCGCGAGGTGCTGTACCCGGTCACGGACATCGAGGACAGCGTGCGGGCCGCCCTGGCGGCGGTGGAGGGTGCGGACAGCCGCTGACTGATGAGGGGGACAGCCCCCGGACGAGGGCGGGGGCGCACGCCAATGCGCGCGGACGCCTGGGGCGGAACGCTCAAGTGGTCGAGAAAGCACCTGAGTTGGAGAGCTCCATGACCGCATCCGCCCCCTCGCCCGCCTTCCCCGCCCGCCGCTCCCGCGCGCTCCTGCGGGCCGTGGCGGCAGCCACCTGCTGCGGGCTGCTGCTGAGCGGCCCGGCCGCCCTGGCCGCCCCGGCGCCCACCTCCCCCGCGCCCGCCGAGGCGGCGGGGCGGGGCACCCTGGTCTCCGCCGAGCGGCTGTACACCCTGACCACACCGCGGGCCGTCACCGCCGACCTGACCGCGGCCGGGTTCGGCGCGGACACCGTCCGGTACGGCGTCGCCGCCTACCGCCTCGTCTACCGGACCGTCGACGCCCGCGGCCTCCCCACCACGGCGAGCGGCCTCGTCGCCGTGCCCCTGCGCGGCGCACCCCGGTTGCGCGCCGTCTCCTTCGCCCACGGCACCGGCAGCCACAAGGACGACGCGCCGTCCGCCCAGCGCGCCGCGTTCGTCTCGGCGCCGGTGATCGCGCACGCCTCGGCCGGGTCCTTCGCGGTCGCGCCCGACTACCTCGGCATGGGCACTGGTCCGGGCCTCCACCCCTGGATGGACATCGGCTCCGAGACCACGGCATCGCTGGACATGCTCCGGGCCGCCCGCGCCTTCGCGCCCCGCACCGGACACGTCCTGGACCGCGAGGTCATGGTCACCGGCTTCTCGCAGGGGGCGTCGGCGGCCCTCGGGCTCGGCCGTGCGCTCCAGGCGGGTGAGGACCACTGGTTCCGGCTCGGCGCGCTCGCGCCGGTCAGCGGGGCGTACGACTTCGGAGGCGCGGAGCTGCGCGCGCTCCTCGCGGGCGAGCTGGACCCCAAGTCGAGCGTCGTCTACGCCGCTTACACTCTGGTCGCCTTCAACCGTCTGCACGTGGTCTACGAGGAGCCGGCCGAGGTGTTCCGGGAGCCGTACGCCGGCACGGTGGAGGCCCTCTTCGACGGCGCGCACACCGGCCAGGAGCTGATGGCCGGCACCCCGGGGACGCTGGACGATCTGCTGACCGAGCACGGCCGCGGCTTGCTCACGCACCCGACGGGCTCCCTGGCCGAGGCGCTGCGGATCACCGACGCGGTCTGCGCGGACTGGGCCCCGCGCGCCCCGGTCCGCCTCTACATGGCATCCGGCGACGAGCAGGCGACGACCGAGAACACGGAAAGCTGCCGCGCGGCGTTCGCCGGGAACGGGGTGCACGCCCCGGTCACGGACCTCGGCACGGCCGACTACCACGGCTCGCGCCACCTGGGGTCCAACGTGGCGGCCACCCCGCGCATCGTCCGCTGGTTCGCGGAGCCGCCCCGGCGCTGACGGCCCCTCAGCCCGCGACCCGGCCCAGCATCTCGCGCGCGTACGCCTCGTCGTACGCGCCCCCGGTGAGCAGAACCTGGATGCAGATGCCGTCCATCAGGGCGACCAGGGCGCGTGCGGTGGCCGGGCCGGTGCGCGGCTGGAGCAGGGCGGTCACGCCGTCGGTCCACTCGGCGGCGACCGGGCGCAGCGCGGGCCTGCGCAGGGCCGCGAGATACAGTTCGTACTCCAGCTCGGCCCGGCCCCGCCCGCCCGCGAAGAACTCCCCGAGCAGCCGGGCGAGTTCGGCGGCGAGGTCCGCGTCCGGGTCGGCGAGGGCAGGGCTCTCGCGCAGGACGGCGGCGAAGTTCTCGTTGGTCCGGCGCAGGGCGGCGATCAGCAGCTCGTCGAGCGAGGCGAAGTGGTACGTCGTCGAGCCGAGCGGCACATCGGCCTCGGCGGCGACGGAGCGGTGGCTGAGCCCGGCGATGCCCCGCTCGCCGACCACCCGGATCGCCGCGTCGATGATCCGGTCGCGCCGCTCGGGGTCGTACCGCCGGGCCATCAGTGCGCCCCGCCCAGGTTGAGCACCACCACGCCGGCGATGACCAGCAGGACACCGGCCGCCTTGAGCGGACTGGCGGACTCCCCCATGAAGACCATGCCGATGAGGGCCACGGCGGCGGTGCCGACGCCCGCCCAGATCGCGTAGGCGGTGCCGACGGACAGGGTCTTCAGCGTCTGCGCGAGCAGGGAGAAGGCCAGCAGATAGCCGGCGAGGGTGATCAGCGAGGGCCAGAGCCGGGTGAATCCCTCGCTGTATTTCATGGCGGTCGTTCCCGCCACCTCCGCCGCGATGGCCGCGGCGAGCAGTCCGTATCCCATGTGTACAAGTGTACGCAACGGCTGCCCGCGCACGCGGGAGTCCCCGGGAAGCCGGCCACGGCGCTCGCCGGGGCCGCCGCAGCGCATGGCGTAGCGACCCCGGCACGCCGGCTCAGTCGGTGAGCGTCCTCTTCGGACGCAGTACGCAGAACTCGTTGCCCTCCGGGTCGGCCAGCACCACCCACGTCACGTCCGATGGCTGGCCGACCTCGATGCGCCGGGCACCGAGCCCGATCAGCCGCTCGACCTCGGCGGCCTGGTCGTCCGGGCTCAGGTCGATGTGCAGCCGGTTCTTGACCGCCTTGTCCTCGGGCACGGGCAGGAAGCAGATACCGGGCAGTGCGTTCTCGTCGGCACCGATGACGATCTCGTCCTCGTCCTCGTAGAGCACCCGCCAGTCCAGGGCGGCGCACCAGAAGCGGGCCTGGGCGGGCGGATCGTGGGCATCGACGGCGAGCTGGTAGAAGCGCAGGGTCATGCCCCCAGTCTGCCCGTCGCCGCCCACGGCGCGGCCGTGACATCCGGCGTGCGTCGCCAACAGCCTGTTACACAAAGCCGCTTGATTGCATGTGGAAACCGGGAATGATGGCACGCGTGTACGGGCTCGGCCAACCCGGAGGCGGGGCCGGGCCCCAGGGGACAGGGGACACACGGGGAGGACGCAGTGACGTCTGCGCACATGCAGTTGAATCACTATCAGGCCGATGGCTCGGGGGGCGGGCCGGCCGGGCCCGGCACGTCGGCGGACCTGAGGACGAGCAAAAGGGCATGGGCCCAGGCGGGCGAGGACACGAAGGGCCTCGCCGTACCGATCGGTTCCGCGCTGACGAAACTCAAGGACGGGCAGGAGGAGTTGGGCGACGCGGCCGGCTGCCGGAGCGCGGCGGCTCAGCAGGAGCTGTACACCTCCTGGAACACGTACGTGGAGAAGGTCCGCAAGCGCTGCACGTCCCTGGGAGGGCTTCTCGCCTCCTCAGGACACGACCTGGCGAAGCCCGACGAGTCGCTGAGGGCCGAGCTGGACGCGATGAAGGGCACGTACAAGGACACCCCGGCCGTCGGCGGTCAGTCGAAGGGGGCGTGATCCGGGCGCATGGATCTTGCGACGCTGAAGGCGCTCAAGCCCTCGGAGTTCGAGAACGCCGCAGACGCGTACCGGGCGACGGCCGCGATGGCCGAGGCGGCGAAGGACACCGTCGACAACCAGATCGCCGCGGGAATACGCAACCGGCTCGCGGGCGCTACGGCCGAGGCCGCCCTGCGCGAACTGACCGCGGTCTCGAAGAACTTCCAGTACGTACAGACCGAGTGCGGGCTCGTGAGCACCGCGCTGAACGGTTTCGCCTTCGACATGGCTTCGGCCAGGCGGAAGCTGGAAGCGGCGATCGAGGACGCGCGGGCGGACCGCTGCACGGTGCACGCGGACGGCTCGGTCGGCTTCCCGGCCGGCAGGAAGCCCGGTGAGGAGAAGGACGCCGCGGGCGGCACCGTCACCGGCAGCACCGGGAGCGACCCGACAGCCGCCGCCCTGGAACGCCAGGCGGCGAACATCCACCCGAACCCGTACTACGGCGTGGCCATCGAGTACGCCGACCGGATAGCGGACGCCTTGCGGGAAGCCACCGAGGCGGACGCGAAGTGGGAGCCGAAGCTCCGCGCCCTCCGCGCCGACGACGACCTCGCGGTCTCGAACCGGGACTGGACGGACGTGACCTCCGACCGGGACGGGGTGGCCGAGGCCGCCGACCCCTACCTGGACAGCATCGAGCCCCCGCCGAAAGGAGCCACCCCCGAGGAGAGCGCGGCGTGGTGGAAGAGCCTCACTCCGGAGCAGCAGGCCGACTACCTGGCGGTCCACCCGAACGCCATCGGATCGATGAACGGCCTCCCGTCCGACGTCCGCGACGACGCGAACAGAATGGTTCTGGACGAGACGAGGGCGAAATACCAGCTGGATCTGAATGCCATTCCGAAAGAGCCGGTCACATACGCCCCCAATGCCAACGGCAGCTATCCCGCTGCGGTCGTCACCGCGGAATGGCGGCAGTGGAACGACAAGTACGGGGGCAGGAAGGCCGGGCTCGAGGGCGCGCTCAAGGGAATGGAGGCCATCCAGGAACGATTCGACCGTACGGGCGAGAAGGGGCTTCCCGAGGCGTATCTGCTCGGCTTCGATCCCACCGGCCTCGGAGACGGGAAGATCATTCTCGCCAATGGGAATCCTGACACGGCGGACCATGTGGGCGTCTGGGTCCCCGGCACGAAAGCGAGCCTGGAATCCACCCGCGGGGACCTGGGCCGCACCGAAGGACTCTGGAGCACGAGTCACCAGTTGGCCCCTGACCAGAAAATCTCCACCATCCTGTGGCTCGACTACAACGCACCGGACAACGTCGCTCCGCAGGCGACGCGTGGGGAGTACGCGGAAGAAGGGGGCCCGAGGCTTCACGACTTCCTGGAGGGGAACAGAGTCGCGCAGCAGGCCGCCGACGGCACTCGCTCACACACGACCGTCCTCGGACACAGCTACGGCAGCACAGTCGTCGGCGTCTCGGCGCAGTCGGGGACCTGGCAGGACCTCAAGGCCGCCGACGACTATGTCTTCGCGGGCAGTCCCGGTGTCCAAGCCGATCACGCTGCGGACCTGGGCGTCAGAGGCGACCACGTGTGGGCCATGGGAGCCGATGGCTGGGACGACCGAATAGTCCGCGAGGGGGGCCGATTCCTGGGGCTCGGCGACAACGGAAGCATCCCCACCGACGATTCCTTCGGCGGGAACATCATGAAAAGCGATGCCCACAGCCACAAGGAATTCTACGAAGAGGACTCCCTCAGCCTGCTCAATCAGGCAGCCGTCATCGCCGGCCGTTACTCCAAGGTGAAACTTGAATAGTAGATTTTCTGCACTGGGACTCAGTATCGCGCTATGCGCGCTTTCAGTGGCGTGTTCAGGAAAGGATGCGGCGATGGAGACACGGGACAAGGCTGCCGCGGTGGCAGATGTCGAGCAGGCGTCCAGCCGAATTCTCGAAATCATCGACGTCAAGGGTAAAGCAACGGAGCCGGGGGCGATGACGATGCCCTGCTCGGACGATTACAGCCAGGAAGAGCCCTACTACGCGTATCACCCCTGGAGTCTCTACAAGGCGCCGTTCGCCGAGCTGGAGAAGGGCATGAACCGCCTGCGGGCCGGGCTTCCGAAGGACGGCTGGAAGATCACGAAGGACGGCATGGACGGCACGATCGGCAACAGTCCACAGATCGTCGCCGAGTCCAAGGGGCGGCGGGTCATGGTTGACATAAGACTGAACAAAGAGGTCAAGTCCGAGAAGGCCCCTGCCATGCTGACAGTCACCGTCCAGTCACGCTGCTACCGCTTGCCGACCACCCCGGCGACACCGGAGGAACAGTCCCCCCACCTGTGGCGGCCGTAACGCCGAACGGCCCCCGGCGGGATCGCCGGGGGCCGTTCGGGTTCGTACGCGGAACGCGGATGCTCAGACGTTGAAGCCCAGCGCGCGCAGCTGCTCGCGGCCGTCGTCCGTGATCTTGTCGGGGCCCCACGGCGGCATCCAGACCCAGTTGATCCGGAGCTCGTTGACGATGCCGTCCGTCGCGGACTTCGCCTGGTCCTCGATGACGTCGGTCAGCGGACAGGCCGCGGACGTGAGAGTCATGTCGAGGGTGGCGATGTTGGCGTCGTCGATGTGGATGCCGTAGATCAGCCCCAGGTTGACGACGTCGATGCCCAGCTCGGGGTCGACCACGTCGTACAGCGCTTCGCGGACCTCCTCCTCGGTGGCCGGCTTGGTGGTCACGGTCTCGTTGTCGCTCATGCGGTCTTCCCTTCGGACAGCGCCTGCGCCGTCGCGTCCTTCCACGCCATCCAGCTGAGCAGCGCGCACTTCACCCGGGCCGGGTACTTGGAGACACCGGCGAACGCGACCGCGTCCTCCAGCACCTCCTCCATCGCGTCGTCGGGCTCCAGCTGCCCCTTCGACTGCATCAGCTCCAGGAACGCGGCCTGGATCTTCTGCGCCTCGCCCAGCTCCTTGCCGACCAGCAGCTCGTTCAGCACGGAGGCGCTGGCCTGGCTGATGGAACAGCCCTGGCCCTCGTAACTCACATCGGCGATGGTCTCGCCGTCGTACCGCACCCGCAGCGTGATCTCGTCACCGCACGTCGGATTGACGTGGTGCACCTCGGCGTCGCCGTCCCGCAGGCCGCGCCCGTGGGGGTGCTTGTAGTGGTCCAGGATCACTTCCTGGTACATGGAATCCAGCTTCACGAGTCAATCCCCAGCCGCGTCTAGGCGAAAAAGTTCCGGACGTGTTCCAGGCCGTCCACCAGGGCGTCGACCTCGGCGGGCGTGGAGTACAGATAGAACGACGCTCGCGTCGTCGCAGGAATTCCGTACCGCAGGCAGACCGGGCGGGCGCAGTGGTGGCCGACCCGGACCGCGATGCCCAGTTCGTCCAGCACCTGCCCCACGTCGTGCGGGTGGATGTCGCCGAGCGTGAAGGAGATCGTCGCGCCGCGGTCCTCCGCGGTGGCCGGGCCGATGATCCGGAGGTCCGGCACCTCGAGGAGCCGCTTCACCGCGTAGGCGGTGATGGCCTGCTCGTGGCGGTGGATGTTCTCCATGCCGATCGCCGAGAGGTAGTCCACGGCCGCGCCGAGGCCGACGGCCTGCGCGATCGGGGGCGTACCGGCCTCGAACTTGTGCGGGGCGGGCGCGTAGGTCGACGAGTGCATCGAGACGGTCTCGATCATCTCGCCGCCGCCGAGGAACGGCGGCAGGTCCTCCAGGAGCTCCTGTCGTCCCCAGAGCACGCCGATGCCGGTCGGGCCGACCATCTTGTGACCGGTGAAGGCCACGAAGTCGGCCTGGAGCGCCTGCACGTCGAGGACCATGTGCGGGGCCGCCTGGGAGGCGTCGACGCAGACGAGCGCACCGACCTCCTGGGCGCGCCGGACGATCTTCTCGACCGGGTTGTGCGTGCCCATGATGTTCGAGACCAGCGTGAAGGAGACGATCTTCGTCTTCTCGGTGATGATCTCGTCGATGTTGGACAGGTCGAGCCGGCCGTCGTCGGTGATGCCGAACCACTTCAGCTTCGCGCCCGTGCGCTGCGAGAGCAGCTGCCAGGGCACGATGTTGGAGTGGTGCTCCATCTCCGTGGTGACGATCTCGGTCTCGTGGTCGACCCGGTAGGGCTCGTCGGCCCAGCCGAGCATGTTGGCCACGAGGTTGAGCGACTCCGAGGCGTTCTTGGTGAAGATGACCTCGTTGCGGCTGGGTGCGTTGATGAAGGCGGCGACCTTGTCACGGGCGCCCTCGTACAGCGCCGTGGCCTCCTCCGCGATCGTGTACACACCGCGGTGCACATTTGCGTTGTGCCGCTCGTAGTACTCGTTGAGGGCGTCGAGAACCTGGCGCGGCTTCTGGGATGTCGCGGCACTGTCCAGGTAAACGATCTTCTTCCCGTCGTGGACCGTGCGGTCCAGAAGGGGGAAGTCCTTGCGGATCGCCTCGGTGTCGAGGAGGCCCGGCAGCTGTGTCACGCGGCAGCGCCACCCTTCACGTACGCCTCGTAGCCCTCGTTCTCCAGCTTGTCGGCGAGCTCGGCGCCGCCGGACTCGGCGATCCGGCCGTTGGCGAACACGTGCACGAAGTCGGGCTTGATGTACCGGAGGATCCGGGTGTAGTGCGTGATCAGCAGGGTGCCGACCTCGCCGGTGTCGCGGACCCGGTTGACGCCCTCGGAGACGATGCGCAGGGCGTCGACGTCCAGACCGGAGTCGGTCTCGTCGAGGATGGCGACCTTCGGCTTGAGGAGCTCCAGCTGAAGGATCTCGTGGCGCTTCTTCTCACCGCCGGAGAAGCCCTCGTTGACGTTGCGCTCGGCGAAGGCCGGGTCCATCTGGAGCTGGGCCATCGTGTCCTTGACCTCCTTCACCCAGGTACGCAGCTTGGGGGCCTCGCCGCGGACGGCGGTGGCGGAGGTGCGCAGGAAGTTGGAGACCGAGACACCGGGGATCTCGACCGGGTACTGCATGGCGAGGAACAGGCCGGCGCGGGCCCGCTCGTCGACGGACATCTCCAGGACGTCCTCGCCGTCCAGGGTCACCGTGCCGCTGGTGACGGTGTACTTGGGGTGACCGGCCAGCGAGTAGGCGAGGGTGGACTTGCCGGACCCGTTGGGGCCCATGATGGCGTGGGTCTCGCCCTGCTTCACGGTCAGGTCGACGCCCTTGAGGATCTCCTTCGTGGCGTTGTCGGCCTCGACGGTGACGTGCAGGTCGCGGATTTCAAGCGTTGCCATGGGTGACTCAGGACTCCTGGGTGACGGAGACGAGCACATCGTCCCCTTCGATCTTGACGGGGTATACGGGGACGGGGCGCGTCGCGGGAAGACCGGACGGCTTGCCGGTGCGGAGGTCGAAGCTCGATCCGTGCAGCCAGCACTCGATCGAGCAGTCCTCGACCTCGCCCTCGGACAGCGAGACGTTCGCGTGCGAGCAGATGTCGTTGATCGCGAACACCTCGCCCTCGGTGCGGACGACGGAGACCGGCGTGCCGTCGAGCTCCACCCGTTTGGGGGTGTCGTCCTCCAGCTCGCTCAGCGCGCACGCCTTGACGAAGGCCATCAGACCGACGCCTCCAGCTCGGCCTCGATCTTGTCGAGGAGCCGGCCCTCGACGTCCGGCAGGCCGATCTGCTGGACCAGCTCGGCGAAGAAGCCGCGCACGACGAGGCGGCGGGCCTCCTCGGCCGGGATGCCGCGGGACTGGAGGTAGAACAGCTGCTCGTCGTCGAAGCGGCCGGTCGCGGAGGCGTGGCCGGCGCCGACGATCTCGCCGGTCTCGATCTCCAGGTTCGGCACCGAGTCGACCCGCGCACCGTCGGTCAGAACCAGGTTCCGGTTCATCTCGTAGGTGTCGGTGCCCTCGGCCGGGGCCTGGATGAGCACGTCGCCGATCCACACCGCGTGCGCGTCCTCGCCCTGGAGCGCGCCCTTGTAGGCCACGTTGGACTTGCAGTGCGGGGTGTTGTGGTCGACCAGGAGGCGGTGCTCCTGGTGCTGGCCCTTGTCGGTGAAGTACAGGCCGAACAGCTCGGCCTCGCCGCCGGTGCCCGCGTACGCGATCCGGGGGTGCAGCCGGACCAGGTCGCCGCCGAAGGTGACGACGACGGACTTGAACGAGGCGTCCCGGCCGACCAGCGCGTTGTGCTGGCCGACGTGGACGGCGCGCTCGTCCCAGTCCTGCACGGAGACGACGGTCAGCTTGGCTCCGTCGCCCAGGACGTAGTCGACGTTGGCGGCGAGCACCGCGTCACCGGTGTGGTCGATGACGACGACGGCCTCGGCGAAGGCACCCAGCTCCACGACCTGGTGGCCGTAGGCGACCCCGCCCTCGCCGTGCACGGCGATCCGGATCGGCTCGGTGAGCACGGCCTCCTTGGGGACGGTGACGACGTGGGCCTGCTCGAAGGACGAGTAGGCCTGCGCGGCCACCCGGTCCACCGGCTTGCCGGCCTTGCCGAGCCGGGCGTCGTCGCGGCCGACGGTCTCGACCGTGACGCCCTCGGGGGCCTCGATCGCGACCTTCACACCGCTGCCGGTGGCGACGGCGGTGCCGTCGTGCAGGCCGCGCAGCCGCTCCAGCGGGGTGAACCGCCACTCCTCCTCACGGCCGTGCGGGACGGGGAAGTCCGCGACGTCGAAGGACGGGGGGGCGCTCATGCGCGTGGCGACGGTCGACTCCGCGGCCACCGCGATGGAACCGGCGGTGGTGGACCCCGCGGGGATGTTCTGAGCCTCAGCCATGGCTGTCGTAGTGCTCGCTTTCTCGGTCGGACAGGTGTCGGGGAGGTTCGGGGGCCGGCCCTGCCGGGCCGGCCTCGGCGGCACTAGCCGACCGAACCCTCCATCTGCAGCTCGATCAGCCGGTTGAGCTCCAGGGCGTACTCCATCGGGAGTTCCTTGGCGATCGGCTCGACGAAGCCGCGCACGATCATCGCCATGGCCTCGAACTCGGTCATGCCGCGGCTCATCAGGTAGAAGAGCTGGTCCTCGGAGACCTTGGAGACGGTCGCCTCGTGGCCCATCGACACGTCGTCCTCGCGGACGTCCACGTACGGGTAGGTGTCGGACCGGGAGATCGTGTCGACGAGCAGCGCGTCGCACAGGACGTTGGACTTCGCGCCCGGCGCGCCCTCGCCGATCTCGATCAGACCGCGGTAGGAGGTGCGGCCGCCGCCTCGGGCCACCGACTTGGAGACGATGTTGGACGAGGTGTTCGGGGCCATGTGGACCATCTTGGCGCCGGCGTCCTGGTGCTGGCCCTCGCCCGCGAAGGCGATGGACAGGGTCTCGCCCTTGGCGTGCTCGCCCATCAGGTAGACGGCCGGGTACTTCATGGTGACCTTGGAGCCGATGTTGCCGTCGACCCACTCCATGGTCGCGCCCTCGTAGGCCACGGCGCGCTTGGTGACCAGGTTGTAGACGTTGTTCGACCAGTTCTGGATCGTCGTGTAGCGGCAGCGGCCGCCCTTCTTCACGATGATCTCGACGACCGCGGAGTGCAGCGAGTCGGAGGAGTAGATCGGGGCCGTGCAGCCCTCGACGTAGTGGACGTAGGCGTCCTCGTCGACGATGATCAGCGTCCGCTCGAACTGGCCCATGTTCTCCGTGTTGATACGGAAGTAGGCCTGGAGCGGGATCTCGACGTGCACGCCCTTCGGGACGTAGATGAACGAGCCACCGGACCAGACCGCCGAGTTCAGCGAGGCGAACTTGTTGTCGCCGACCGGGATGACGGTGCCGAAGTACTCCTTGAAGAGCTCCGGGTGCTCCTTCAGCGCGGTGTCGGTGTCCATGAAGATGACACCCTGCGCCTCCAGCTCCTCGTTGATCTGGTGGTAGACGACCTCGGACTCGTACTGCGCGGCGACGCCGGCGACCAGGCGCTGCTTCTCCGCCTCGGGGATGCCGAGCTTGTCGTACGTGTTCTTGATGTCCTCGGGCAGGTCCTCCCAGGACTCCGCCTGCTTCTCCGTCGAGCGGACGAAGTACTTGATGTTGTCGAACTCGATGCCCGACAGGTCCGAGCCCCAGTTCGGCATCGGCTTCTTGCCGAAGAGCTTGAGGCCCTTGAGCCGCAGCTTCAGCATCCAGTCCGGCTCGTTCTTCTTCTCCGAGATGTCGCGGACGACGGCCTCGGAGAGGCCGCGCTTGGCCGCCGCGCCTGCCTCGTCGGAGTCGGCCCAGCCGAATTCGTACGTGCCCAGGCCCTCGAGCTCAGGGTGGGCAGTCTCCGTGGGGAGCGTCATGCGGGGTTCCTCCCGGCCGTGCTTGCAGATGCTGAATCGGTGGTCTGTGGGGTGGGGTGGCCGCTGCGCGGAATGTACGTCGTGCACACCCCGTCGCCGTGGGCGATGGTGGCCAGACGCTGCACATGGGTCCCCAGGAGGCTGGAGAAGATCTCCGTCTCCGCCTCGCACAGCTGCGGGTACTGCTCGGCGACGTGTGCGACCGGGCAGTGGTGCTGGCACAGCTGCTCACCCTGCTGCGGGCCCGGCGCGCTGCGCGCCGTAGCAGCGTACCCGTCGGCGGACAGCGCCTTGGCCAGCGCCTCCGTGCGCGCCTCGGGGTCCGCGGCCTCGATCGCCGCGCGGTAGGCCGCCGACTGCTCGGCGGTCCTGGCCCGGGCGAACGCCATGACCGCTTCGTCGCCCGCGGTCTCGGCGATCCAGCGCAGGGCGTCCGCGGCGAGCGTGTCGTAGGACTGGTCGAAGGCGTCCCGGCCGCAGTCGGTGAGGGCGAACACCTTGGCCGGGCGGCCCCGGGTCCGCGCCCCGTACACCCGCTTCTCACGGGCCTCGACGACGCCGTCGCAGGCGAGGGCGTCGAGATGGCGGCGGACGGCCGCCTGGGTGAGCCCCAGGCGCTCCGCCAGCTCCGCGACGGTGGACGGGCCGTGGTCCAGGATGGAGCGCGCGACGCGGTTGCGCGTCGAGCGCTCCCCGGTCGCGAGTTCCTCCTGAGGAGCCTCGCCCGTGTATTTCACAACGCCATTGTTGCGTAATTCACCCGACCCTGACAACCACGGTCCGAAACGATCAACCGTGCAATCCATCACTTAGGGTTACCTAATCAAGCCCCCGGGCCGGGGCACGGCGCGCGGCTGCCTAGACTCGTCTGCCATGAACAGCGAGCCCGCCCCGCCTCCCCCGGGACCCTTCTCCGGCCCGGCCGTCCGGATCAGCGGCCTGGTGAAGCGGTACGGCGACAAGACCGCGGTGGACGGCCTCGACCTGGAGATCCCGGCCGGCGCGGTCACCGCCGTGCTCGGCCCCAACGGCGCCGGCAAGACCACCACCATCGAGACCTGCGAGGGCTACCGGCGCCCCGACGGCGGCACGGTCCGGGTCCTGGGGCTCGACCCCGTCGCCGACGCGGCACGGCTGCGCCCCAGGATCGGCGTGATGCTCCAGTCCGGCGGGATCTACTCCGGCGCCCGCGCCGACGAGATGCTCCGCCACATGGCGAAGCTGCACGCCCACCCGCTCGACGTCGACGCCCTGATCGAGCGCCTCGGCCTCGGCTCCTGCGGCCGCACCACCTACCGCAGGCTCTCCGGCGGCCAGCAGCAGCGGCTCGCCCTGGCCATGGCCGTCGTCGGCCGGCCCGAGCTGGTCTTCCTGGACGAGCCCACCGCCGGGCTCGACCCGCAGGCCCGCCGCTCCACCTGGGACCTCGTCCGGGAACTGCGCGCCGACGGCGTGGGCATCGTGCTCACCACCCACTTCATGGACGAGGCCGAGGAGCTGGCCGACGAGGTCGCCGTCATCGACGCCGGCCGGATCGTCGCCCAGGGCAGCCCCGAGGCCCTGTGCCGGGGCGGCGCGGAGAACACCCTGCGCTTCACCGGACGCCCCGGGCTCGACCTCGGCTCACTGCTCAAGGCGCTCCCCGACGGCACCGGGGCGGCCGAGCTGAGCACCGGCGCCTACCGCATCACCGGCGACATCGACCCGCAGCTGCTGGCCACCGTCACCTCCTGGTGCGCCCAGCACGGCGTGATGCCCTCCGGCATCTCCGTGGAGCGCCACACCCTGGAGGACGTCTTCCTCGAACTGACCGGCAAGGAGCTGCGCGCATGAGCGCCGGTACGTACACCCCCCGGCCGGGCGCCGCCCCGCTGCCGCGCATGATCGCCGCGCAGACCGCGCTGGAGACGCGGATGCTGCTGCGCAACGGCGAGCAGCTGCTGCTGACCGTGGTCATCCCGACGCTGCTGCTGGTGCTGTTCAGCTCGGTCGACATCGTCGACACCGGCACGGGCGAGGCGGTCGACTTCCTGACGCCCGGCGTGCTGGCGCTGGCCGTGATGTCGACGGCCTTCACCGGCCAGGCCATCGCCACCGGTTTCGAGCGGCGCTACGGGGTGCTCAAGCGCCTGGGCGCCTCCCCGCTGCCCCGCTGGGCGCTGATGACCGCGAAGACCCTGTCCGTGCTGGTCACCGAGGTGCTCCAGGTGGTGCTGCTGACGGTGATCGCCTTCGCGCTGGGCTGGTCGCCGCACGGCGACCCGCTGGCCGTGCTGCTGCTCCTGGTGCTGGGGACGGCCGCCTTCTCCGGGCTCGGGCTGCTGATGGCCGGGACCCTGAAGGCGGAGGCGACGCTCGCCGCCGCCAACCTGGTCTTCCTGCTGCTCCTGGTGGGCGGCGGGGTGATCGTGCCGCTGGAGAAGTTCCCGGACGCGGTGCAGTCGGTGCTGGGGCTGCTGCCGATCGCGGCCCTCTCGGACGGGCTGCGGGACGTCCTCGCGCACGGCGCCGGGATGCCGTGGGGCGACCTGGGCGTCCTCGCGGTCTGGACGGTGCTGGGGCTCGGCGCGGCGGCGCGGTTCTTCCGCTGGGAGTGAGCCCCCGGATGCGTTCCGTCGCCGTTTCGGGCAACTCGTCCCCCAGGGGGCCGTCGCTCCGATCAGGGCGGCGCCCCCTCGTGAAAGCTTGCACAAGCGGCGTCCTACCATGGTGCGCGTGCCCAAGCTGACCCGAGCCGAAGTCGCTCAAGCCCTGCGCAACCCGCTGCTGTACATCGCCGAGGTCTGGACGCCCCAGCCCAGGACGGTGCGCCGGGCGGCCATGTCGGCGGTCGTGATGGCCGTCGTCATCGTCGTGACCGGCGGCGCCGTCCGGCTGACCGGCTCCGGTCTCGGCTGCCCGACCTGGCCGAAGTGCACCGACGAGAGCCTGACGACGACGAGCGCGATGGGCTTCCACGGCGCCATCGAGTTCGGCAACCGCATGCTCACGTACGTGCTGTGCGCGGCGGTCGGCTGGGCGATCATCGCGGCCCGCTCCGCGAAGCCCTGGCGGCGCGGCCTCACCCTGCTGGGCTGGGTGCAGTTCTGGATCGTGATGGGCAACGCCGTGCTCGGCGGCATCGTGGTGCTCGTCGGCCTCAACCCGTACACCGTCGCGGCGCACTTCCTGCTGTCCACCGCGCTGCTCACGGTCGCCCTGATGACCTGGCAGCGGGCCCGCGAGGGCGACGAGGCACCGCGCCCGCTGGTCGGCAAGGCGGTCGCCCAGCTGGCCCGGCTCCTCGCCGTCGCGGCGGGGCTGCTGATCGCCGTGGGCACGGTGGTGACGGGCGCCGGGCGGCACGCGGGCGACTCCAGCGATGTGCACCGCATCCCGCTCGACTGGAAGCTGGTCACCCAGCTGCACGCCGACCTGGCGTGGGTCGTGGTGGCGCTGACCGTCGCGCTCTGGTTCGTCCTGAAGGCCGTGGACGCGCCCATCGGCCCGCTGCACCGGGCCCGTGAGCTGTTCCTGATCCTGCTGGCCCAGGGGATCGTGGGCTATGTGCAGTACTTCACCGACACCCCGGAGATCCTGGTCGGGGTGCACATGCTCGGCTCGTGCCTGGTGTGGATCGGAGTCGTACGCGTACTGCTGTCGCTGCGGGAGCGGCCGGTGGCCGCCGCCCCGGTGGCCGAGCCGGCCGTCGCGCAGCCGGAGCCCGCGAGGGCCGGCTGACACCGGCACCCCACAACGGATCGGGGCTCTCGTTCCGCGGTTGCGCTCCGGTGGTGCCGACGCGGGCCAGGTGGGCGGTGGCGCCGGGGGCGTCGAGGGTGGCCTCGGTGACGGCGTGCAGGGTCAGGCCGGAGATGTCG
>NZ_JBEYCF010000059.1:39236-42498 GCF_040632605.1 Streptomyces sp. NPDC019224 | reverse complement strand
GTCGCGGGCACTTTTTTGTTGGGGTTCTTGGTGCTGGGGGTGTGTGGGGGCGGGGGGGCCCGCCGGGCCCCACGGCCGCGCCGTTGTCAGCTGTCAGCCCACCGCGCGCAGCGCGTCGGCGAGGATCTCCGCGCCCTCCTCCGCCTCCGGGATCGCGAGCGAGAGGGGCGGGGCGATGCGCAGCACGCTGGTGTTGTGGCCGCCGCCCTTGCCGATGAGCAGGCCGCCCTCGCGGGCCGCCTCCAGGACGGCGGCCGCCGCCTCGGGGTCGGCCTCGTCGGTGCCGGGCCTGACCAGTTCGATGCCGATCATCAGGCCCCGGCCGCGCACCTCGCGGACCCGTTCCGAGGCGGCGCCGATCGCGCGCAGCCGCTCGATGAGCAGGCCGCCGACGCGGCGGGCGTTGCCCTGGAGGTCGTGTTCGAGGAGGTACGAGAGGTTGGCGAGGCCGGCCGCCATGGTGACCGGGGAGCCGCCGAACGTCGAGATGGAGTTGGCGTCCAGGCAGTTCATGACCTCGGCGCGGGCGACGACGCCGCCGATGGACATGCCGTTGCCGATGCCCTTGGCGAAGGTGAGGATGTCCGGCGGCCCGTTCTGCGCGTGGGCCTGCCAGCCCCAGAAGTGCTCGCCGGAGCGCCCCCAGCCCGTCTGCACCTCGTCGGAGATCCACAGCACGCCGTGCCGGTTCAGGACCTCGCGGAACGCGCCGTACAAGCCGTCCGGCGGCGAGGTGAAGCCGCCGACGCCCTGGATGGGTTCGGCGATCAGGGCGGCGGGGGTGCGGGTGTGGCCGAGCAGGTCCTCCAGGTCCGCGACGCAGCCGGCGGTGAAGTCGGCGTCGCTCAGGTGGGCATAGGGGCCGCGGGTGCGGACGCCGCCGTGCACGTAGAGGGTCTGGAGCGGCGAGAGGCTGGTGGGTGACCAGGCGTTGTTGCCGGTGATGGAGACGGCGGAGAAGGACCGGCCGTGGTAGCTGTTGCGCATCGCGAGGATCTGGTTCGACCTGCGGTACGTGGTGGCCAGGAGCAGGGCCGTGTCGTTGGCCTCGGTGCCGGAGGTGGTGAAGAAGACCCGGGCGTCGGGGATGCCGGAGAGCGAGGCGACGCGCTCGGCCAGCTCGATCATCGGCCGGTTGAGGTAGAGCGTGGAGGAGTGGAGGATCCGGCCGGCCTGCTCGCTGACGGCCTTGGTGACCTCGGGCAGGGCGTGGGCGGTCATGGTGGTGAGGATGCCGCCGAAGAAGTCGAGGTAGCGGTTGCCGTCGGCGTCCCAGACGTGGCGGCCCTCGCCGTGGGTGATCTCCAGCGGGTGGCGGTAGTAGAGGGCCAGCCAGTCGGGGCTGACGGCGAGGTGGCGGTGGTGGAGGCTGCTCACGGCTCGACCAGCCCCTCGTACGCGTCGGGCCGGCGGTCCCGGTAGAACGCCCACTGCTGCCGCACCTCTTCGATGAGCCCGAAGTCCAGGTCCCGGACGACGAGTTCCTCCTCCTTGTCGCTGGCGACGTCGCCGACGAACCGGCCGCGCGGGTCGACGAAGTAGCTGGTGCCGTAGAAGTCGTTGTCGCCGTACTCCTCCTGGCCGACGCGGTTGATCGCGGCGATGAAGTACTCGTTGGCGACTGCGGACGCGGGCTGTTCCAGCTGCCAGAGGTAGGCGGAGAGGCCGCGCGAGGTGGCGGACGGGTTGTACACCAACTGCGCTCCGTTGAGACCGAGTTGACGCCACCCCTCGGGGAAGTGCCGGTCGTAGCAGATGTAGACGCCGACCTTGCCCACGGCGGTGTCGAAGACCGGCCAGCCGACGTTGCCGGGTTTGAAGTAGTACTTCTCCCAGAAGCCCTTGACCTGCGGGATGTGGTGCTTGCGGTACTTGCCGAGGTAGGAGCCGTCCGCGTCGATCACGGCGGCGGTGTTGTAGTAGAAGCCGGACTGCTCCAGCTCGAAGACCGGGACGACGATCACCATGCCGGTCTCGCGGGCGAGGTCCCGCATCCGCCGCACGGTCGGGCCGTCCGGCACCGCCTCGGCCCAGCGGTAGTGCTCGGGCTCCTGCACCTGGCAGAAGTAGGGGGCGTTGAACACTTCCTGGAAGCCGATGATCTTCGCTCCCTGCCGGGCGGCCTCGCGGGCGTGCTCCTCGTGCTTGGCGATCATGGATTCGGTGTCGCCGGTCCAGGTCGCCTGGACGAGTGCGGCGCGTACGACGTGGGACATGAGCTGCTCCTTCGACGCGGCGTCAGAGAGCCTTTTCGTGCTTCTACGCCCGTAGACACGTGCGTAGGGGAGAACGTAAGCCCCGTCACACGACGGGGCAAGACCATCGCCGTGAACCAGCTGAGTCGATCATGTTTCACACCCGGGCGGGCCAGTGCCGGCGCGCCTCCCGGCTGTCGGCGGGCGTCTCAGCTGTCGGGGGGCGTCTCAGCCGAGGCCCGCCACGCGCAGTGCGTGTTCGACCCCCCGCTCGCGGGCCTCGGACACCGTCCGGGCCGCGGCGAGCAGTCGCGGTACGAGCCGGGGCGGGTCGATCGAAGCGACCCTGGCCGCTTCCTGCGGTGTCCGCACCCGGACGAAGGCGCCGAGCAGTGCCTGCGTCAGCGGGCCCCGGCCCGCCCGGTCGAGTGCGGCCGCCGCCTCGGCGATCTCGGCGGCCGGCCGGGCGACGCCCTGCCGCAGCAGCTGCTCGCAGTCCCGGCCGCGACCCGCCGCCGCGAGCGCGTCCACGGCGGCGGCGAGCCCGTCCGGGGGCAGCGAGGCGACCTCCCACAGCAGGGTCGCCCAGTCCGCGTCGAGCCCCGCCCGGTGCAGCTCGACGGCCAGGAGCGGCAGCCGGTGCGCGGGGAGCGCCGCCGCCTCGCAGAGCACGGCGTGCGCCTCACCGCTGCGACCGTCGGCCCGCAGCCGGAGCAGCGCGCCGACGGTCGACTGCGCGAACCGGAGCGCGGCCGGGTCCGGCGACGCCACGGCCCGCTCCGAGCCCGCGGCGGGCGCGCCGCCGAAGCGGGCGCCGCGTGGTGCCGCGGCCGGCGCGGCGGGCGGGACGGGCACCTCGTCCACGAGGCCCCCGTCCTCGGTCTCCAGCCCCGCGAACCGGGCCCCTGTCGGCTTCCGCCTCCGGGAGGCCGGTGCCCGGCGAGGCGCCGGACGGGACGGCGCCCCGGGGGCGCGGCCGGACGCCGGTTCGTGGCCGACGGCGAGGGGCTCCGGCCGGGCCGGCCGAGGAGCGCCGGCAGCGTCGGCCGGCCGGGGCACGGACGGGC
>NZ_JBEYCF010000059.1:0-39138 GCF_040632605.1 Streptomyces sp. NPDC019224 | reverse complement strand
GCCGGGCACGGACGGGCCGGGCACGGACGGGCCGGGCACGGACGGGCCGGGCACGGACGGGCCGGGCACGGACGGGCCGGGCACGGACGGGCCGGGCACGGACGGGCCGGACGGCACCGATGGGCCGGACGGCACCGATGGGCCGGACGGCACCGACGGGATGCCGTAGGGCGCCGGGGCGGCCGGCACATGGCCCTTCGGGGGCTGCGGCCCCGCGCCGAGCCTGTCCGGGGGCCGGGGCACGGCCGACAGGCGTCGGCGGAGTTCGGCGCAGCGGGCCGAGGCCCGGGCATGGTCGTCGCGGGCCCAGGCGAGTGCCTCGGCGGCCCGGTCGCCGCCGCCCTCCTGGGCCGCCCGCAGCCGCTCGGCGGCGTACGCCTGCTCGCGGAGCATGAGACCGAGGCGCTCCACCAGCTGCGCGCGTCCGCCCGGACGGCGGTCGTGGCTGAGGGCGCAGTCCGCGTGCAGCCGGGCGGCACGCGCCGACGCCTGTTCCGCGTACGCGGTCCCCCGCACCTCCGCCAGGTCCGAGAAGAGCGCCTCCATCACGTCCCAGGGCGGCAGCTCCGTCCCGTCCAGACAGGCGCCCATCCCGGCGGGATCGCGTCGGCGAAAGACCCCGTACCACCCCCGGCCGGGATCGAGCAGCGCCACCAACTCCCGCAGGTGGCGCGCGAAGTCCTGTACCGATACCGCCTCTTGATGCACCGTCACCGTCGCCTTCGGCCGCCGTCGGCTGGAACCCTCCAGTCCGGGGCATTCGACCGCAGGCGTGTTACGGGACGGCTACACGCGCTTTGCGGGTCCGCGGCGGCCGGGGCGCGCGCGGCTGCCGCGCGCCCCCGGGCTTCAGAAGGAGATGGCGATCCCGGTGTGCGGGCGCTTGCCGAGGCGGACGATCATCGCCGGGTAGTCGAGCAGCCAGTACTTCCAGGTGTACTTGCGGCCGATGGCGCGGCGCACGGCGGCCGTCTCCCGCTCGTCGAGCAGCCTGCCGGTCCCCTCGGCGCTCACGGCACCCTCCTCGGTCCGGCCGCGCACGTCGCAGACGGTGACCCGGATCCGGCTGTCGTTGCGCAGCCGCTTGACCTTCCAGGAGTCGGTCCTGGTCCAGACGAGCAGCTCGTCGCCGTCGGCCGCCGCCCAGACCGGGGTGGCGACGGGCGTGCCGTCCTTGCGGTACGTGGTGAGGCTGACGTACTCGCTGCGCGCGAAGTCCTGGAGGCTCATGGGGCCCAGCCTAGGCGGGGCTTTCGAAGCACGCCCTAACCGGCCAGCGGTACGACCGCCGGTTCCGGGGCGCAGCGCAGCAGCAGATCGTCCATGGAGAGGCCGAGCGCGCCGGCCAGAGCGGCGACGGTGAAGAATGCCGGAGTGGGGGCGCGGCCCGTCTCGATCTTCCGCAGCGTTTCGGCGGAGATCCCGGCACGGGCGGCGATGTCGGTCATGCTGCGGGCGCCGCGCGCCTCGCGCAGCAGCAGGCCGAGCCGTTCGCCGCGCAGGCGCTCTTCGGGAGTCAGGGGGGTACGGACCATGCCGTCATTCTAATACCGCTCGGACCGGTATAGTAATTGCGGTATTGTAATTGGCATGGTGCAACTCAAGACGGACACATCCATCGAAGCCATGCGTGCGGCCGGCCGCGTCGTCGCGCAGATACTGACGGCCGCCCGGGAGGCGGCCGCGGTCGGCGTCTCGCTGCGCGAACTCGACGAGGTGGCGCGCGGGGTGCTGCGCGAGGCGGGCGCCGGCTCACCGTTCCTGGGCTACCGGCCGCACTTCGCCCCGGTCCCCTTCCCGGCGGTCATCTGCGCCTCGGTCAACGACGCGATCGTGCACGGCATCCCGACGGACTACCGGCTGCGCGACGGCGACCTGGTGAGCATCGACGCGGGCGCGAAGCTGGACGGCTGGGCCGGGGACTCGGCCATCAGCTTCACCGTCGGGCGCGCACGCCCCGCCGACATCCGGCTCGTCGACACCGCGTACAAGGCGCTGGACGCGGGCATCGCGGCGGCCACCGTCGGCAACCGGATCGGTGACATCGCACACGCCATCGGCACGGTCTGCCGCGCCGCCGGCTACGGCATCCCCGAGGGGTTCGGCGGGCACGGAGTGGGCCGCGAGATGCACGAGGACCCGGGCGTGCCCAACGAGGGCCGGCCGGGGCGCGGGATGCCGCTGCGCCACGGCATGGTGCTGGCCATCGAGCCGATGCTGATCGGCGGCGGGGTGGACACGTACCGGACGGACCGCGACGGCTGGACCCTGCGCACGACGGACGGCAGCCGGGCCGCGCACGCCGAGCACACCGTGGCGATCACCGACGACGGGCCGAGGATCCTCACGGCTCTCTAGTGCCGCGCACGAACGCCTCCGCCAGGGCCCGCCCCGTGCTCACGGCGGCCTCGTGGTCCTCGATCGGCGACACCCGGGAGTCCTTGAACAGGATGTACGTGACCCCCGAGGGCGCGCCGCCGCTGCTCGGATCGGAGTCGATGCCGAGCGACTTCGCCGTGGCGTACGACGCCTCGCCGACGATGCGCTCCGGGCCGACGTCGCCGACGACCGCGTACTCCACCTTCTCGCCGTGGACGACGGCGACGACATCGCCGCCCTCGATGCCGGACTCCGCGTAGTCCCAGACGCCGCTGGGCGCGGGCACGACCACGTACGGCAGTTCCTCCGCGTTCAGCGGCCTGCCGTCCGAGGTGTGGAAGGCCGTGTCGCCGTGGAAGGAGGGGTCAGTGGCCGGGTTGCAGGCGGCGGTGACCCGCCCGTCGCAGTCGATGTCCAGGTCGGCCTTCCAGAACACGGCCCCGTTCGCGCCGCAGACCGGAACCTCCGGCGAACTCGCGCCATCCGTCCGGTACGTGCCGTTCGACACCTGCTCGCAGGCCGACACCTTGGCCAGCAGGTCGGCCGCTCCGACCGCGCCTCCCCGGCTGCGGGCCGGGGAGACGGGGGGTCTGGAGCGGTGCGCCCGGGCGGGCGCCTGGTGGACCTGCGCCACCAGCGCGAGCGGTACGTCCGGCGGGACGGGCCGTGGCGCCGGCGCGGGGGCGGCGAAGGCGGGATCCGCCGGCACCGCGAGGGTGGCGGGGGCCGGGATGCCGCCGGTGAGCAGCGCGGCACCGGAGGCCGTGACGAAGGCAAGCGTTCGCATACGCACTGGGGGACGCCCTTCTGGCGAGGAGATTTCCTTGCGGCCCGCGCCGCCGTGCCCCCCCTGTCAGGTCCGGTGCGGCCGTCAGGGCCGCCCGCTCGGCCTCACCACCATCGCCGAGCCGCCGCCGCGCCGCTCCTTCTCGGCGGCGGCGAGCCACCGCCCGTCGGGCAGTCGCTGCACTCCGGTCGCCGCGCCGATCTCCGGGTTGAGCTTGAAGACGTGGCCGAGGGATTCCAGCCTCGCCCGCAGCGGGCTGTTCCACAGCGCCGGTTCCAGCTCGGTGGCCGGTGCGTTGCGCTGGCTGGCGCGGGGTGCCGCGATGGCGTCGACCAGCGGGAGTCCCCGGTCGACCGTGCCGGTCAGCGACTGGAGGACGGTGGTGATGATGGTGGCGCCGCCCGGTGAGCCCAGGGCCAGCACCGGCTGCCCGTGGCGCAGGACGACGGTCGGCGAGATGGAAGAGCGCGGGCGCTTACCGGGACCGGGCAGGTTCGGGTCGTGGACGGCCGGGTCGGCCGGCGCGAAGGAGAAGTCGGTCAGCTCGTTGTTGAGCAGGAAGCCCCGCCCCGGAACGGTGATCCCGCTGCCGCCGGTCTGCTCGATGGTCAGGGTGTAGGCGACGACGTTGCCCCACTGGTCGGCAGCCGTCAGGTGGGTGGTGTTCTCCCCCTCGTACGTGGTCGGCGCGGCCTTGCCGGTGGACCGGCAGGCGCCGGGGTGGCGCGGGTCGCCCGGGGCGAGCGGGCTGGGCAGCACCGCGTCGTCCTTGATCAGGCACTCCCGCGCGTCCGCGAACTTCTGGCTGAGCAGGCCCTTCGTCGGCACGTCCTCGAACGCCGGGTCGCCGACCCAGCGCCCCCGGTCGGCGAACGCGATGCGGCCGGCCTCGATGAAGCGGTGCAGATACCGCTCCTCGCTCACCCGCGAGAGGTCCGTGGACTCCAGGATGTTGAGGGCCTCGCCCACCGTCGTACCGCCGGACGAGGACGGCGCCATGCCGTACACGTCGAGCCCCCGGTAGTTCACCTTCGTGGGCGCCTGCGGCAGCGCCCGGTAGGAACGCAGGTCCTTCGCGGTCAGGTCGCCGGGCCGGACGGTCCGGTCGGACGCCGGGTCGACCGGCGGATTGCGTACGGTCCGTACGACGTCCTCGGCGAGCTCGCCCCGGTAGATCTCGTCGACACCCTTGCGGCCGACCTCCTCGTAGGTGCGCGCGAGGTCCGGGTTCCTGAAGACCGACCCGACCTCCGGCAGCTTCCCGCCGGGCAGGAAGAGCTTCCGGGTGGCCGGGAAGTCCCGGAACCGCTCCTCGTTGCCCGCCGTCTGGGAGCGGAACGTTTCATCGACGACGAAGCCGTCCCGGGCCAGCCGCTCGGCGGGTTCGAGGACCCGCCGCAGCGAGGTGCTGCCCCAGGCATCCAGCGCGGCGTCCCAGGTGGCGGGCGTGCCGGGGGTGCCGACGGCGAGCCCGCTGGTCACGGCGTCCGCGAAGGCGAGCGGCTTGCCGTTCTCCAGGAAGAGGGAGGAGTCCGCGCTGCGCGGCGCGGTCTCGCGGCCGTCGATGGTGCGGACGGTGCGGGTGCGGGCGTCGTAGTAGACGAAGTAGCCACCGCCGCCGAGCCCCGCCGAGTACGGCTCCGTCACGCCGAGCGCGGCGGCCGTCGCCACGGCGGCGTCGACCGCGTTGCCGCCCTTGCGCAGCACCTCGATGCCGGCGGCCGTGGCGTCCGCGTCGACGCTGGAGACCGCTCCCCCGTACCCCACCGCGACGGGTGACTTGGGCGGTGGCGCCGAGGGAGGCGCAGGGCGGGCGGAGGAGGAGGGGGCGGCCGCCCCGACCGAAACGACGGCGGCGAGAATCGCCGCCAACGACACATTTCTCCTGATGGAACGTCGCATGCGCAACCTCCGGTGAAGGATCGTCCGCGCAGGGTAACGCCGCCCCGGCCGGTCCGTCAGGACCGCCTCGAACTTGAGGCCGAATGCCCGCTAACATGCCCGCCCATGACTGACGACGTACGCAACATCGTGCTGGGCGTGATAGCCGCCGGTATCAGCGCCGCCCTCGGCTGGATCGCGCGCACCCATCTCTGGCGCCGCAGGCTCCGCCGCAAGCAGGCGTTCTTCGGGCTGCCCGGGAACTCCGAGTGCCTGCTCGTCGTCAACCGGGACGCGGCCGGCGAGGGCTCGGTCCACCGTCATGACGTCTTCGCCCTGCTGGAGCTGTCCGCGCTGATCAAGGACTGCTCCGCGCACGCCCAGATCCTGTCCCACGACATCGCGCAGCAGGGCATCGGCGAGCGCACCGAATTCTGCGTGGGCGGGCCGGTGTCGAACCGCCGGATGGCCGCGCACCTGCACTCCCTGCTGCCGGGCGTACGGATCAACACGGACCCGGAGCCCGGCCCCGACCGCAACGCCTTCCAGATCGGTTCCGAGCGCTACCGGGTGGAGAAGGGGGTCAGCGAGTACGTGCTGCTGGCGCGGCTGTCGACCGGTCAGGAGGCCAGACCGGTCTTCCTGTTCTGCGGACAGCAGGCGATCACCAACCAGGCCGCGTCCCGCTATCTGGCCCGCAACCACGAACGCCTGGCCCGCAAGCACGGCAACAACACCTTCTGCCTGCTCCTGAAGGTCGTCAACTCCCAGGCGTACGGCCCCGATGTGGTCGAGCTGGTCGCGGACGTCACCCGCGCGGCCCAGGCCCCGGTACCCGCCCCGCGCGTCTCGCACCGCGCGGGGTCCTGAACCCCACCGACCGGGAAGGTCACACGGAACAAAGCTCCGGACCGCCCCGGTCGCCGTGCCCGCTCGACCCGCTCGGCGGTACGAGCCCCGGTTCGCGCCCCTCCCGCCGCTCGTCTCCCCGCCGCTTCCGCAGGAGCGGTCGCACCGCCCCCGTCCGGCCGGTGCCGTACGCCGCCGTGACAGACCGCCTCCAGGGCGTGCACCGTGACTTCGCCGGCTTCGCGACCGGGTGTACCGGGAGCACGTCAGCGAGCCGCGGCCGGTGCGCACCACGGTCGGCTCCCAGCTGATGGGCGTCCTCGGGGAGATCGGCGTGGGGGCGCTGCGCCGGGCTCCCCGACCGCGGGTACGCACGAGCGGGCCGCCCCGTCCGACGACGGTCCGGCCCGCTCGTTCCCCTGGTCCCGGTCAGTCCCCGGGGTGGGCCATGGCGTCGATGGCGACGGCCGCCGCGAGGACGGTGGCGGGGTCCGCGTCCGGGCCCACATCGAGGCCGTAGGTGTCCCGGAGGCGGAACCACTTCTTGGACACCTCGGCCACTGTGCAGCCGTCCCGCTCGATCGTGTACTCGTGGTCGAGGATGTTGCCGCGCACCCTGAGGTCGCCGCCGTTCTCCTGCTTGATGCGCCACCGGTCGCGCAGCGGTCCGACGACCGCCTTCTTGACGATGGCCACGCGCTGTCCGTCGGCATCCTCGATCGCCATCGAGTCCTTGATCCGCAGCGGTCTGCTCTGCACCGTGGCGACCCGCCGGCCGTCACGGTCCTCGATGTGATACGTCCGGCGCGCCCGGAGCACCTTGGCGTTGACCTTGTACCGGTGGTCGCCCGACTCGTCGTCGATCCAGTAGTCGTCGCCGATGGAGACCAGCTTCTGCCGCATCCGGTAGCGGGTCACGCCCTCGCCGCGGTCGAATGCGCGATTGGCGTGACGGCGGTCCTTGCGCTCCTGGAACATCGCACGTCCTTCCAGCCGTCTGTCGGGGGGCCGGGCGGAAACCAATGACGGCGGTTGTGACTTTCCTATCCCGTCGGCGGCGGTCCCGCATCTTCTGGGGCGGCCGGCGGACGAGGAGCGCCCTCGGCCGACCGGTCCGCCGGCGCGCAGCTGACCTTCTTCCCGCAAGGGCGAGAAGTGATCACCGGCTGCTGCCGGGCGGACCCCGCTCCCGTCTTTCTACCGCTCCCCCGGCATCAGCGTGCTGGGCTGTGCCGGTCCGACGCCCACCGCCTCCGTCTTCGGATTGCGCCGTTGCCGCTTCGCCACCCAGGTGGCGAACCAGGAGAGCAGCATGCACATCCCGATGTAGATCGGCGAGATCACCATCACCACGGGGATGAAAGGCAGATCGTAGTCCAGGTTGGAGGCGATGAGCTTGCCCGCGTGGAGGAATTCCTCGTAGGTGATCAGGTAGCCCAGCGAGGTGTCCTTCAACGCCACCACCAACTGGCTGATGATGGTGGGCAGCATCGCGCGGACCGCCTGGGGTGCCAGGACGAAGGTGGTGACCTGCGTCTTGCGCATGCCCAGCGCGTACGCCGCCTCGCGCTGGCCGCGCTCCACGGAGTTGATGCCGGTGCGGAACACCTCGGCGAGCACCGAGCCGTTGTAGAGGGTGAGTCCGGCGACCAGGGCGGGCAGCGGCTGCACCTTCAGCGCCACGAAGATGAAGAAGATCATCACCAGGACGGGCATGGCGCGGAAGAACTCGACGAGGACCGTCGACACCCAGCGCACCGGGCGGTGGTCGGACAGCCGCCCCACCGCGAGGACGGCACCGAGGACCAGTGAGAGGACCGCCGCGTACGCGAACGCCTTCAGGGTGTTGCCGAGTCCGCGCAGCAGCAGTTCCTGGATGCCCTTGTACTCGAAGGGCGTCCATTTGGCGGCGGTGAACTGGTCGGTGTCGAAGAGGAGGTAGACGACCCAGCCGATCAGGGCGAGGATCAGGAGCGTCGACACGATCCCGTAGAGGCGGTGCCGTTTGCGGGTGCGCGGCCCCGGGATGTCGTAGAGGGCGGTCGGGGTGGGGGCGGAGTGGGTGGTCATCGGGCGACTCCCCAGCGCTTCTCCAGCACGTGGAAGAGCGCGCTGATGGTGAGGGTGATGATCAGGTACCCCACGGCGATCCAGACGAAGGTCCAGATGATGCTGTAGCCCAGCTCGTTGAGGGTCTTGTAGGTGCCGAGGAGTTCGGTGACGCTGAACGCCCCGGCGATCGCCGAGTTCTTGGCCAGTGCGATGAGCGTCGACCCGACCGGCGGGATCACCGAGCGGAACGCCTGGGGCAGGACGATGGTGCCGAGGCTCTGTCCGAAGGTCATCCCGAGGCTGCGGGCCGCCTCGCCCTGCCCGGTGGGCACGGTGTTGATGCCGGAGCGCAGCACCTCGCAGATGAACGCGGAGGTGTAGCAGCCCAGCGCGATGATCGCGAAGACGTTGAACGGCAGCACCAGGCCGAAGCGCGGCAGGCCGAGGAGTACGGCGAAGAAGAGCAGGGTGAGCGGGGTGTTGCGCAGGACCGTCACCCATACGGTGCCGAACACCCGGAGCGATCCGACGGGGGCCACCCGGAAGGAGGCCATGACGAAGCCGAGGACCAGGGCCAGGATCGAGGCGTAGACGGTGAGTTCGACGGTGCCGAGGAAGCCCTTGCCGTAGAGCGAGAAGTTGTCGGTGAGTACGTCCATGGGGTGGGCCGTCCTCTCAGTTCGCCGGGTAGCGGTCGATGGGCGGCGGCTTGGGCGCGGGCGCGCCGGACAGACCGAGGGTCGCCTCGAACGCCTTCTTCCAGTTGCCGTTCTTCTCGTTGGCCTCCAGCGCGTCGTTCAGGGCGGAGCGCAGCGCGTTGTCACTGCGCGGGACCCCGATGCCGTACGGCTCCTCGGAGAACGGCTTGCCGACGACCTTCATCTCGTCGGGTGCCTTGGCGGCGAAGCCGAGCAGGATCGCGTCGTCGGTGGTCACGACGTCGACCTGATACGTCAGCAGGTTGTCGACACAGATCGAGTACGTGTCGTACGCGACCAGCTTCGCCTTCGGGTAGTCGGCGGCGATCCGCTGGTACGGGGTCGAACCCGCGGCCGAGCAGACCGTCTTGCCGGCCAGGTCCTGGGGGCCGCGGATGTCGTCCTCGTCGGTGCGCACCAGCAGCCCCTGGCCCGCCATGTAGTACGGGCCGGCGAAGCCGACGAGCTTCTTGCGCATGTCGTTGATGGTGTAGGTGCCGACGTAGTAGTCGATCTGCCCGTTCTGCAGGGCGGTCTCGCGGTTGGCGGAGGCGATCGTCTTGAAGCGGATCGTCTTCGGGTCGAAGCCCAGCGAGGCGGACATCATCCGGGCGATCTCGATGTCGAACCCGGAGTAGACGCCGCTCGCCGGGTCCTTCTCCCCCAGGTAGGGCTGGTCCTCCTTGGCGCCCACCCGCAGGTAGCCGCGCTTCTTCGCCTTGGCCCAGGTCCTGGAGTCCGGCAGCCGGAAGTCCTCGTCGACCTGGTAGACGGGCAGTTGGCCGGCCTTCGGTCCCTTGACCGGCGGGCTGCCGTCCTTGCCGCAGCCGGCGGCGAGGAGGGCGAGCAGGAGGCCGGCGCAGGCGGTCAGTGCTTTCCTCGTACGCAACTCAGGGCCTCCCGTCAGTGCTTGAGGATCTTGGACAGGAAGTCCTTGGCCCGGTCGCTCTCCGGGGAGGTGAAGAAGTCCTCCGGGGTGCGGTCCTCGACGATGCAGCCGTCGGCCATGAACACCACGCGGTTGGCGGCGGAGCGGGCGAAGCCCATCTCATGGGTGACGACGACCATCGTCATGCCCTCACGGGCGAGCTGCCGCATCACCTCCAGGACCTCGTTGATCATCTCGGGGTCGAGCGCCGAGGTCGGCTCGTCGAACAGGAGCGCCTTGGGGTCCATGGCGAGGGCGCGGGCGATGGCCACACGCTGTTGCTGGCCGCCGGAGAGCTGGGCGGGGAACTTGTCGGCGTGCGCGGCGAGCCCCACCCGGTCCAGCAGTTCGCGGGAGCGCCGGTTCGCCTCGTCCTTCTTCCGCTTGCGCACCTTGACCTGGGCCAGGGACACATTGGCGAGCACGGTCTTGTGCGCGAAGAGGTTGAACGACTGGAAGACCATGCCGACTTCGGCCCTCAGCCGGGCCAGCCCCGGCCCCTCCTCGGGGAGGGGGTTGCCGTCGATGGCGATACGGCCGGACTCGATCGTCTCCAGCCGGTTGATCGCCCGGCAGAGCGTCGACTTCCCGGAGCCGGACGGGCCGATGACCACCACCACCTCCCCGCGGCCGACGGTGAGATTGATGTCCTGCAGTACGTGCAACTTCCCGAAGTGCTTGTTGACGTCTCGCAGCTCGATCAACGGATCGACGGCCATACGCTGCCCTACCCACTTGTCGCTCGGTCGAGGTCAGCGCAAACTATCCAGCCCGGCAAGGGACTTCTCACCCGACACGCACCAATGGGGCATAAGGCGTTTTATCTCTTCGCGCGGTCCGCCGCACGCACGGTCAGCCCTCGGCGGACTCCGCGTACACCTGGGACAGTTCGGGGCTGCCGGACATCGCCCAGTCCAGTCCGGCCTCGACCACGTCGATCTCGCGGCCCGAGGCAAGCCGCACGACGGGCTGACCGCTCGGCCAGATGTGCCAGTGCGCCCCGGCGACATTGCGCACCAGGACCGTACCGAGGTAGAGCCCCGCGTCGTTGCCCAGCCAGGGCAGCTCCTCGGGGTCCTCGCGCCAGCGCGGCGACAGTTGGTCGAGGGCCGCCAACGAGGCGGGGCTGTCGTCCAGTTCGATCCCGCGCTCCCCCACCCGGACCCGGAGCAGTTCGCACTCGGCGAGCAGTGCGGCCACGCCCTCCGGATCGGCGTCGACGGCGCCCGCGAGCCCCGTCTCCCGCGCCCCGTCGTGACGCTTACGCCAGTTGTCCAAGAAAGGGATGTTCATGCCACTCAGAATCGCATCCCGGTCCACCCGCGCACCACAGGACGCGCGGCCCGCCGTTCGGGTACGGAACACCGGGCGGTCACCGCGCGTTCACCCACGGCCACGGACGGGCCGGGGCCGCGGGCGGCTCAGAGATCGAGGTCGACGACCACCGGGGCGTGGTCCGAAGCGCCCTTGCCCTTGCGCTCCTCGCGGTCCACGTAGCTGTCCCGGACCGCGGCGGTGAAGGGGGCGTTTCCGTAGACGAGGTCGATCCGCATCCCCTTGTTCTTCGGGAAGCGCAGCTCCCGGTAGTCCCAGAAGGTGTACGGGTGGTCGTACTTCAGGGGGCGGGGCATCACGTCGGACAGGCCCTCCGCGCGCAGGGCGGCCAGGGCCTCCCGCTCGGCGGGTGTGACGTGCGTGGCCCCCTCGAACAGGGCCGGGTCCCAGACGTCCTCGTCGGTGGGGGCCACGTTGAAGTCGCCGAGCACGGCGAACGGGGCCGCCCCCGCGGCGTCGGCGGCCACCGCCCTGCGCAGAGCCTCCAGCCAGCGCAGCTTGTACGCGTAGTGCTCGTGGGCGACCTCGCGGCCGTTGGGCACGTACACCGACCAGAGCCGCACCGGGCCGCAGGTCGCGCTGATCGCGCGGGGTTCCTGCGCGGACTCGTAGGCGGGGCCGTCGGGCAGTCCGACGACGATGTCGGACAGTCCGGCGCGGGAGATCAGCGCGACCCCGTTCCACCGGCCGGTGGCGTTGACCGCGGACTCGTAACCGGCCTCGCGCAGCGCTTCGGCCGGGAACTGCTCGGCCGTGCACTTGGCCTCCTGGAGGCACAGCACGTCCGTGCCGCTGCTCTCCAGCCAGGCCAGCAGCCTCGGCAGACGGGCGGTGATCGAGTTGACGTTCCAGGTGGCGATGCGCATGTCCGTAAACCTAACGCCTGCCACTGACAGCCGCCGGGGCGGCGGCCGTCACAGGGCCGTCGAGTCGCCCGGTGCCATCCGGCCGTGGTCGGAGCCGCCCAGTTCGCCGATCTGCCGGTCGTAGATCGGCCGGGCCAGGTCGGTGAGCAGCGCGTCGTGGATGTCGATCGCGCGGCGCGGCTTCACCTCGCGGACGTAGTCGATGACCTCGGAGATCTTGTTCCACGGCGCCATCACCGGGAGCAACAGCGTGTCGACCGCCCGGCCGGGCACGGTGAGGGCGTCGCCGGGGTGGAAGACCTGGCCGTCGACCAGGAAGCCGATGTTGGTGACGCGCGGGATGTCCGGGTGGATCACCGCGTGCAGCTCGCCGTGCACCTCGATGTCGAAGCCGGCCGCCGAGAAGGTGTCGCCGTTCCCCACGGTGTGCACGCGCCCCGGGAACGCCGCGCCCAGCCGCTCCGCGACGCTGCGCAGCGTCCAGATCTCGGCGGCCGGGTCGGCCTCCAGACCGGCCCGCAGCCGCTCCTCGTCGAAGTGGTCGGGGTGCTCGTGCGTCACGAGGATCGCCTCGGCGCCGATCGCGGCGTCCCGCTCCGAGAACCCGCCCGGGTCGATGACGAGCGTGCGCCCGCCCTTCTCCAGACGGATACAGGAGTGCGACTGCTTGGTCAGGGTCGGCGCGACCGGCTCCGGGCTCTCGGTGTTTTCGGCGTGCTGGGTGCTCATGCGTCCATCCTGCTACGCGGGCGGCGTCGTTTCCGCCCGAATCACCGACTGCGCGATCGTGAACGCGGCGCTCGCGGCCGGGATCCCGCAGTACACGGCCGTCTGCAGCAGCACCTCCCTGATCTCGGCCGGGGTGAGGCCGTTGCGCAGGGCCGCCCTGGTGTGCGCGGCCAGGCTCTCCAGCCGCCCGGAGGCGACCAGGGCGGTGAGCGTGACGGTGGAGCGGGTGCGCCGGTCCAGCCCCTCCCGGCTCCACACCTCGCCCCAGGCGTACCGGGTGACCAGCTCCTGGAAGTCCCCGGTGAAGTCGTCGGCGGCGGCCATCACCCCGTCCACCTGGGCGTCGCCCAGCACCTCGCGCCGCAGCCGCATGCCCGGCGCGTACGGGTCGGCGCGCCCGCCGGCCACGGCCTCGGGGGCCGCGCCGGCCGCTGCGATCTCCGCGACGGGCTGCACGGGGGCGGAGAGCCGGGGCACGGACTCGGGCATCGGGACGGCCGCCTGGGTGTCCTGCCAGGCGGCGGAGAAATGGGTGAGCAGGAGGTCGGTGACCGCCCCGGGCTGCTCGACGGGCGCCAGGTGCGAGGCGCCGGGCACCAGGGCGAGCCGTGCGTCCGGTATCCCCGCGACCAGGGTGCGCGCGTCGCCGGGGCCGGTCACCCGGTCCTCGGCCCCGACCAGGACCAGGGTGGGGACGGGGATGCGGCCCAGCTCCGTGCGGATGTCGAACGCGGCCAGGGCTTCGCAGGCGGCGATGTAGCACCCCGGGTCGGTGGTCCGCACCATCTGTACGGCCCACTCGACGATGGCGGGCTGCGCGGCGGCGAAGGCGGGCGTGAACCAGCGCTCGGGTGCGGTGCGCGCCATCGGTTCGAGCCCGTTGGTCCGGACGATCACCCCGCGCTGCCGGAACTCGTCCGCGCTGCCGAACCGGGGCGAGGACGCCACCAGTGCGAGCGCGGCGACCCGGTGCGGGTACCGCAGTGCGAGATCGGCCCCGATCGCCCCGCCGATCGAGCACCCCACGTACCCGAACCGCTGGACCCCGACCCCGTCGAGCGTCGCCAGCAGCCGGTCCCCCAGCTCCGCCACCGCGGTCGCGGGCCGGGCGGGCGCCCCGCCGTGGCCGGGGAGGTCGTAGCGGAAGACTCTCCAGTGGCGGGTGAGCTCGGGTATCTGCCGGTCCCACATGTGCCATGTGGTACCGAGGGAGGGGCCGATCACCAGGACTGGTGCGTCTTCTGGCCCGTCAAAGCGGTATTGCAGGGTGTTCGGGGGTGTCTCGCTCACCCGCCCGACCCTCTCATCTGTCACGACAGCCCCTATGAGCGGGGTCCTGGCGATTCCTGTTTGACCAGGTAAAAGACTTCACGGGCAGCATGGCGTTTGAGGCAACGGAGGATTTCGCGCCTGGTCCCTCCTTGATCCGGCGCTTGTAACAACGCCCGGGGGGACTCCCCCGCACAGGCGGCGAACCACGCTTCACGGCCCAGCCGCTCCGGATAGCCGAGCGGCCTGCAGCACGCCGGCGGGCCCGCGGAGCAGAAACCGTTCTGAACATGCCCGATCCCCTTCCGTCGCATGAGTATCGCGCTGCCGGTACCGGACCGCGCCGGACGGTCAGAATCGTGAGTGGGCCACAACGATCGGCAGGCCCCTATCGGGACACGCCCCGCCAGCCCGGCACCGACAACGCACCATCCCCGGCCAACAGCCGACACTGTGTGATTCAGACGCTTCGGTCAGGCGTGTCATGAGTCAGACCCCGGGCCCGGGACAGCACGGGCCCATCCTCTCGCCCCTCACCTCACACGGGCCCCCGTGCACAAACCCGATCGTCAGCCAGGACCATTCGACAACCGACGCCCACTGACGACAAGAAGTGCGCGAAACAAAGAGACAGCGAGGCCCGCGGCGTTCTGTGCGAGCCGGCCCGCCGGGCCGCAGGACGCCCCGGACACGTGCGCTATCGGCGACATCTGCACCATCCTTACGACCCCTGAAGGCTCACACCGGGCCAAGTAGGTCGGCGATCCGGCGGGCGGCTCCGCGGATGGGGCGGCCGCCAGGCGGCGAAGTAGTAGTAGGTCGCGCTCTTCCCACTAGCAACCGGTCCGTCCCTGGTACAGGATCGCGTTCACGATCTCCCGCATGTCGTAGGCACCTTGATGGCCTCTGACCGACCAATGCCGCCCCTTCCACGCGGTGATCACCGGCCCGATCAACGACCACTGCCCGTCCGATAAGTCACTCGGATACGGCTTGCGTTCACTCACCCGGTCGCATCACCAGATCAACGCCCGTGAACCGGCAGATTCCGCCTCGACGCCACACCATCAGGCGATAGCAGATCAGCTCAAAGACTCACGAACCGCCCACTGAGTGCGGTGAGACAGGCAGCTGCGGCTACGCAAGCGAGGGCGATGAACAGATGAGGGTATCCGCCAAGCGATGCGGCCAAGGCTGCGCCGGCGAAGGGAGCAAGTGCTGAGGCCGTGGTGGTCGGCGCGGCAAGGAGTCCGGACAGGCGGCCGTAGTGAGCGGTACCCCATCGGTCGGTGATTGCAGTGGCCTGCAGCAGGGTGATGTTGCCGCGGACCATTCCGGCGGCAATCGAGAGCACCACCAGCAGCGAATACGGGCCGGGGGCCAGCGCGAGTGCCGCGGTGGTGACGCCGCCGAGCGCGATGAGCGCGGCCGTTCGGACGGTGACACCGGTTCGGGCGGCGAGTGTTGCGTACAGGGTGCGACCGAGGGTCTGTCCGGCGCCGCCGAGGCCGAGTGCCCATGCAGCCTGGCTGGTTGAGTACCCGCGCTCGATGAGGAGGGGGACCAGGGCGACGACTGCAGCGGACACCGCGAAGGCCGAAAGAGTGAGGGATGCGGCGAGCATCCAGAAGGGCCGGCTACGTGAGACCGCGGCCGCGGAGTCGTTGGTGTGGGGCGACGGTGGCGGCGCGGCGGGCCAGGGAGCCTTGAGTGCGAATACGTGGGCGGGGATCGTGACGGCAGCAAGGATCACGGCAAGGACGGTGTAGGTCATGCGCCAGCTCATGTGGTCGGCGAGAGCTGCAGTCAGGGGCGCGAAGACGGTGGAGGCAAGTCCGCCGGCGAGGGTGACGATGGTGAGGGCGCGGACGTGATCGGGTGCCCACCAGCGGGTGAGCGCAGCAAATGCAGGCTGATAGAAGGTGGCTGCCATGGCCAGTCCTGCCAACAGCCAGCCGGCGAAGAACACAGGCAGGTTCGGGGCGGCTGCCATGACCAGCAGGCTTGCCACTCCGAGGACGGAGCCGGTGGTCATGACGGTGCGCGGTCCGCGGTGGTCGATGATCCGGCCGACCCGGATCCCAGCGAAGGCAGAGATGAGCAGGGCTGCGGAGAACGCGGCTGTCGTTACACCGGTGGACCAGCCGGTGTCGGCTGTGATGGCCGGGTTCAGTACAGGGAAGGCGTAGTAGACGATTCCCCAGCTGGTGATCTGTGTGGCGCACAGGGCTGGGAGCATGGCGCGGGGCCGCGACCGGTCCCCTGTTCCGGTCGCGGCCCCGCGGGCGTCAAGGTTGGTCACGGGCAGCAGCCACCGGCCTGGACCGGAGTGGACGGGTCGGCTACGGCGGCCGGGTCGGCGCAGCAGGTGGTGTTCTTCTGCTTGGCCATGGAGTCGGCGTCTGCCTTTACGACATAGACCTCCCACGGTTCCTGGCCGGGGCCGTGGACCCAGACCTTGTCCTGGAGGGCGTAGCAGCAGGTGGTGTCGTTCTCGACGTCGGTCGTCAGCCCTTGGTCCTGGAGGCGGGCGGTGGCGGCGTGGACTGCTTCCGTGGTGTCGACCTCGACGCCTAGGTGGTCCATGCGCGTGTCCTCATCGAACTTGCCTTGGACGAGGACGAGTTTGAGCGGTGGGTCGGCGATGGTGAAGTTGGCGTAACCGTCACGCAGTTTCGCCGGTTCGGTGGCGAAGAGCTTGCTGTAGAAGGCGATTGAGGCTTGGAGGTCGGGGACGCGTAGGGCGAGCTGTACTCGGGACATGACGATCCTCCTGACGCAGGGCGGAAGCGCTCCGACCTAGGTTGGTCGGAGCGCCAATGTTCAAGACCCGCAGCATCCGCCGGACGCCGTGCCGGCAAGGGCTGCGACCGGAAGCGAGATTCCAGTTCCGATCTGTACGAGTGCCGGGGCTACCGGTGCGCAGCAGCCGCCTTCGTCGGTCTGCCCGGCGGCGGGGTCATCGAAGAGTCCGGCGCCGCCACAGACCCCGGTCTCGGGAAGGGTGAGCTCGACGCGGTCGGCGGCCTCGGTGTCGCCGGCGAGGGCCGCGGTGACGGAGCGGACCTGTTCGTAGCCGGTCATGGCGAGGAAGGTCGGGGCGCGCCCGTAGGACTTCATGCCGACCAGGTAGAAGCCCGGCTCGGGGTGGGCCAGTTCGCGGTGGCCGTGCGGGTAGACGGTGCCGCAGGAGTGCTGGTTCGGGTCGATGAGCGGTGCGAGCTCCACCGGCGCCTGCAGGCGCTCGTCCAGGGCGAGGCGGAGCTCCGACAGGAAGGACAGGTCAGGGCGCAGGCCCGTCAGGGCGATGACCTCGTCCACCGGGTCGAGGCGCCGACCGTCCTCACCCACCAGGACCAGGCGGTCGTCGTCGGTGGGCTCGATGACTTCGGTACGGAAGCCGGTGACGGCGTCGGCGTGCCCGTCATCGACGGCGGCCTTGGCCGCCAGGCCCAGGGCGCCGCGGGCGGGGAGCTGGTCGGCGGAGCCGCCGCCGAAGGTGGAGCCGCTGATGCCGCGGCGCAGGATCCACACCGAGTGGGTGCCGGGTTCGCCCTCCGCCACGTCGGCGAGGGCGGCCAGGGCGGTGAACGCGGAAGCCCCGGAACCGATGACCGCGGTACGCCTGCCCGCGTACCGGGCACGGACCTCAGGGTCCTTGAGGTCGGGAATGCGGTAGGAGATGCGGGCGGAGGCGGCATGCTCGCCCAGGGCGGGAAGTCCGTCGGCGCCGACCGGGCCGGGGGTGGACCAGGTACCGGACGCGTCGATCACGGCGCGCCCCAGGATCCGCTCCTCGACACCGTCGCCACGCGTGATCCGGAGGGTGAAGGGCTGCTGCTCGCGGTCCGCGTCGACGATCCGGTCCCGTCCAAGACGGGAGATGCCGATGACGGTGGCGCCGTAGCGGACCCGGTCCCCGAGGACATCGGCGAGCGGCTGGAGGTACTGCTCGGCCCAGTCACCGCCCGTGGGGTAGGTGTCCGCGTCGGGCCGGAACCAGCCGGTGGGCGCCAGGAGCTTCGCGGCGGCCGGGTCCATCAGCTCGCTCCAGGTCGAGAACAGCCGCACGTGCGACCAGCCGCGCACCGCGGTGGCGGCGGTCGGGCCGGCCTCCAGGACCAGGGGTTCGATGCCGCGCCCGACGAGGTGGGCGGCTGCCGCCAGTCCGGCGGGGCCGGCGCCGATGACGACGACCGGGAGGTCTGCAGTGGTGGTCATGGCGGTGATGTCCTCCGGGATGAGCGACCACTCCGGGCCGCTGTTTCGACTGTTGTCTATATCCAAAGGTTGCCACCGGTATCGACAGGTGTCAACATAGACACATGTCGAATTCAGAGATTGCGGAGCTGCCGGTCCTCGGTACGGATGCTGTGGTGCCGTGCTGCCCGCCGATCACCGCGGGAGAGTTGTCGCAGGAGGACGCGGAGCGGATGGCCGCGATGTTCAAGGCGCTGTCCGACCCGGTGCGGCTGCGCCTGTTCTCCAAGGTCGCCTCGCATGCGGGGGGCGAGGCGTGCGTGTGCGACATCTCCGATGTCGGCGTCTCCCAGCCGACCGTTTCCCACCACCTGAAGAAACTGCGCGAGGCCGGCCTGCTGACCTCGGAGCGACGCGGGACCTGGGTCTACTACCAGGTCGCCCCGCCGGTCGTCGCCGCCATGTCCGCCATGCTCGACCTCCGCACCTGACCTTCGACCGACTTCTGAGCGTCAGCCGTTGCAGTCAGGCGGGCAGCAGCGCGCCAGGTACGCCTGGAGCGCAGAGACGCGCAGGGTCATCGTGGCGCCGTCGGCCCGGTAGTAGACCTGCTTGCCCTCCTTGCGGGAGATCACCAGGCCGCCGCGGCGCAGCAAGCTCAGGTGCTCCGAGGCGGTCGACGGCTTCAGCGCACAGCGGTCGGCGATCTCGCCGACCGTCAGCTCGATCCCGCCGGCGAACTGCTGCAGCACCTTCTGACGGGTTTCGCTGGCCAGGGCCTTGAGGAAGTCGGCCGTCGCCGGATCCACCACGGACGCCTCGATGCCGTTCTCTGTCACAGCTCCCTGCCAAACATTTCGTCACTTCCCGAAATAACGACTCAAGTGAAGGATTACGTTCTCATGGAACATGCCGATCTCATCGTCATCGGCGCCGGGCAGTCCGGCCTGGTCACCGCAGCCCTTGCCCCACGTCACGGCTTCACCCGCACTCTGGTCCTGGAAGCCGCAAAGGAACCTGGCGGATCGTGGCCGAGCTACTACGACAGCCTCACGTTGTTCTCCCCGGCCCGGTTCTCCTCCCTTCCCGGCATACAGTTCCCCGGCGACCCGGATCGCTACCCACGACGGGACGAAGTCGTGAACTACCTGCGCGACTACGCCAACCGCCTACCCGCCGGCATCCGCACCTCGACCTCTGTCACCTCTGTAACGCGCCAGGATGGTGCCTGGTCCGTACTCGCCGACGACGGGCGGAAGTTCACCGCCGGGGCAGTCATCGCCGCGACCGGCAACTACGGCACCCCCTTCACTCCGGACCTTCCTGGCCGGACGGAATTCGGCGGCCAGGTACTGCACGCCGCCGACTACCGCAGCCCCGACGCGTTCACAGGGCAGCGAGTCGTCGTGGTCGGCGGAGGCAACTCCGCGATCCAGATCGCCGCGGATCTCGGCGCGATCGCCGACACCACCCTGGCCAGCCGACGCCCGATCGGCTGGATGCCCCAACGCCCGCTCGGCCGGGACCTGCACTGGTGGCTGAAGCACACCCGCCTCGACATCGCACCGATCCGACGGCTACTGGCGAAGGTCCCCGTCTCCGTGATCGATGACGGCCACTACCTGGCTGCACTGGACCGGCACGGCGTCGAACGCCGCGACATGTTCAGCCGGTTCACCAACGAGGGCGTGGTGTGGGCCGACGGAACGAAGGAAGCCGTCGACACGGTCCTGCTCGCCACCGGCTACCGGCTCACCTTCCCCTACCTGCACGACAGCGGCGCCGTCGGCGCCGATGGCGCGCCGCTGCACAGGGGCGGCATCGCCAGCACCGTGCCGGGATTCGGATTCGTCGGCATGGAGCTCCAGCGCAGCTTCTCCTCCAAGACCCTTCGCGGCGTCGGCCGGGACGCGGAGTACGTGCTGTCGCGGCTGCGGAAGCACTGAGCTCAGCCCGGCTCCCGTGCGGAGCGGTTCCACGTCTCGTCGAACACCCGAAGTTCCTGGACCTGCGCCATGGAGGTGCCCCACGGCCGATACCCGTCCTGCCGAGGTGTGAGCAGCACGCCAGGGGTGTAGGACTCGTCCGAACCGAGGGCAGGCGGTACGCGGCGCACATGCGGGCCGTTGGGTCAGCGGGGTCTTCGGCCCAGGACGACTTACACCCAACTGGTGTCGAATCTCCGACTCGGGTCCGTAGGTGATGATGTGGTTCGCATCCGCCTTCAGCGTCCGAGAAGTTCGGCGATCTCTGCGGCGGCGTCGCGGGCCGGGCGGCCGACGCCGATGAGGGTGGCGGAGGCGGGGCCGGTCCAGTCGCCGTAGCCGAGCAGGTGCAGGCGCGGTTCCCCGGCCGCCCGCGTGCCGTGCGTGGGGATGTGGCCGCGTGGCCCCCGAAGGCCCAGCGCGGCGAGGTGGTACAGGGCGGGGCGGAAGCCGGTGCACCAGATCACGGCGTCGGCTGCGGCCCGTGTGCCGTCCGCCCACTCGATGCCGTCGGCGGTGAGCCGGGTGAACATCGGGGACGCCTTGAGCAGTCCGGCGTCCCGCGCCTCGCGAACGGGCGGGACGGCGACGATGTCGCCCAGTGAGGCGACGCCGCCGGTATCGGTGCGTCCTTCGTCCAGGGCGCGGCGCCGGGCGGTCGCGGCGTCGAACAGGGCCCGGCCGTCGATGTCGTCAGCGAGGAAGCGTGGCGGGCGCTGGGTGACCCAGGTCGGATCGATCCCGTCGTGGGTGGCGAGATCCGCGGCGATCTGTGCCCCGGAGTTCCCGCCGCCGACCACGACGACTCGCTGCCCGGCGAAGTCAGATGGTCTCCGGTAGCCGGTGGTGTGCAGCTGACGGCTGGCGAAATCGTTCCGGCCGGGGGTGGCGGGCAGGAAGGGGCGCCACCAGGTGCCGGTCGCCGAGACGACGGCCCGGGCGGACCAGGTGTCCTTGTCCGTCTCCACCCGCAGCCGGTCGCCGTCCCGGCGTACCTGTTGGACCCGGACCGGGCGGTGAACGGGCAGTTCGTAGCGCTGCTCGTAGTCGCTCAGGTACTCCACGACGTGCCCGGCGTCCGGGTATTCGTGGCCCGGCTGGGCCGGCATGATCCGGCCGGGCAGCGAGGAGAAGGCAGCCGGCGAGAACAGGTGCAGGGAGTCCCAGGTGTGCTGCCAGGCCCCGCCGGGTGTGCCCTGCGCGTCCAGGATCACGAAGTCCAGCTTCTTGCGGCGCAGGTGGTATCCGGCGGCGAGCCCGGCTTGCCCGCCGCCGATCACCACCACGTCCGTCTGCCTGGTCACGGTGTCAGGACGCATCGCCTCAGGCGTCCTTTTGCGGGGTGGCGAGCGCCGAGGGGGCGAACTTCTTGCGCCAGGCCAGTGCGACGTACACCAGGCCGATCAGGACGGGGACCTCGATGAGCGGGCCGACGACGCCCGACAGCGCCTGGCCGGAGGTGACGCCGAAGGTGGCGATGGCGACGGCGATGGCCAGCTCGAAGTTGTTGCCCGCGGCGGTGAACGCGAGCGTGGTGGTGCGGTCGTACGCGAGGCCGAGGCCCTTGCCCAGGAGGAAGGTCCCGAAGAACATGACCGCGAAGTAGACCAGGAGCGGCAGTGCGATCCGTACGACGTCCAGCGGCTGCGAGGTAATGGTCTTCCCCTGGAGTGCGAAGAGGATGACGATCGTGAACAGCAGCCCGTACAGCGCCCAGGGGCCGATCTTCGGCAGGAACTTCGCCTCGTAGTTCTCGCGGCCCATCTTCTGCTCGCCGATGCGGCGGGTGAGGAAGCCGGCGAGCAGCGGGATACCGAGGAAGATGACGACGTTCAATGCGATGTGCCAGACGGACACGTCCAGGCCCTGGCCGTTGCCGAGGTTCATCCAGCGCGGCAGCAGGTCGAGGTAGAACCAGCCCAGCAGGCCGAACGCGAACACCTGGAACACCGAGTTCAGAGCGACGAGAACAGCGGCGGCTTCGCGGTCGCCGCAGGCGAGGTCGTTCCAGATGATGACCATGGCGATGCAGCGGGCGAGGCCGACGATAATCAGGCCCGTGCGGTACTCGGGCAGGTCGGGCAGGAAGATCCACGCCAGGGCGAACATGACGGCGGGCCCGACGATCCAGTTGATGACCAGCGAGGACACCATCAGTTTGCGGTCGCCGGTGACCGTGTCGAGCTTGTCATAGCGGACCTTGGCCAGCACCGGATACATCATGACCAGCAGGCCCAGGGCGATCGGCAGCGAGATCCCGCCGACCTCGATCTTCGCCAGCGCATCGTTCAGGCCGGGAATGAGCCTCCCCAGGCCGAGCCCCAGGGCCATGGCCAGGAGGATCCAGACGGCGAGGAAGCGGTCGAGGGTGGAGAGCTTCCGCACGACCGAGGAATCCTCGTTCGTCGCGGGCGCGGGTGCTTGGGTCGGGGTCACGGGCATGCCCTCTTGTTCTCGGCCGCATTACGGGCGGAAGCCGCCAGGTCGGCGAACTGATCCGCGAGCTGGGTGATGACGTCGGGGCAGAGCTTGTAGTAGGTGAAGCGACCGCAGGGCTCCGTCTCCACCACACCCGCCTCCCGTAGCACCCGCAAGTGGTTGGAGAGGTTCGTCTGCTTCGCCCCCGTCTCCTCCACCAGGTGTGTGGTGCACAGGGTCTCGCGGGCGAGCAGGGTCACGATCTTGAGCCGGAGCGGATCACCCAGAACCCTGATCAATTCAGTATCGACTGACGTCATCATGTACTGATACTGTCACATCAGTAGATGCTGACGCCATTCGATACTGATATCAATGGTGCCTGATCCCGCCGTGAGACAAGAGAGCCCCTGATGTCCGACAAGCCTTCGGTGCTGTTCGTCTGTGTGCACAACGCCGGCCGTTCCCAAATGGCCGCCGCCTGGCTCAGTCACCTCGCAGGCGACCGCATCGAGGTCCGCTCCGCCGGCTCCGCACCGGGAGCGGAAGTCAACCCGGCCGCAGTCGAGGCGATGGCCGAAGTCGGCATCGACATCTCCGATCAGACGCCGAAGGTCCTCACCGTGGACGCCGTGCAGGCGTCGGACGTCTGCATCACGATGGGCTGCGGCGACGCCTGTCCCGTATTCCCCGGTAAGCGCTACCTCGACTGGAAGCTCGAAGACCCCGCAGGACAGGGCGTCGCAGCAGTCCGCCCCATTCGCGACGAGATCAAAGCCCTCATCGAGGACCTGATCGAGGATCTCGCCCCGGAGCCTGCGGCATGAGTGAACGCGTGCGCAACGTCATCATCATCGGCTCAGGACCTGCCGGGTACACCTCGGCCCTGTACACGGCCCGCGCCGAGCTCAAGCCTCTGCTGTTCGGCAGCTCGATCTTCGTCGGCGGCTCGCTGACCACGACGACCGAGGTGGAGAACTTCCCCGGCTTTCCCGAAGGCATCGACGGCCCGGTCCTGATGGACAACATGCGGGCCCAGGCCGAGCGCTTCGGCGCCGATATGGTCGACGACGACGTCGTCTCTGTCGACCTCACCGGACCCGTGAAGCAGGTCACTGACAGCGCCGGGAGCGTGCATCGCGCGAAGACCGTGATCATCTCTACCGGCTCCGGGTACCGGAAGCTCGGGCTGCCACTCGAAGACAACCTTTCGGGACGCGGTGTGTCGTGGTGCGCGACGTGCGACGGGTTCTTTTTCCGCGACCGCGACATCGTCGTCGTTGGCGGTGGCGACACCGCGATGGAGGAGGCCACCTTCCTCACCCGCTTCGCCCGTTCGGTCACCATCGTCCACCGCCGTTCGTCCCTGCGCGCCTCCCAGGTGATGCAGAACCGGGCCTTCTCCGACGACAAGATCTCCTTCGCTTTCGACAGCGAGATCGCTGAGATCAAGGAGGAGGGCGGAATGCTCGCCGGTGTGGTGCTGCGGGACACGTTCACCGGCGAACTGCGTGATCTGCCGGCGACTGGGCTGTTCATCGCGATCGGCCACGACCCGCGGACCGAGCTCTTCACCGGGCAGCTCGACCTCGATGCCGAGGGCTACCTCAAGGTCGATTCGCCCTCGACCCGCACCAGCATCCCCGGTGTCTTCGGCGCGGGCGATGTCGTCGACCACACCTACCGCCAGGCCGTCACCGCAGCCGCGTCCGGGTGCGCGGCGGCACTCGACGCCGAGCGGTACCTCTCCTCGCTGACCGACCACGCGAAGACCATCCCCTCGCCGGCCGGAGCCCTTGCCGAGGCCGTGACCAGACACAGCACCGTCTGATCGCCCCCACCCCATAAGCACCAGCTTCTGTCCGCCGCGTTGGCGGACCTGGCGGACAGGAGCTGGTCCCCGCCTTCCGTGACCGCACGTGCGCGCAGGTCCCGCGCCGCCCCGCCGCGCCCGTCGTCGCCGTGAATTCCACCGACCGGTTGGCGACTCCGACGTCCTCCGCCCCGGCCCTCTGATGAGCCCCGTCGTGCACTCGGAAAGAATTGCCGCAAGCACCTTCCCCACCGCACCCCAAGAGGAGAGCCCGTGCACGGCGCCTTCACCCTGGAACCCATGCATGCCAGCCATGCCGAACAGGTCCTGGCGGTCTACCAGGCAGGCATCGACGAGGGCAACGCCACCTTCGAAACCTGCGCACCGACGTGGGCCGCGTTCGACAGATCAAAGCTCCCCAGCCACCGTTTTGTCGCCCTACAGACGGACGGAACGCTCCAGGGGTGGATCGCTGCTTCAGCGGTATCCGCCCGCCCTGCGTATGCGGGCGTGGTCGAGCACTCCGTCTATGTCGCCCCGTCGGCACGGGGTCAGGGTGTGGCCCGGTCCTTGTTGGAAGCGTTCATCGCCTCAACGGAGGCTGCGGGAATCTGGACTATCCAGGCCGGAGTGTTCCCGGAGAACACCGCCAGCCTCCTCCTGCACGAGCGTGTCGGGTTCCGGGTTATCGGCACTCGTGAGCGCGTCGGTCGGCTGCACCGGGTGTGGCGTGACGTCCAGCTGATCGAACGCCGCAGTCCTGTAGTGAACTGACGGGCGGCCAAGGATCGTGCATCGCCTTCGCTCAACTACAAGGCCCTTCAGCGACCGATCAGCGGCACTGTCGCCCCGGCGTTCTCCGCTCCTGGCATTCAGGGGTTGACCACCTATCGAACGGCCCTCACTGTCGCCTCGGGCGGGGAAACTGCTTCCGGGTCCGTGAGGAAGGTCCCGAGCAGGCTGAGAATGCCCGGCGCGAGCCGGTAGTAGACCCAGGTGCCGCGGCGTTCGGACGTCAGCAGCCCCGCCTCACGCAGCTTCTTGAGGTGGTGGCTGACCGTGGGCTGCGAGACGCCGACATCGGCTATGTCGCAGACACACGCCTCGCCACTCGGGTGCGAGGCAACCCGGGAGAACAGGCGCAGGCGCACCGGGTCGGAGAGGGCCTTGAACATGACCGCCATGGTCTGGGCGGCCGGTTCGGACAGCGCTGCCGTGGTGATGGGCGGGCAGCAGGCGGCTATGCCGTCGGATATCTGCGACTTCTGCTCAGACATTCGTCCACGTTTCAGGCGGAGGCCGCGGGACGGCCCATGACGGCATCGGCAGCGCTGGGGAAACAAGCGACGCAGGCAACGTTGATCGAGTAAAGCATGGAGGTCCCCTGGCGTTCGCGCAGTACGAAGCGGACGTCGGCCAGAAGTTTCAGGTGGTGGGAGACCGTGGACTGCCCCACACCGACTCGCTCGACGATCTCACCGACGTTCATCGCGCCAGGGGCGAGCGCGAGCAGGTTGAGGATCTGTACGCGGGTGGGGTCGGACAGTGCTTTGAACCACGTCGCATAGGACTCGGCGGTGGCTCGGTCGATCAGCTGGGCGTTCAGTGTGCCGCTCATGATCCATCGATGTTAGTCGATGGCGCGCGACAGAGGCAAGGTGCGTGCAACAGGCGACAGCACGCCGCACGCCCACCGGCGGAACGTTCGCGCCTATATGGACAAGAATCGATCCTGCCAAATCGGAGCCACCGGGAGGTCGGCCGCACCGCTTCCCCCCACAAGAGCCAGGGCCGATCGATCGGTCTGCATGAACAGGCCCTACAGGCCATTGCCCACCCGTTCTTTAATCGTCTATCATCGATATTCGATGAATGGGGCGGGCTGTTGAGCCTCCCGTGCTGCCGACCGTGCAAGTTCGGCGAATTGACACCCGTGTGCCGCCTTCCCAGAGAGGTCCTCCTGTGAGCGAAGTGCAGGCCCTGAGCCTGTTCATACTGCGCGAGGTGCTGCACTACCTCCCGTGGTTTCTGGTAGCCATCGTTCTGGGCATCGCCGTTCAGCGGCTGTCCATCGACGTGGTCGCCAAGCGCAGTTTCGCCAACGGCCGCGGAGGGATCCTCGGCATCGCGATCACCACGGCCATCGGCGCTTTCAGTCCGTTCTGCTCCTTCACCGTCATTCCGCTCATCCGGCGCTTTCTGATCGCTGGGGTCCCCCTGTCGGCCGTGATGGCCTTCTGGATCGCCTCCCCCGCAATGGACCCCGAGATCTATGCCCTGTCCGCCACGCAGCTCGGCCTTCCTGTAGCAACAGCACGTCTGGTCGGCGCGCTGATCCTCAGCTTCGGGGCGGGTCTGATCGTCCTGGCAATGGAGCGCCGGGGGCGCTTCGCCAATCCGCTGCGCGAAGGCACCAAGGATTCGGCTCCTGCCAAGGCGTGCTCCCAGACGGCGGTCGAGGCCCCTGCATGCTCGGCGGTGCAGTCTCCTGCCCCGGTCTCGGTCGGCGCAGGTTCCGCTCCCGGAGCCGGCGAGCCTGCGCAGGATGCCTCCGCCGGTACGAGCTCCTGCGAGGCGGCGGCGAATACTCCCGACGAGGACGATGGCACGCCTTGGCGGATCCTGGTCAGGCGTGACATCAAGGATCTCAACGCGGTTGAGATCCTCAAGGAGATCGTCAGTGACTCGCTCATCCTGGGCCGCTGGCTGCTGCTGGCCATCGTGTTGGAAGCGCTGATCGTCCGCTACGTGCCGAGTGATGTCGTCAGCTCCATCCTGGGTACGGACGGCATCTTCTCCGTCCTGCTTGCCGGACTGATCAGTGTTCCGCTGTACCTCAACGGCGTCGGAGCCATTCCGGTAGTCGAGGGCTTGATGAATCAGGGCATGGCGGCGGGCGCCGGCGTCACCTTCCTCCTGGGCGGTGCGATCACAACCATTCCCGCAATGGTCGCGGTCCGCAGCGTCGTGAAGGGCAATGTCTTCGCCTTCTACCTCGGCGTGGGCCTGGTGGGCAGCGTCGGCATCGGGCTGGCCGCCCTGCCGCTCCTGTAGGACTGCTCCCCCGCCCCTGCCGGCCCCCGCTGCGCCACTCAGGCGCAGCGGGGGCCGTTTGCGTGGAAGGTTCCTGATCCCGGTCCGGGCGGCACCGGACTCGTTCAGGGCAGGTTGATGGGCAGCGTGATGCCGTCGAGTACTGCCGCGCAGCTGCAGGGGCGCGTGAGGTCGAGCTGGGCGATGGCCTCAAGAACCAGGCCCTTCAGCACTTCGACGTTCTCACCGAAGATGCGGAAGACCTCGTCCTGCGAGACACCGTCGCCTGCCTGTACGCCCGCGTCGTAGTCGGTGACCAGTGCGATCGGGGTATAGCACAGGGCCAGTTCGCGGGCCAGGACGGCTTCGGGGTGCCCGGTCATGTTCACCACCGACCAGCCGGACGAGGCGTACCAACGGGATTCGGCCCGGGTGGAGAATCTGGGGCCTTCGATGACCACCATGACGCCGCCGTCGTGGGCGGGGAGGCTGGTGCCGGCAGCGGCCTTGACCACGGTGGTGCGGCCGGCGGGGCAGTAGGGGTCGGCGAAAGGCACGTGGACCGCGCCTTCGTCGAAATAGGTCTGCACGCGCGAGGTGGTTCGGTCGACGAGTTGGTCCGGAATGACGATGCTGCCCGGTCCGAGCTCCGGGCGCAGCGATCCGACGGCGCAGGGTGCCAGAACCTGGCGTACTCCCAGTGAGCGCAACGCCCAGAGGTTCGCCCGGTAGTTGATGCGGTGGGGCGGGTGGCGGTGGTCGGTGCCGTGGCGGGCCAGGAAGGCGACCTGCCGGCCGGCGACCGTGCCCAGAGCTATCGGGTCGGAGGGCTCCCCGTAGGGGGTGGCGATGTGGACGAGCTGCGCACCGTCAAGGAGTGAGTAGAAGCCGCTGCCTCCGATGACGGCGATGTCGGCCTGCGGGCTGGGGGCGTCGGTGCTCATGGGCGGGATCCTTCGGCGTGCGTGGGAACGCCGGTTTGCGCGCCGGCCCGGATGAGAGGTGTCAGTGAGGTGAGCAGGCGATGGGCCGGAGGTGCGGGACGCGAATCGTCCGGGCGGCGGACGGCGAGGGTCCGGAAGCCTGCGGTGGCCGCGGCATCCAGTTCTTCACCCGAGTCGCTGGCGAAGAGGACGAGCGCCGGTGGTGTGCGGATGGCTCTGGCGATGCTCAGGTAGGAGGCGGCATCGTGCTTGGGGCCGGCCGAGTTGAGGTCGAAGTGTCCGTCGAGGAGCAGGGTCAGGTCGCCGTGGGCGGTGTGGGCGAACCAGTCGCGTTGGGCGGCTTCAGAGCCTGAGGAGTAGATGTAGCGGGCGATGCCTCGTTCCCGCCAGGCGGCGAGGGCCGGCGGGACGTCCGGATAGACGTGACCGGTCAGTTCGCCGGCGGCGTATCCAGCTGCCCAGATGTGGCCCTGGAGGTTCTTGAGAGGTGCTGCCTTGGTGTCGGTGTCGGCCCATTCTTCGAGCTGCGCGATCACATCGGTGGGGCTGAGTCGCGGGTCGCCGAGGTCGGTTCGGACTGCTTGGAGGATCCGCTGGCCCTGGTCGGTGTGGTGGTGGGCGGTCATCCACGGGGCGATGCGCGTGCGGGCGTAGGGGAAGAGCACATCGCGGACGTGGGAGAGGGCGCCTGTGGTGCCTTCGATGTCGAGGAGGACTGCCTGGTGGCGCGGGTTCATGTCAGTCCTCGGCCAGCAGTGCGTCGAGGCGGGGGAAGGAAGCCGCGATGGGGTCTGCGGTGAAGTCGCCGACCCAGCCGTCCTCCTTTTCGAAGAAGCGGATGGCGGCGAAGTCCGGAACGGGGCCCATGTCGAACCAGTGCCGGGTGCCGGCGGGGACGGACAGAAGGTCGCCCGCCTCGCATACGACGGCGTGGACCTTGTCGTCCAGGTGCAGGTAGAAGCAACCGGTGCCGTGGGCGAAGAACCTCACCTCGTCTTCGTCGTGACGGTGCTCTTCGAGGAACATAGAGCGGGCCGCGTCGGCACGCACGGCCCATGCGGGGCTGTCCTCGGGATGGAGTCGGGCCACGTCCACCAGACGCAGGCCCTGCTCGGCGCACAGGGCATCGACCTCCTTGCGGTAGGTCTCCAGCAGGTCGGCGGGGGTGGTGGTGGGGGCGACCTTCAGCCGCACCGGCCAGCGGCTGAAGGACACTCCATGTGTGCGCAGCATGTCGGTGATCTCGGCGGTGTCACGGGTCCGGGTGAGGACGGTGCCGGGTGCTTCGATCGGCATGACCTGAAGGAGTGTCATGAGTGCTCCGCGGTGGGTGAGGTGTCAGGTGTGGTGGTGGTGCTCAGGGGCGTAGCTGCCAGGACCAGGAGCTGGCAGATCGCTTCCAGGCATTCGAGACGGTTGCGAGCCTGGGCAAGGGAGTTGCCCCAGGTGGTGATGCCGTGGTCGGCGATGAGCAGTCCGGGCGGAGCGCCGGGGGTGGCCGTGGCCCAGGCTGCGACGTTGTGGGCGATGCGTGGGACGTCGGGCCAGTTGACGAAGACGGGCACGGTGGTCCGGGAGGGGTCGGCCAGACCGAGGCCCTTGAGGAGCTCGTAGCGTTCCAGGTGCAGAAGGCTGGTGTGCTGAGGGTGCTGGGCTCGGGTGGCGATGACGGTGGCGTACGGCGAGTGGACGTGGATGACGGCTTGTGCGTCGGTGGTGCGGTAGAGCGCGGAGTGGATGCACGTTTCGGCCGAGGCGCGCTGGGACCCGGTGCGGACGGGTTCGCTGGTGTGAGCATCGATCTCGACCATGTCCTGGTTGGTGAGTTCGCCCTTGTCCCGGCCGCTGGCTGTGATGAGGGCACGCTGCGGCTGGTCGGGCAGGAGCATCGACAGGTTGCCTGCGGTGCCGGGCATCCAGCCCTGCTCGTACAGGTGGCGGCTGGTGGTGGCCAGTTGCCCGGCAGTTGTGCGGCCGGTGCTGGTGGCGGGTGCGTAGGTCATGCATGGTCTCCCTTGGGCCAGGTGATGCCGTCCTCGGAGATGACCGCTGTGATCAGCTGGGCGGGGGTGGTGTCGAAGGCGGGGTTGAAGGCGCGGGTGGAGGCCGGCGCGGTGAGTTTCCCGGCGTAATGGGTGACCTCGTGGGCGGGGCGCTGCTCGACGACGATGTGACTGGCACCGGGGATCGTGGCATCACGGGTCGATTCAGGGGCCACGACGAAGAACGGGACGCCGTGGTGATGAGCGGCCAGCGCGAGGGCGTACGTACCGATCTTGTTGGCGACATCATGGTTGGCGGCTATGCGGTCGGCTCCCACGAGGACGCAGTCGACCAGGCCCGCTGCCATGGCGGTCGCGGCCGCGGAGTCCACACACAGCCGGTGCGGGATGTCGGCCTCTGCGAGTTCCCATGTGGTCAGGCGGGCGCCTTGAAGGAGTGGTCTCGTTTCGCCCACCAGGACTTCACGGACTCGGCCGGATTCGGCAAGGGCGAGGATGGTGCCCAGAGCGGTTCCGACTGCGGCTGTGGCAAGGCGGCCTGTATTGCAGTGCGTCCATATGCTCAGCGGTTTGTCGGGGCAGGTGGAGGTGACGGCGTCGACGGCGTGCGTGACCATGCGCAGGTTGACGGCGATGTCCTGGTCCAGCATGTTCAAGGCTTCTGCCAGGACCGCGTCGGGGCCTTCGGGAAGGTGGTGCAGGACCCGGTTTACGGCCCAGGCGAGGTTGACGGCGGTGGGGCGCACCGCGACGAGCCGTTCTGCATCTGCCCGCACCGCTCCGGGATCGGGTGCCGGTCCGGACAGATGACGGCGAGCTGAGAGGGCCACGGCCAGGGCTCCGGCCAGCCCGATGGCCGGGGCTCCGCGGATGGCAAGGGTGGCGATGGCCTCCCTCACTTCCTCGACCGTGGTCAGCCGGATCTGCCGGGTCTCGTGAGGCAGGGCGCGCTGGTCGAGGGTGACGATCGTGCCGTCCTCCCAGGCCAGCGACGACTGCACGGTGCCGGGTGGGTTCACTGGTGAGTGTCCCTTCGGGTTGGGCCTGTGCCGACGGTTCAGCTGGCAGGGGGCTGGGCTCGCAGTTCGATCAGTGCGCTCGGATCGGCGAGGTCGGCGGTCACCTGCTCGGGGTCCTCGCCGACGGCGATGACGTATCCGTAGCGGTTGAGGTAGGCGCGCGGCGGCAGGGCGAGCGCGGTACCGGGGCCGGCGGTGGCCACGGCGCGATGGATGGTGGGGCCGAGGCGGTCAGTCCGGACGGTCACGGTGGCCGCGATGCAGTCCTGGGCCGGGTAGAGGAAGCGGATCGCGGCGGTGTGACCGGTGCGGGGTGTGGTGTCGGGGGCGAACCCGGCGGCAACCTGGGCGGCGGCGACTGCGGGGTCGGTGCCGGTGGCGAGAGCTCCGAGATAGGGGATGAAGTCACCGCCGAGCCGGGCGTTGATCTCGATCAGGCGGGGGCCGTGGGGGGTGAGTTTGAACTCGGTGTGCGTGGCGCCGTGGACGTAGCCGATCGCTTTGTGGATGCGGTTGAGCTGGTCGAGAAGTTCGGGGTCCTCCATGAGCGGGTCGGCGCCGTGGACGGTGTGTCCGGTTTCCTCGAAGTAGGGGTTGCAGCCGACCTGCTTGCGGGCCAGGACCATCGGGGTGCAGACGCCGTCTGTGATGACGGCGTCGATGCTGATCTCCTCACCGGTGACCAGTTCCTCGATCAGGACGTCGGCTTCGTAGCGCGGCACTCCGGCGTAGGTGGCCCCAGCGGCGACCGTGTACGCCTGGCGGACGGCGGCCGGGGTGTCGGCGCGCAGGACGCCCATGCTCCCGGCGAGGCCGCGGGCCTTGACGACTACGGGGTATCCGATGGTCTCTGCTGCGGCGGTTGCCTCATCGGCGCCAGCCACGGGGATGGATGCCGGTTGCGGGATCTCGGCTTCGGTGAGGATGGCGCGGGTGGCTGCCTTGTCCCGGCAGGCCAGGACCGCGCGCGGCGGGCTGCCGGGCAGGCCGAGGGTCTGGGCGAGCTGCGCGGCGGCGTGCACCAGTGACTCGTCGTAGGTGAAGACCCCCACGACGGGAAGAGCGGCGGCGACGGTACCAGCAGCTTCGTGCAGGGCGCGGACGTCTTTGGTGTTCAGCACCGTGGCGCCTTCGATGTACGGAAGTTGCCAGGTGGGCTCGTAGGCATCCAGGAGCCAGAGGCGGAAGTCACGGGTGATCGCGGCGAGGATGTACTCGCGATAGCGGCGGTCTCCGCTGCCGATGAGCAGGAGGACGGGGGCCGGCGTGTCGCCGGTGGGCGGGGTGGTGGCGTCCATTTCGGGCCTCTTGATGGGCGTGTGACCGTCGGGGTGTGCGGCTGCGGTGCGGGGACTGGCGCGGCCGGGGTAGGGGCCGTTGCAGGTGAGGAGACCTGCGGCTAGCTGGGTGAGGCAGTGGTCGTCGAGGCCGTAGAGGATGTCGGTTCCGGCTCGGGCGGTGGTGAGGAAGCGGGCATGGCGCAGGATCTTGAGGTGGTGGGAGACCGTCGACTGGCTGAGCTTGAGGTGGTCGACGATGACGCCCGCTGGTACCGGGCGTTCCTGTCGGCTGACGAAACGCACGATGAGAATGCGTGTCGGGTCGGCGAGGGCCTGGAACCAGCGGGCGTACTCGTCGGCGGTTGCCCGCTCGAGTGAGGGCTCGTGCACGAGGGTGGTTAACGGGCCACCAGGAAGACCAGGGCGGCTACCGCTGCGGCGAAGGGCGGGGTCACCAGCCAGGCGATGAGGAAGTGACGCAGTGTCTTGCCGCTCAGACGGTTGAGGTTGGCCCCTGCCGAGCCCGCGATGGCGCCCGTCGAGGTGTGGGTGGTGGACATGGGCAGCCCGTAGCCGGCGCCGAGGCCGACCAGGGTGGCGGTGGTGATGTTGGCCATGAACCCTTCGCGGTGGTTCATGCGGATGACGCCTTCACCCAGGCGCTGGGCCAGACGCATGCCACCGGTGAGGGAACCGAGGGCCATCGCTCCGGAGACCAGGAGCATGATCTGCCAGGTCGTCATGCCGGCCGGGACCAGGGCGAACGCGCCGATGGCGACGATCTTGGGGGTGTCGTTGAGGCCCCGGGCGAAGCCGGTGGCACCGCTGGTGAGCCAGTGTGCGGCGGCCAGGACGCGCCCGGCGGGGGGCTCGGTGGCGGTGGTCGGGGCGGCGTTGACGCGTTCGGCGGCCAGCACGGCTCCGCCCTCGCCTGCCGGGGTGGCCGGGGATGCGGGTTCGGCGGTCGCTTCCGGCTCAGTGGTGGGGGGCTTGGAGGCGGCGCCGCGGTTGAAGACCAGGGCCAGGACCAGGGATATGGCGTAGGCGATGCCGATGCTGACGAGCAGCGGGACGATGAGTTTCTCCGGAATGGCGCTCCAGGCGATGGAGTCGGATGCGAGCAGCATCCCGGCGCCCAGGAGGGCGCCGATCAGGGCGTGGGTGGTGGAGACGGGCAGGCGCAGGACGGTGGCGAGGGCGACCCAGGCGACCGCGCCGGCGAGCACGGCGACGGCGAATGCGTCGGTCGGTTCAGCGGTGACGATGCCCGCGGAGAAGAGCTTGGTCATGCGGTCGGCCAGGGCCAGGGAGCACAGGCATCCGGCGAGGGTGGTGACGGTGCCCCACACAATGGCGGTGCGGTACTTGGTCACCCCCGCCCCGGCGAGGGTGGCGACGCCTTTGGGGACGTCATTGCTGCCGTTGGCGGCGGCAAGGGCCGCTACCAGGATGAAAACGAGCACGACAGTGAAAGACATGGCGGTGTCTCCAGTGTGTGAAGGGGCCGCGGCCATCAGGGGGCCGCGGCCCGGAATCCGGCGGTGCGGATCAGCAGCAGGTGCCCCCGGGGGCACACTCCTGCGGAGCGTCGGCTTCGTTGTCGACGGGCTTGCGGGCGCGGATGATGGCGGCGTGCAGGCCGTCCGCGGCTTCCTGGGTGAAGACGATCTCGGTGTCCTTCAGGCCCACGGCGTCAAGGAGTTCGCGGTACTCCCCCACCGACAGGGCGCCTGCGATGCACTGACTGTGCCCGCCGCGCTGGGCCCGCTCGTCGGGGCTGAGGCGGTCCTCGGCCACGACGTCGCTGATGCCCAGGCGTCCGCCGGGGGCCAGCACGCGGGCCATCTCGGCGAACACGGCCGGCTTGTTCAGCGACAGGTTGATCACGCAGTTGGAGATGATGACGTCGACGGTCTTCGCGGGCAGTGGAATGGACTCGATGGTGCCCTTGAGGAGGACCACGTTGTCGATCTCGGCGTCCTCGATGTTGCGGGCCGCCAGAGCGAGCATCTCCTCAAGGAAGTCCAGCCCGAAGACCCGCCCGTCGGGGCCGACGCGGCGTGCGGACAGGATCACGTCCAGTCCGCCCCCGGAGCCCAGGTCCAGAACCGTTTCTCCTTCCCGCAGTTCGGCGACCGCGCTGGGGTTGCCGCAGCCCAGGGAAGCGAGCAGGGCGGTGTCCGGTGCGGCGCCGGGGCCGATCTCGTCGTAAGCGGCGGGGCCGAAGGTATTGGGGTCGGGGGAACAGCAGGCGCCACTGGTCTCGGCCTCTGCGGCCTTGGCGCGGTAGTAGGCGCGGACCTCTTCCTGCAAGGTGCCCGAGGCCGTGGTGGTGGTGTCACTCATGTCTGAAGTCCTTGAGGAAGGGGGTCAGGCGCCGGCGGGGGCGAGGCGGTGGACCGGGCGGGGGTAGGACGGCTTGAAGGAGACCGGTGCGGTCGCGGAGGACATGACCTGGTGGCTGTCGTCGGCGGCTTTGACCGCCGCGGTGACGGCCTGGTCGAGGGCCTCGGGCTCGCAGGCGATGCGGGCGTTGATGACCGCCCGGCCGGCCGGGGCATGGGCAGCGGCGGCGCGGTCGCACGTGGGGTCGGCTCCGGCCTGGGTGCAGCTGAGCTTGGCGAAGTCCCCGTCGGGCAGCTCCACGGTGAGCTTGGCATGCCCGATCACCGCATTGCCGTCCTGTGCCCAGCGGGAGAGCCCGGTCAGTACGGTGCCGGCCCAGGCGGTGGCGTCGAAGCCGGTGCCCGCCACTGCTGAGGTGAGGTCGAGTTCCTGGTTCATCCAGGCCAGTTGCGCCTCGGCGGCGGCATAGCGGTCATAGTCGATGTCGAGCTGGACATCCTGGTTGGTCGCCGGTGCCCGCCAGGCGTCGGTGAGGTCCTCAAGTCCGGCACCGGTGGTGGCGGAGTAGCCCACCACAGTGGCGTTGGGGTACCGGGCGGCCAGGTCCTTCAGCAGAGTCTCGGCCCGTGGCGCCGGGATGGTGTCGAGTTTGTTGACGGCGATGACGTCGGCTTCGGTGAGCTGCTGGCGGAACAGGTAGGAGAGGTCCGATTCCGGTTCGGCTCGCTGGGCCGCGCGCTCGAAGGCCAGGTGGCGCAGCGGGTCGACGACCGTGGTGAGGGGGGCGACGACCATGCTGTCGCCGTAGTACTGGCGCAGCGGGCGTACGACGGTAGCCTGCAGGTCGGTGCAGGAGCCGACGGCCTCGGCGATCACGACGTCGACTCCGTCGGAGTCGACCAGGGCGACGACGGCCTCGACGAGGTCCTCGAACTTGCAGCAGAAGCATCCGCCGGTGACTTCAGCGACGCTGCCGAGTTTGCTGCGGACCAGTTTGGTGTCGACCAACTCGACGCCCTGGTCGTTGGTGATGACGGCGACTTTGCGGCCGGTTTCCTGCAGGGCCAGCGCGGTTGCGGTCATGGTGGTGGTCTTGCCCGCCCCGAGGAACCCGGTCAGCGGAATGAACGTGATCATGTCGTTCCTTCTGGTCCGATTCGAAAGCCTGGGAGGGGGTCAGCCGGTGGAGCAGCAGCCCCCGTCCGGGCTCTGGCCGAGCAGGGTGAGGGGTGCGGGCTGGGAGGGTGCGGCTGTCGTGTCACCGAACGCGATGCGGCGGCTGGCGCCGAAGGCATCCAGCCAGGTGGCAGCCTGGGGACGTAGGTCGGGGTCGGACATCACCAGAGTGGTGGTGACCTTCCTCGGGGTGCAGCCGCGCAGGGCCTTGGCCTGGTGGGCGCCCGCACCGAACTCCACGGTGCGCAGCCCTTCGGCGTAGGCGTCCTTGACGGGTGCGTCCAGGACCAGGGCGAAGTAGATGCCGCTGCGTTCGCCGATCGCCGCGTAGTCGAAGCCGGCCCACTTGGGGAACAGGCGGTGGTTCTTGCGTACGGTGACGCAGGTGGCGACCAGGGCGCCGTCCTTGTAGCCGAGGTAGGCGCGTACGTCGGCGCCCTCGTCCATCAGCGTGGTGAGGATGCCGGCGATGTGCCCGGGCTCCTCGCCCGCACCGTTCTTCTCCCGGTTGAGGCAGGTCAGTTCGGCGATCCGGGCCGTGTAGGGGCGGATGTTCTCGCCGTCGACACGCTCGATGGTGACGCCTGCCGCCAGGGCGCGGCGCACGTCACCCTTGATGCGCTGGCGCTTCTTCAGCGGCAGCGCGGCCAGGTGCCCTTCCCAGCTGCCCGCGTCCAGGCTCATGAAGTCCTCGAAGCCCCAGAAGGCGCTGTGACCGCCGGCCGCGTTCAGTGCAGTGACCAGGGCCTCGTTGCCTCGCCGGTCGGGTATCCACGGGGCGGCGATGCAGCGGATGCCCGCCTCGAAGGCCGCCGGGACGAGCTTGTCGACGATCGCACCCATGAGGGTGGGCGTCCAGAAGTTGTAGGCGATCTCTGTGCGGTAGCCCAGCGGCGACCCGAGCAGGAGGGTCGGGAAGAACGGCTCAGTACCCAGGGCGTCGACTGCCGCGCTGCGGGCCGTATCCGTCTCCGCACCGCAGCACACTTCCTCACCGCTGGGGGCCTGCCAGCCGAGGTAGGTGCGCGGCTCGTGGTCGACGACAGGCGGGTTGGTGACGATGTAGCCCGGCAGCAGGGCCAGTTCGCCCCGCGCGCGGGTGGCGATCGTGTGCCAGGGCTGGGCCTCGGGCAGGACCTTCTCCGTGGCCCGCAGCCAGGTGGGTCCCAGGTAGGGCCAGGAGTCGGTGAGGCGGTCGAGTTCGCCGGACCAGTCCATGTCGGGCAGGGTCTGGCCGGTGGAGATGACGATGCGGGGTGATCCACCCATGTCAGTGTCCTTCGCGTGTGAGGGGGCGGGTCAGCACTTCACGCAACAGCGGATCTTGCCTGCGTCCTCGGCATCGGTGCGCCGGTCCTGCCACAGCTCCTCGACGCGCTTGTCGGGGTGGGTCCACTCCACCCAGAACCCGCGGTCGACGGTGGCGATGTCTTCCATCCACGGCGAGGACAGCAGCGGGGACCCCTTGAACAGCAGCAGCCGCGTCTGCAGAGCCGTGGGGTCGGTGACCCGGGCCAGCCCCGTCTCCACCAGCCAGTCCTCGAACCCCAGGAGTTCCTCGTACTCGATCCATGGCGTGAAGGGAATGAAGGTGGGAAACAGCTCGAAGCCGATGCGTTCGGCCTCCGCCACCGCCTGCTTCATGTGATCGACGTCGATGTGCTTGTCGAAGATCCGCAGGATTCGGTTGGAGGGGAACTCCAGCGCGCACGTCACCTTGCGCAGGCCCAGCGAGACGAGCTTCTGCAGTTCCTTGGTGTAGTCCAGGACGTGGTCGACGCGGGTGGTGAACTCGAACGTGATCGGCCCGATCGCCTCGACGAGCCGCTCGACGACACCGACACCAATGGTGCGGGAGTTGAAGAACTCCGCGTCGATGAAGCAGAAGTGCCGTACGCCTTCCTCGGCCAGTTGCAGGGCGTCGGCCAGGACGGTGTCGCCGTCGAAGGCTGCCACCCCGCCGTCATAGGCCCCGTACACCGAGCAGTAGGTGCACTTGTGGTGGCAGCCGCGGGACGCCTCGATGTTGCCCATCAGCCCGTACGGGGTGTGGTGAGCCGGGTAGTGCACCAGGGAGGGAAACAGCTCCCTGGCCGGCGCGGCCACGCTGATCCGGCGGCGCGGCGGCTTGGGACGCATCCCGCCGGCCGTCATCAGCGCCGGCACCTCGCCCAGGGGCATGGTCCCGGAGGCGAGGTGGACCAGGTCCTCGGCGATGAGTTCCGGCTCCTCCATCGCCACCCCGCTGACGACCTGGAGGAACTCACGATGATTCATCTGCGCGTACTGGCCGAACGTCACCACCAAGGTGCCGTACGCCTCGCCGACGCGCCGGGCCAGGGCGATACCGCGCTCCAGACCCTCGAACTGCTGCACCGAGACCAAGGTGAGATCGAACGGGCCCTCAGGCAATGCGTCAGGCTGCAGATGGGCGTCCCAGCCCACCACGTCAGCGCCGTGATCACGCAGAGCAGCCGCCACGCAGGCAGAGGTCAGAGGTTGGAGCTCCGCCTCGAAAGCAGAAGCCACGAGCACACGGGGTGTGGTCACACGTCCCCCCAGGGAGTGGTCAGAGTGAGCGACGAAACAGCCGGGCCGGCAGAGACCCGGACCTGGTCGGTGACGGCCCTGTCAGCCCGACGGCGGAACACTCCCAGCATTAAACGATGTATGTCAATAGATCGATGAATAGCTGGTGCGTGACCCCGGACAGTGGCGCAAAGCGGAACCCCCGCGATGGCGCAATCCGATCCACGCAACTCGGGAGGCCCGATCACCGGCACAAACCGTCGGAGTTGGCGTTCCGCAAGCACGGTTCAACGCACCGGGCCCCTCGGGTCCGCGACCCGAAAACGCATTGAGCGAAGAGGGTTAGCAAGCGTTGAGCTGGGGTAGCACCAGCGTCACTGAATCGGCATGCTTCGATGCACCTGCCGTTCAGGAGCAGCACACCGCTCCGAACGGGCACAGCCAATCAAGATGAGGTCAACCACCCGCCGGCAGGGAAGGAGGACACCCCACACGTGCACCGCCGGATGCGAAGTCTCCCGTTCACTAGCTGTTGTCCAACCAATCAGGTGTTTGACCTGCAGTTTTGCTGTTTGTGATCACCACGGTTCGGGGTGCAGGGTGTCGAGGTCTTCGCTCT
>NZ_JBEYCF010000058.1:0-48473 GCF_040632605.1 Streptomyces sp. NPDC019224 | reverse complement strand
TGGCTGGCCTAGACAACCGACACGCTATGAACAAGGCCCCGTTTCCGGTGCCCGCACCAAGGCTCCGTCACCTGATCCAGGACGCCGTACGGGCCGTCATCGAACGCCCCACGGTTGAGAAACAGCTAGTCACACGCCTGTCACCAACACCGTCGACGCACCTGGAGCACCAAGTCCAAACCCGCGTGAACAGCGTCGAATTGGACCACGTGGACGTCAGAAGACGGTTCTGCCTACGTGTGCCAGGTGGTACCGAGGGAGGGGCCGATCACCAGGACTGGTGCGTCTTCCGGCCCGTCAAAGCGGTATTGCAGGGTGTTCGGTGGTGTCTCGGTCACCCGGAAAACCCTCTCACGTCTCACGAGATCTCACACAGCCGGGGGAAGCCGGCCGGCTCGACGCAGCCGCGGCTCGGCCTGGTGAGCACTGCCACGGCCCCATCGACCGGGTCTGAGCCCCTCGGTGTGCGGGTGCCCCTGACGCAGCGTGTCCTGCCGGACACGCTCGCGCCCGGTCCACACGTCGACGCCCTGCTTCCCGCATCGGCACAGCTGCCGGCTGTTCCCCGTTTGCGGCAAAGCGAGTGGTGCCGTCCCGAAGGCCGGGACGGCGTAGCGGGAAACCTTGCGGGCCACTCCGATCGGCACCTGATGACTCCAGGGTCCAGGTGTCGGAATTTCGGAGGTCACTCCATGGCCGGCCCACACCCTCGAAGCGGCATGCGACGTTCCTGTGCGTACTCCGCGGGAAGGGATGCATGCGTCATGGATAGGGTCGGCACCGCACCAGCGTTGATCGTTTGGGCCGGGGACGGAGAGGGGTGGGCCGTGGCGGAGCGGAACAACACCGGTGGCGGCCGGTTGCCGGAGCTCTCGGCGCCGCGGTTCGTGGGCCGGGGCAGTGAGGTCGCCGCGCTCGACGCGGCCCTGCACCGGCCGAGCGTGGTCCTGATCGACGGCGAGGCGGGCATCGGCAAGACCCGTCTGCTGCGGGAGTTCGCCGCGTCGCACGCCGGACGGGTGTCCCGTACGCTGACCGGCGCCTGCCCCGATCTGCGCGTGCCGTACACGCTCGGCGCGGTCGTCGACGCGGTGCGCGAGGGCGTCGGCGGCGCGGAGGGCGTCGCCGGGCTCGGGCTCAGTGGTCTGGCCGGTGCGCTGCGTCCGCTGTTCCCCGAATGGGCGGCCGGACTTCCCCCGGCTCCCGAGCCCCTGGACGACGCGACGACCGCCCGGCACCGGCTGTTCCGCGCCTTCGTCGAGGTACTCGACCGCCTCGATGTGGCGCTGCTGGTCCTGGAGGACGTGCACTGGGCGGACGAGGCGACCCTGGAGTTCCTGCTGTTCCTGGTCTCCCGGCGGCCCCAGCCGGTGAGCCTGGTGCTCACCTACCGGGGGGAGGAGGTGCCGGCCGACTCCCTGCTGCTGCGGCTGTCGTCCCGGCTGCCCGCCGAGGCACACCTCGTCCGGCTGACCCCCAAGGCGCTGGACGTCGGTGAGACCGCCGAGTTCGTCTCCTCGATGCTGGCGGACGAGCACGTCTCGGCCGAGTTCGCGGCCTTCCTCCACGCGGGCACGGAAGGCGTACCGCTGGCCGTCGAGGAGATGGTGCGGCTGATGCACGACCGGGCCGACCTGGTCCGCCGGCCCGGCGGGTGGGCGCGCCGCCGCCTCGACCGCATCGAGGTGCCGCCCACGATCCGCGACGGCGTCCTGGAACGCGTCGGACGGCTTCGCCCCGACACCCGGACGGTCCTGTACGCGATGTCGGTGCTCTCCGGCCCGGCCGGTCACGGCACGCTGTCGGCGGTGGCGGGACTGCCCGAGGAGCGGTTCACCCCCTCGGTGGCCGACGCGCTGGACAGCGGTCTGATACGCGAGAACAGGGCCGGTCAGTGGCTGTTCAGGCACTCTCTCACCGGCCAGGCCCTGTACGCGGTCGTCCCGGGCCGGGAGCGGCGCGGGATGCACCTGCGGGCCGCCCACGCACTGGAGGACCGGGGCGCGCCGCCCGCCGCGGAGCTGGCCGGGCACTTCCGGCTGGCCGGTGAGGCCGAGGCCGCGCGCAGATACACGGAGGAGGCGGCCGGCCTGTGCGCGCAGTCGGGTGACGTGGCGACCTCCGCCCTGCTGCTGCACAGTCTGGTCACCACCGTCACCCTGCCCGCCGAGGCGCTGGCACGGCTGGTGGCGAACATCCAGTTCCAGGCCCTGCACGGCGCCGACCCCTATTCGGGCATCGTGCGGTCCCTGCGGGCCGCCCTGCGCGACCGGACGCTGCCGCCGGAGCAGGAAGCGCTCGTCCGCTTCCAGACCGGCCGGGTGCTCATGGCGGCGGGAGAGATGCGGGCGGGCTGGCTGGAGATACGGAAGGCGGTCGCCCACCTCCCGGCCCGCTCGCCGGAGGCGGCGCGGGCGCACCTGCTGCTGGCCCTGCCGTTCGGGCAGGCACGGCCTGCCTCGGAGCACCTGGAATGGCTGAACAGGCTGCCGGAGGTCCCCTCGCTCACTCCGTACGACCGCCTGCGCCAGTTGGTGGAACGTTCCTACGCGCTGCTGACGCTCGGGGAGGAGACCGGCTGGGACGTGGCCCGGGAGATCCCCGACGAGGTGGCGGGCCCGCAGGAAGCGGAGATCTCCGCGATAGGCCACGCGAACGTCGGGGAGGAGGCCATACGGTGGGGTCGTTACGCCGAAGCCGCGGCGCGCCTCGACCGCTCTCTCGCCCTCGGCGAACGCTTCGAACTGCTCGACTACCTCGGCAGCATCGCCTCCGTGCGCACCCGCCTCGACTGGGCCACCGGCGCCTGGGCGGGACTCGCCGAGCGGGCGGCACGGCTGAGTGACGACGATCTCGGGATGCGGCTGCGGGACAGGGCCGTGGCGGCCCTCGTCGCAGGTCTGCTCAAGGCCGCGGCCGGCGACCGGAAGGGCGCCGAGGAACGGCTGCGCTTCGCCGGACGTGACGATCAGCAGCGGGTCGAGGCCGCGACCGCGCTGGCGCGGCTGTGCCTGCGCGACGGCGATCCGGCGGAGGCGCTGCGCCTCACCGAGGAGCCGGCCGAGATCACCGTGGTCCGGGGGCTGTGGCCCGGCGTCACCGAGGTCGCTCTCGTACGGGTCGAGGCGCTGCTGGCCGTGGGCCGGCCCACGGAAGCAGCCGAGCTGGTCACGGCGCTCGAACGCGGCCTGGACGGCAAGAACGCGCCCGCACCCCGTACCGCCCTCATGACCTGCCGGGCGCTCCTCGCGGAGGACCAGGGCCAACTCGTTGATGCCGCGGCGCTGTTCGCACGGGCGGCCGAGGCGTGGGACGCGCTGCCACGCCCGTACGACGCCCTGCTCGCCAGGGAGCGTCAGGGCCACTGCCTGCTCGCCGCCGGCCAGGACGGGGCCGGCGTACGCCTGCTCACCGACGTCGCGAAGGAGCTGTCGCGGCTCGGCGCGCACGGCGACGCGGGCCGGGTGACGCGGGCACTGGGCGGGCGGCGGGGCACCCGCAGGTCCCCCGGCAGGCCCGGCTACGGCGACCGGCTCTCGCCACGCGAACTGGAGGTCGCCCGGCTGCTGGTCGAAGGCCGGACGAACCGGCAGATCGCCGACGAACTCGTGGTGTCCGCCCAGACCGTGGGCACCCAGGTGAGGTCGGCGATGCGCAAGCTCCGGGTCGCCTCGCGGACTGCGCTCGCGACCAGGCTCCTGGAGTCGGGCCTGGTGGTCACCGACCGGCCGCTGCTGGGAGACGAGTAAAAGGTCATCCCTTCGCCCGCGCCCGACCCGGTGCGAAAAAACCCGCGCCCGGGACGCCGGACGATTGATTACCTCATCTGAGTGATCGAACAGGGCCACGAACGTCGCCACACTTGTTTGTCATGTCACCCGCGAACCAGCCGGCCCACGAACCGGCGAACGGCCCGTGGGCGCCCGCGCGCCCCGGCCCGGATCTCCCCGCACCGAGCGAACCGTCCGGTGATCGGCCCGGCAAGGCGTCCGGCGGTCCGTCCGGCGAACTGCCGACGGAGGCGACGGACGCCTCGGAACCTCGCAGCGCGCACGCTCCGGGTGCCGGCCGCATCCCGCACGGCGGCGACCCGCTCGACGAGGAGTACGGCCCCCTCTGACGAGGACTCCCGTCCGTGCTTCCGCATCCCCGTACCCGTACCCCGTACGTCGGAAGACCCCTGTCCCTAGACACCCCCGTTCGAACGTCCCGCAGGGAGCGATAGATGAGGCGAAGAAAAGCAAGGCGTCCCGGACGCCGCCTGGGCGCGCTGACCGCCGGCGTGGTCATCCTCGGGATGGCCGTACCGGCCTTCCCGGCCCAGGCGGCCCAGCCGGTCCAGCAGGTCCCGGCCTCCGGGACCGCGGGCACGACCGACCGCACGACGACCCCGGGTTCCCCCCTCGACAACGCCGAACTGGCCGACGTCGTCGCCTCGTCCGGAGGCGCTGTCGACGTCACGCTGGTCACCGGCGACACGGTGTCCCTCGGTCTGAACGACGACGGCAAGCCCGTCGTGCGCGACACCGAGGCCGCCCACCGCACCGGCGGACCCGCCACCGTCTTCCACACCATCACCCGCAGGGGCCAGGTCCACGTCGTACCGAACGACGCCATGCACCTGCTGAGCGACGGAGTCCTCGACTGGTCGCTCTTCGACCTCACCGCGCTGTCGCAGGCCGTCGCGGCAAGCGGCGGCGCCGAGGCCCGTGCCGAGGTCCCGGTGATCGTCACCTACAAGGACGAGCACGACGTCGCCAAGGCCCCGAAGGTCGCCGGGGCGAGGACGGGAAGAGCGCTGCGGAGCGTCGGCGGCCGCTCGCTCGGCATCGCGGGGAACGGGACGTGGTGGAGGGGGGTACGAGGCAAGACGGGACCGGCCTCCGCCGCCCGCTCGGCCGGCTCCCTCGCCGGGGTCGAGAAGGTGTGGCTCAACGGGGTGTCCCGGGTCAGCCTCGACGTCTCCGTACCGCAGATAGGCACCGGCGTCGCCCGGAGCCGCGGCCTGGACGGCAAGGGCGTCCGCGTGGCGGTGCTCGACTCCGGCATCGACGCCACCCACCCGGACCTGGCCGGCCGGATCGAGGAGAAGACCGACTTCACCGGCAAGGCTCCCGACGCGAAGGACGGCCAGGGCCACGGCACCCACGTGGCGTCCACCATCCTGGGCGACGGCGCCGCATCCGGAGGAAAGTACACGGGCGTGGCCCCCGGCGCCCGGCTGCTGGTCGGCAAGGTCTGCGACGACAACGGCGTGTGCGAGGAAGCCGACATGATCGCGGGCATGGAGTGGGCCGCCCACTCCGGTGCCAAGGTCGTGAACATGAGTATCGGCGGTGAGCCCACCGACGGCACCGACCCGCTGAGCATGGCGCTCAACCGGCTCAGCCAGGAGACCGGGACCCTCTTCGTGGTCGCGGCGGGCAACGCCGGTCCGGGCACCTCATCGGTCGGGACTCCGGGCGTCGCCGACGAGGCGCTGACCGTTGCGGCGGTCGACAAGAGCGACAAGATGGCGCCCTTCTCCTCGCGGGGCCCGCGCCCCGGGGACTACGCGGCCAAGCCGGACATCGCCGCTCCCGGCGTCGCCATCGTGGCGGCACGGGCCGCGGGCACCTCCCTCGGCACCCCGGTGGACGACAACTACACGAGCGCCAGCGGCACTTCGATGGCCACCCCGCACGTGGCGGGGGCCGCCGCCCTGGTCGCCCAGCAGCATCCGGAGCTGCGGGGCGACCAGATCAAGGCGCTCTTGATGAGCACCGCCAAGGACCTGGGGTACGACGAGAAGGCGCAGGGCGCCGGCCGGGTGGACCTCGCCGAAGCCACCGATCCGCGGATCATCGCGGCGGGGAACCTGAGCTTCGGCCGCCGCCCCCACGACAGCGCGCCCGTGACCAGGACGGTCACCTACTCCAACCTGACCGGCGCCGCGGCAACGCTGGACCTCACGGCCTCGGCGACGAGCGGTGGCGCCTCGGCCCCGGCGGGCCTGCTCACCCTCGACCGGCACAAGCTCACCCTCCCCGCCGGTGGATCCGCCGACGTCGAGGTGACGCTCGACAGCGCCGCGCTCGGCGCCCAGGGGTCCTACGGCCGCTGGGACGGCCGGCTGACCGCCCGCGACACGTCCGGGACGGTCCGTACGGCGACGCGCGTCCAGGCCGTACTGGAGGCCGAGCGGGCACCGCTGACCCTGAACGTCATACCGCCCGAGGGCGCCACCTCCGTCACGTACGGCGACGCGGTCTTCCTGCCGGTCGACGACAGGGACCCCCTGTACGACGGTCTGGTCGCCGAGACCGGTGGCGAGTCGACCACCGCCCAGCTGTACAAGGCCGGCACGTATGCCGCCACCATCCCGGTGACCTGGAAGGACGGCTCGGGCGAGGAGCAGCGCGCGGTCCCGCTGGCGCCGGAGGTGAAGCTCACCGGGGCAACCACGGTCACCCTGGACCTGCGCAAGCTGGTTCCCGTGAGTGTGCGGACCTCGGCGGCGACCGAGACCTACTCCGCGGTCAGTTCCACGGCCCGGATCTCGGCGACGGGGGCATGGGCGATGGCGACCGCTCTCCGGTCCGACTACCAGGCCCGGGAGACGTCGCACTGGTGGGCGCTGCCGACCGGGAAGGTGCGTACGGGCACGCTGACCCAGAACACGTACAGCGTGCGGACGACTCCGGTCGTCACCATGAAGGCCGTCGGCGGCGGGCCGGCCCTCGACCTGGCCGCCCGCTACCAGACTCCGGACACGGCCCTGGTGACCGTCGAGGGGCGACAGCTGCCCAGCGGTCTGCTGGCAAGGCAGGAGGCCGTCGCCGCGATTCCGCGGCTCGCCACCGAGGGGCGCGTACCGGTGGTCGACGCGGGCAGCGGGACCCCCGCCGAGCTGGCCGCGGCCGGTGTGGACGGCAAGCTCGTCCTGATGAGGCCGACCGATCTGTGCGGCACCACGTGCGACTTCGCCGAGCTGCGGGACACCCGGGTGAAGGCCGCCGCCGCCGAGGGCGCCAAGGGCGTCCTGGTCGCGGCTCCGGGCCTCACCTCACTGGGCGGCACGTACAGCCAGTTGCTGTGCCCCGGCGGCCCCGAGACCTGCCCCGCACTCGAACCGTATGCCGCGCTGCCCGTCGTGAGCGTGGACGAGGGGCAGGCCGCCCGGCTCGTCGAGCGGCTCAAGGCCCACCCGGGCACGGTCCGGATCGAACTCGGCGGCAGCGCCGAGCCGAAGGTCTACGCCGCCTCGTTCGTCGCCGAGGGCGCCGTTCCCTCCGGCCTCCAGTACCGGCTGGACACCGCGAGGATGCGGCCGGTCGTCCAGTACTTCCATGCCGACCGGCCCGGCACGGTCCACCAGTTGTCCTGGCTGCGGCTGTCGGGGTCCACTCCGCTGCTGCCGACGCTCGACCTGCCGCTCGTCCCCACCCGGTCCACGCTGACGGTGTACCTCCAGCCGCAGGACGACGCGGTCGACCGGTTCACCGCCGGCTGGGGCGACAACACCGAGCACTCCACGCTGACCGGGGCCCGCAGCGAGACCCAGGAGGTGGTCCTCACCCGGCAGAAGGAAGTGCACTGGAACGAAGGACCGAGCGTGCCGGGAGCCGCGCGGCAGGTGCGGACCGCCTCGGGCTACACGGTGGCCTCCGGACCGTGCTCGGCCTGCCGCCAGGGTGACACCTTCTACCCGACGTTCTACGTGACGAGCAGCGGGGGCGGACGCCAGGCCATGGTCGGCGTCCTGAACAACCAGTCGCTGACGGAGAACACCTTCGGTACAAGCGCCTGCGGCCCCACCCTCCCGGAGCTGCGCCCCACGGAGGACGCGCTGTGCGACTTCAGCCTCAAGGACAAGTCCGGGCACGAGATCGAGCGCCGCACACAGGAGTTGTACGCCACGGACACCGGAGAGATCGGATGACGAAGAGGAGAACGGCGGGAACAACGACCATGCGCACGAAAGGGATGGACGCGATGCGCGGGAGACTGCGGCGAACCCGGCTGGGCAAGGGTGTCCTCGCGGCGATGACCGCCGGGGCGGCACTCGTCCTCTCGGCCTGCAACGGCACCGGTGATCTCGCCGCCTACGACCTCCCGGCCGGCTCGGCCCGCTACACGTTCGAGGCGCGGACGAACGGCGCCACGACCCATTGGGAGTACGTCTCCGGAAGGCCGGCCAAGGGCGACGCCCCCGAGCAGAACCCCTGCATGGGCGAGCTGACCGGCGACAGCACGGAGCCCTGCCGCCCCGAGCCGCTGATCTTCCTGCGGTACGACCTGGGCCTGGCCCTGGACAACACCGCCCAGGCGGGCCGGACCCATCGGATCACGATCACCGCCTACTACCAGGACCGCCTGAGCACTCCGCCGAAGGTGAACGACTTGACCGCCGAGGCCACTTACGACGGCGGCAAGACCTGGAGGAAGGTGAGCACCCGAGCCGCGGGGGCCAACACCTTCACGGCACGAATCGACAACCCGAGCGCCAAGCAGGCGCCGCAGGGCGTCGGACTGCGGGTCCACGCCTCGGACACGAAGGGAGACACCGTCCGGCAGACCCTCCCCACGGCGTACCGTCTGCGCTGAACCGGCCCACCGGTACCGGCCGGGGCGGGAGCACGACCCCGCCCCGGCCGTACGCTTTCCCAAGCCGACCGGCCACATAGGCACCCCGCGCGCACGCACCCGCGCGCGAGGCCTGCACCTGCAAGACGGCGGCAAGGCAGGCAGGTTGGTCCTTTCCTCCGGCCCTCGGCCTCGCCCGCCCCGAAGCGGCGCCCGAGGGCACCGTCCGATGGCCACCGCACGGTGCCCATCGGACGGCCGTCGGCCGTGCCGCCGGGTACCGGCCCCGGCGGGTCACATCGCGGCGAGAACCCGCTCGACCACCCGGTCCGCCGCGAGGCCGTAGCGGTCGTGGAGGGTGGGCAGGGCGCCGGCGTCGATGAACTCGTCGGGCAGGGCGACGGGAAGGATCTGCTTGCCGAGGCCGGTGCGGGCGGCGGCGGAGGCGACCGTCTCGAACAGGCCGCCCACGACGGTGTGGTTCTCCAGGGTCACCGCGAGGCGGTCACCGGCGAGTTCGCGCAGGACCGTCTCCTGGTCGAACGGCTTGAGGGTGGGGCTGTGCACCACGGCCGCGTCGACGTTGTGGGCGGCGAGCTTCTCCGCCGCCTGCAGGGCGCGCATGGTCATCAGGCCGCTGGAGACGAGGACGACGTCCCGGCCGCCGCGCAGGATCTTGGCCTTGCCGAGCTCGAAGGTGTAGTCGTACTCGTCGAGCACGAGGGGCACCTTGCCGCGCAGCAGGCGCAGGTAGGTGGGGCCCTCGTGGGCGGCGAGCTGCGGGACGGCCTGCTCGATGTCGAGGGCGTCGCACGGGTCGACGATGGTCAGGTTGGGCATGCCGCGGAAGATCGCGACGTCCTCGGTGGCCTGGTGGCTCGGCCCGTAGCCGGTGGTCAGGCCGGGCAGGCCGCCGACGATGTTGACGTTGAGGTTCGGCTCGGCGATGTCCAGGCAGATGAAGTCGTACGCGCGGCGGGCCGCGAACACCGAGTACGTCGACGCGAACGGGACGAGGCCCGTCTCCGCCATGCCCGCCGCCGCGCCGAACAGCAGCTGCTCGGCCATGCCCATCTGGAAGAACCGGTCGGGGTGGGCCTGCGCGAAGACGTGCATGTCGGTGTACTTGCCGAGGTCGGCGGTGAGACCGACGATCCGCCGGTCGCTCTCGGCCAGTTCGGCGAGCGCCCTGCCGAAGGGGGCCGGGGAGGTGCGCTGGCCGGGGTCGGCGAAGGAGGCGATCATCGCCGAGGTGGTGAGACGCTTCGGCTGGGCTGCGGTGGTGGTCGTCATGGTCAGGCTTCCGTTCCGTTGGTGGCCGCGGCATCGTGACCGGCCGTCAGCTGCTGTCGGCAGATCTCCCATTCGTGCTCCTCGATCCGCATGAAGTGGGCCTTCTCGCGGTTCTCCAGGAGCGGGACCCCGCGGCCGACGCGGGTGTCGCACAGGATCACGGAGGGCCGGCCTTCGGCGGTGGCCTGTTCGGTGGCCGCGTCCAGGGCGCGCAGCAGGGCTTCGACGTCGTTGCCGTCGACGCGCTGGGTGAACCAGCCGCAGGCCCGCCACTTCTCCTCGGCCGGCTCGATGGAGAGCACCGTGTGGGTGGCGCCGTCGGCCTGCAGGGCGTTCATGTCGACCAGGGCGGTGAGGTGGCCGAGCTTGTGGTGATGGGCGCCCATGGCCGCCTCCCACGTGGAGCCCTCGTCGAGTTCGCCGTCGGAGAGGAAGTTGAACACCCGGGCGGGATTGTTCTGATGGCGCAGGCCGAGGGCGATGCCCACGGCGACGGTCAGGCCGTGTCCGAGGGAGCCGCCGGATATCTCCATGCCGGGCGTGTACGAGGCCATCCCGGACATCGGCAGGCGGGAGTCGTCGGTGCCGTACGTGGCGAGTTCGTCGACGGGGATGGTGCCGGCCTCGGCGAGCGCGGCATACAGGCCGATCGCGTAGTGGCCGGTGGAGAGCAGGAAGCGGTCGCGGCCGGACCAGTCGGGGTCCTCGGGGCGCAGCCGCAGCTGGTCGGTGTAGACGGCGGCGAGCGTGTCGGCGGCGCCGAGGGCCTGACCGACGTAGCCCTGGCCCTGTCCTTCGCCCATGGTCAGGACGTGGTGGCGCATGCGGTACGCGGCCTCGCCGACGTGGGCGACGCGCTCGGGCAGGGTACGGGCCGTGTGGCGGGCCCCGGTCACGGTTGTGGCAGTCATCGGACCTTCTCGGGGATGGGGGTGGGGGATGAATCGGCGGAAGCGGACGGGGTGCCGTCGTCGAGGCCGGTCCTGACCGGGGCCGTCTCCGGAGCGCCGATCGCGGCGGACACGGAGGCGATGCCGAGGAGGCAGAACAGGGCGGCGGGGCCCGCCCAGCCGATCCAGCCGTACAGGGCGGTGGCGGCGAACGGCAGCAGACCGGCGACGAGGGAGGCCAGGTTGTAGCCGAGCGAGATGCCGGAGGAGCGGACCTCGCGGGGGAACTGCTCGGAGAACCAGGAGGATTCGACGGCGAAGATCGGGTCGTGGCTCAGCACCAGGGCGAGCACGACGGCTGTCACGATCAGGGCGGTGACACCGGTGTTGACCAGAAGGAACAGCGGGAAGCCGAAGGCGATGGTGAAGACGGCCCCGATGAGGAACACCGGCTTGCGGCCGATGCGGTCGGACAGGGCGCCGAAGAAGAGGTGGCTGCCGAGGCCGACGGCGGAGCCGATGACCGTCCCCAGGAGTACGTCGTTGCTGGTGCCGAGCTCGGCGAGACCGACGTAGGAGAGGACGAAGCTGGTGGCGATGTAGTAGCCGCCGGTCTCGGCGAGCCGCAGCGCGGTGATGCGCAGGATGAGCCGCCAGTCGCGGCGCAGCACATCGAGCGCGGGTGTCTTGAGGATCTCACCGCGCTCCTTCATCTCGGTGAACTCCGGGGACTCCTCGATCCGCATCCGGATGAAGAGGCCGACGGCCACCATCACGATGGACAGCAGGAACGGCGCGCGCCACACCCAGTTCCCGGTGAACAGTTGCTCGCTGATCAGGAAGGTGCCGTTGGCCAGGAGGAGACCTGCCGGGATGCCGATCTGCGGGACGGCCCCGAACCAGCCGCGGCGGCGCGGCGGCGCGTGTTCGACGGCCATCAGGACGGCGCCGCCCCACTCGGCCCCGAAACCGATGCCCTGCAGGATGCGCAGCAGGATCAGCAGCAGCGGTGCGGCGATGCCCGCCTGGGCGTAGGTGGGCAGCGCGCCGACGAGGACCGTGGCCGCTCCCATCAGGAGCAGGGAGGCGTTGAGGACGGTCTTGCGTCCGATGCGGTCGCCGAAGTGACCGGCGAGATAACCGCCGAGGGGCCGGAAGAAGAAGCCGACGGCGAGGGTGGCGAAGGACGCGAGGACCCCGACGAGCTTGTTGTCGGTGTGGAAGAAGGCGGTGCCGAAGTAGGCGGCGGAGGCTGTTCCGTAGATGAAGAAGTCATAGCTCTCCACCGCCGATCCGACCATGGAGGCGAGGGAGACGGTGGCGGGGTTGTCGCGGTGGGACGCGTCGGCGGCGTTGCTGACGGCACTCATCGGCGGCTCCTTGTTCTGCCCAGGGTGCGGCCCGAGGTTCGGCCCGAGGGAGAGGCGGAGGCTCTCCGGCCCGGCGCTCGGGGGTGGCGCCGGTGCCCTGAGGGGCGGTCAGGGGGTCTTCTGGTACGTCTCGATGACGCGGGAGTCGTCGCGGGCGGCGAGTCCGCGCTCGGCGGCGGCCAGGTAGCGGTCGCGGGAGAGGTCGAGGAGCGGGGTGTCCGCGTCGGCGGCACGGGCCGCCTCGGCCACCAGGCCGCTGTCCTTGACGAAGATCGAGACGGTGCTGGTGACTTCGGTGTCGGTGCCTTCGAGCATCCGCGGCCCGCGGTCGGAGAGCATGAACGACCCGGCGGCCCCGGTCTCGATCAGTCCGAGGACTTGGTGGCGGTCGAGGCCGAGGCTGCCGGCGAGGTTGAGGGCCTCGGCCGCGGCGACGATGTGGACCGAGCACAGGTGCTGGTTGACCACCTTGATGGCCTGGCCGTCGCCGAGCCGGTCACCGACCGTGCGCACGGTGCCGCAGGCGCCCAGCACGGGGGTCACGGTGGTCACGTCCGCGGTGTCACCGGCGGCGAAGATGGTCAGTTCGCCGGTACGGGCACGGGCGACGCCGCCGGTCACGGGCGCGTCGACGACATGCGCGCCGGCCGCGGCGAGTCGTCGGCCCTCCCGGCGCACCGCCTCCGGGCCGACCGTACTCATGATCACCCAGTGGCGTCCGGCCTGGTCGGGACGGGCGTCGAGGACGGTGTCCACGAGGGCGGCCAACTGGTCGGGCGTGGCGACCATCACGACGGTCACCGGGGCGTCCGGCGCCTGCTCGACGGAGCCGACGGCGCCGGCGAGCCCGGCGTCACGGGCGCGGTCGGCCGCGCCGGGGGCGGGGTCGACGCCGGTGACGTGGTGCCCGGCGGCGGCGATGCGCGCGGCCATGGGCAGCCCGATGGCGCCGATGCCGACGAAGGTGACGGAGTGGGGGGTCATGAGGTGGTTCCTTTCGGCTGCCCGGGCGGGATCGGCGATCCGGCTCGGCGGCCCGGGCGGGATCGGTGCCCGACCGCGGCCGGCTGGTGATCAGCCGGATCCGCGGGGGCAGGGATCCGAAGTGGGTCAGGGGCGGACGGCCTCGTGGGCCGAGGCGTCGGTGAACGAGGACCAGACTTCGAAGTGGCGGCGCATGGCGGCGCGCGCACCCTCGGCGTCGCGCCCGTCTATGGCCTCGACGATTCCGTAGTGCACGGTGTCGATGACCAGGCTGCGGCCGGTCGGCAGCGGGACCCGCCCGGCGCGCTCGCGCCGTTCGACGAGTTCGCTGCGGAGCGCATGGCTGAGGGCGTCGTGCAGCATGCTGAAGACCGGGTTGCCGACGATGTCGCACAGGCGGCGGTGGAAATCGAGGTCGGCTTCGAGCGCGGCGCCGTGTTCCCCCGCGGTGGTGGCCCGGACCATCTCGTCCACGAGTGCGCGCAGGGCATCGACGTCGTCGGCGGTGGCGCGGCGGGCCGCGGCCTCGGCCAGCGCGGTCTCCAGGATCTCCCGCGCGTCGCGGAACTGCGGCTGGCTGAGGTGCCCGAGCTGGCCCGCCAGGTCGAAGTAGAGCTGGAGGAAGCCGGTGCCGGGCGCTGTGAGGTAGGAGCCCCGGCCCTGGGTGCGGTCCAGGAATCCGAGGTGTTCCAGGATCGACAACTGCTCGCGCAGCGCCCCACGGCTGATCTCCAGGCTGTCCACGAGCGCGCGCTCGGTGGGCAGCCTCAGCCGCCCCTCGTCGCCGTCCGGGGTGCTCTGCTCCGAGAGCGCACGCACCAACCGAGCCAGGTCCATGGCCATCAAAGCCTCCTCACGCCGGTCACCCTCGAGACCGCCGAAACAGATTGGTTTAACCAATGCGGGGAGGTTATGGCGCGAGAAAGCGCAAGGTCAACCCTTTGGTTCAACCAATTGCGCAACCCTTCGGCGCCCCGACGACCGCCACCCCGCGGACTCGGGGGGTGCGTGAGCCACCGTTGACGTCGTACGTCACACCGGTCCGGCAGCCCGAATCGGGCCGGACCGGGAACGCGAGCACGTCGGCCACGGCCTCCCCGATCACGGCATCCAGGCGGCTTCGTCGATCGCGCCCCTCGTGCGGACGCGCCGAGGCGACGATGACCGGGATCGAGACGGAGCGACGCCACCTCACCCTCCGCGCGGCCCGCCTCGTCCCTGGACAGGACCGACCGGCAGAGGTGACGTACGGGCGGGGCCGGACTCGCTCCGCTGCGGCCGGCAAGGTCCGGGTGCCGGCCCCGGCCATCCCCCACCCGGCGGCCAGTGAACGGAATCGGCGGGACACCGCGATCGGACCCCTCCACCGTCCGAAGCGAGACAGCGAGGTGCCCGCCCGCCGGGAAGTCCGCGCGGGACGGCCTCCTCCGCCGGAGCGGTGAACCGTCGGCTCCTCGGTCACCGCAGTCGGACCAAGTCCGATGAGACCAGAGGGACCTGGCCGGTTTCACTCATGCGCGTGTCCTTCTCCGCGCTCACCCGGCAAACCGTTCGGCAAGAGCTTCCGAGGTTCGCCCCGCACGGACGGGTGAACTCCCGGCCGTCCGGTGGCACACCGGCCCCCGCCCGCACGAGCATGGCCGGCATGACCATCATGTATCCCCGCACCGAAAGGGCCGAGCAGGCCCGGGCGGTCGAAGCCCGACTCGAAGCCGCCGGAATCGACGGGGTGGTGTTCGGATGGGTCGACAACGCCGGCCTCACCCGGGTGAAGTCCGTCCCGCGCGCCCGGCTGGCGCATGCCGCCGGGCACGGCGTGGGCGCGGTGCCCTGCTTCGACCTCGCCCTGGTGGACGACTCCTTCACCGTCACGTCCTCGAGCACCGGCCCGGTGGGTGACCTGCGGCTCGTCCCCGACCTGGACCGGCTCGTCCCGCTCGCCGCCCAGCCCGGCTGGGCCTGGGCGCCGGCCGACCGCTATGCGCAGGACGGCACCCCGCATCCCGGCTGCCAGCGCGGCTTCGCCCGCCGGGCCGCCGAGGCGGTCGAGCGGCGGGGGTTCTCGGTGCGGGCCGGCATCGAGGTCGAATGGGTGGTGGCCGACGCCGCCGGGGCGCCCGCGACGTCCGGACCCGCGTACGGGATGACCCGCTTCGTCGAGCACTCCGACTACCTGCGGGACCTGCTGCGCGTCCTCACCGACCAGGGGCTGACCGTGCTCCAGCTCCATCCCGAGTACGCCGCCGGGCAGTTCGAGGTCTCGGTCGCCGCCGAGGGGCCGGTCGAGGCGGCGGACACCACCATGCTGGTGCGCCACACCATCCGGGCCGTCTCCGCCCGCCACGGCCTGCGGGTCTCGTACGCGCCCGTCTTCACCGAGGGTTCGCTCGGCAACGGCAGCCATCTGCACCTCAGCCTCTGGCGAGAGGGCCGCAACCTCGCGCACGGCGGCCCCGGGCGCCATGGGATGCACCCCGAGGCCGAGCAGTTCCTCGCGGGCGTCCTGGCCGAGCTGCCCGCCCTGCTCGCCCTCGGTGCGCCCGGCGTCGCCTCCTACCTGCGGCTGGTGCCCTCGCGTTTCGCGGGGGCCTACCGCTGCTGGGGTCTGGAGAACCGTGAGGCGGCGCTGCGCCTGATCACCGGCTCCGCCGCCGGGCAGGCGAACGCCGAGGTGAAGTGCTTCGACGCCGCCGCCAACCCCTACCTGGCGGTGGGCGGCGTGCTGGCCGCCGGGCTCGCCGGCCTGGATTCCGGGCTGCCGCTCCCGCCCGAGACGCCGGGCGACCCCGCCGCCCTCGGCTCCGCCGAGCGCCTCCCGGCGAGCCTGCCGGAGGCGATCGACGCGTTCGAGAAGTCGGCGTCGCTGCGGGAGGCGCTCGGCCGGGAGCTGTACGAGGCCGTGCTGGCCGTCCGGCGGGCGGAGGCGGAACTGTTCTCCGGGCGCACCGACGCGGAGATCGTCGAGGCCGTCCGCTGGCGCTACTGACGAGGGCGCTCCCGACCGGCCGGCGCGGCCGGTCGGGAGCGCCCCTCAGGGGGCGGAGCCTCCGGGGGGCGCGGAGAGGTCGGGTGGTGCGTCGGCGGCGGGTCCCGGCACGTCGGCGGCGGGTTCCGGCGACTTCGTCATGTAGACCGCCTCGGCGCCGTAGCTCGCGGGCAGCGCGACCTCGGGCCGGGCGCGGTAGCCCAGCCGGGACCACCAGGAGCGGGAGCCGCTCACGGCGACCAGCGAGAGGGACCGGTGGCGGGCCGCCCGGCCGGCCTCCTCCAGGTGGCGCAGCATCCGGGGGGCCAGTCCCCGGCCGCGGATCCCCTCGGCGACGACCAGATCGTGGACGTGCAGATTGCCGCCCCGGTCGCGGGGCCGCGCCGCGCTCTCCTCGGCCAGGCTCAGGTCCGGGCAGCGGAACAGCGGGTACGGCAGGGCCAGCAGGTAGCCGCCGAAGGCGCCCGCGTGCTCCAGGACGAAGCAGGTCGACGGGGAGGCACGGTGGCGCGAGCGCAGCGCCTCGCGCCCCTCGGACAGACCGCTCGCGCCGTAGGCGAGCGCTTCCAGCGCGACCACGTCGTCCCAGTCCTCGTCCTGGAACAGCCGGATCCTGGTGCCGGTCATGCCTCTCCTCCGCCCTGTCCCCGGCCGCCGACGCAGGTGCACGGAAGCGGCTCGAAGCCGTTGAAGCCGCGGGTGGTGTAGGCGGTGGCGTAGGCGCCGCAGGAGTGGATCCACACCGGGTCGCCGGAGGCGAGCGCGCGCGGGACCCGTACCGGGCCGCCCTCCTGGGCGAACGCGTCGTCGCTGTCGCAGGTCGGTCCGGCCACCACGGCATCGACGAACTGTCCGCCGGGGTGCGTGGGGAACTCCAGGCGGTACTGCAACTGGTCCATCTCGTACAGGCCGTTGAACTTGCCGCAGCTCAGGTAGAGCCAGCGCTCGCGGGTGCCGTCGAGCCGGTGCCGGGAGGTGAGCCGGGCGACGTGGGCGCGGATCGCACCGTGGTCGGCGACCAGGTGCCGACCGGGCTCCAGCAGGAAGTCGAGCGGGACGGAGTGGGCGGCGCGCAGCCGTTCCATGCCCTCGCGGATCGCCGTGAACATGCTGCTCAACGGCGGCACCAGCGGCCGGCCGCACCGGTCGAGGACACCGAGGGCGGGCAGTCCGCCGCCGAGATTGATCCGGTCCGGGGTGATCCCGCACCGGCCGAGCGCCCGGAGCACGGCGGCCAGCGAGTCGATCGCCGTGACCCACGCCTCGGCGGTCATCTGCTGGGAACCGACGTGCAGGGACAGCCCGGAGGGGACCAGTCCGAGGGCGCGCGCGGCGCCGAGCACGCGCGGCACGTCCTCGGGCGAGCAGCCGAACTTGCGGCTGAGACCCCACAACGCCCCTTCACCGGTGGTCGCGATCCGGCAGAACACCCGTGCCCCGGGGGCGTTTTGGGCGATCGCCATGACGTCCTCCAGGCTGTCGGTGGCGAAGTCGCGCACACCCAGCCGGTAGGCCGCGGCGATGTTGCGGTCGGACTTGACGGTGTTGCCGTAGTGGACCAGGCCGGGAGCGGCCCCGGCACGCAGTGCCTGGGCGATCTCCTGCGGGCTCGCGGCGTCGAAGCCGGCCCCGAGCCGGGCGAGGTGGCCGAGCACCTCGTCCACCGGGCACGCCTTCATCGCGAAACGCATCGCGACGCCCGGGAGTTCGGCGCAGAGGGCGGCGTACTGGCGGCCGATACCGTCCAGGTCGTAGACGAGGGCGTCCTCCGTGGCGGCGGCGAGCGCGGCGCGCAGGGCGGAGTGGTCCTGCCGGCCGGGAAGGGGCCCGGCGGTCCCGCGCGAGTGGGTGAGTGCGGTCGCGGCGCGGTGGTGGGCTCTGCCGAGATCAACGGCCTGGCGAGGTCCGGTGATCGGGTGCATGTCGGTGGTCTGTGGCCTCACGTGTGAACTTTCGTTCCGACTGGAAAAGGGGGCGCCAAGAGCTGGCTGGCACGCGGAATGTCGGCCGAGGGGACACGGGACTGGCCGTGACACACGGCTGGCGCCCCCTCGCCGCTTCGCACTCTATGCGGCACCGCCGGCCTTCGAACGGGCCGAAGACCACGGCACCCGGTGACAAGGTGTCGACCGCACAAGGGATTTCCGTCCCCGATCCACTCGAACGGCGTCGGCGCGAGTCATTGAAGGATTGACGCGCGCGCTTTCGCCGGCATCCCCCGCTCCGCCCGCCGTGCCGAGAAGTCGAGCGTTTCGTCACGCGGACGGAGGGAAGCCGACATCCGCGATCAGTGCTCCGTAAATCAGTGCTCTGTAAAACGGTGCCGAAGCAGCGGAGATAGATTCCGGCGAACCGTCACCGTGCCGCGGCGCACCTCGGCACCCGGCCGCCCCCGGCCGGCCGGGTACAGTGCGCGGCGGCATTCCGGGCGCCTTCCGGTTGCCCGAGGACTTCCGGTTGCCCGAGGAGGGGAAGCGTGACCGACACCGACGAAACCCGGTCCGCGGACGGTTCGGCCCGCACGGCGCGGCAGAGCCGGCTGCGCCGTCTCATGCGCTACGTCCCCCTCGTCGCGCCCGTGCTGCTGTGGGCCGTGCCGTGCTGGGTACTGCTGTACACCGGTCAGCACTGGCCGCTTCCCGTGACGGTGGGCGGCACCTGCCTGTTCGTCCTCGGTCTCGTCACCATGCCGTTCGCGATGGTGCGGGGGCACGGCAGACGGCAGCGGGACCGGGCGGCGATCGTCGGGGACACCCTGCTCGGGACGATCTGGGTGCTGTTCACCTGGGCCGTCCTGCTCGGTGTCCTGCTGCGGCCCGCCCTGACCGCGGCCGGCGCGGGCGACGGGCAGGACCGTGCCCGGACCGTCACCGGGGCGGTGCTCGCGGTCGCCGCCGTGCTGCTCTCCTGGGGGTACGCCGAAGCCCGGCGGGTGCCGCGGGTGCGCCGGCTCGAGGTGGAACTGCCGCGTCTGGGAGCCGGGTTGGACGGCACCCGGGTCGTTCTCATCACGGACACCCACTACGGACCGCTGGACCGCGTCCGCTGGTCGGAGCGGGTCTGCGCGGAGGTCGACGCCCTGGAGGCCGACCTGGTCTGCCACACCGGGGACATCGCGGACGGCACGGCCGGCCGCCGCCGGGCCCAGGCCGCGCCGCTCGGCACGGTGCGCGCCGCCCACGCCCGCGTCTACGTGACCGGGAACCACGAGTACTACAGCGAGGCCCAGGGCTGGGTCGACCTGATGGACGAGCTGGGCTGGCAGCCGCTGCGCAACCGCCATGTGCTGCTCGAACGCGGCGGCGACAGCCTCGTGGTCGCCGGTGTGGACGACGTCACCGCCGAGTCCTCCGGCCTGGCCGGCCACCGCGCCCACCTCGCCGGCGCCCTGGCCGGAGCCGACCCCGGTCTGCCCGTCCTGCTCCTGGCCCACCAGCCCAAGTTCATCGACCGGGCCGTCGAGGGCGGCGTCGACCTCCAGCTCTCGGGCCACACCCACGGCGGCCAGATCTGGCCGTTCCACTACCTGGTCCGCCTCGACCAGCCGGCCGTCGCGGGACTCAGCCGCCACGGCGACCGCACGCTGCTCTACACCAGCCGGGGCACCGGGTTCTGGGGCCCGCCCTTCCGGGTCTTCGCGCCCAGCGAGATCACCCTGCTGGTCCTGCGCTCGCCGCGACGGCCGGACGCCCCCGCCGCTCCATGACCCCCCGCAGCGCCCCGTCCGCTTCCTGACCGGCTCGGCTCCCCGGGGCGGTCCGGTGAGCGGACGCGGGCTGGGCGGGTCCGGCGCCCCGGTCCGCGTCTCTCATGGTGCTCATCGGTGTGTCCTTCCGGCCCAGCCAGGCTACGGCCCCCGGAATCAGGGGTGGCGGCACCATAAGCAGCCGCGTTCCGGCCCCGGCGTGCACCGCGCACACCCGGCGCGGGGGTGGGGCGTGCGCGGTGCACAGGCCAGGCCTGCGCTCACACAGCCGCCCGGCAGGTCTATCGGTGCACCGGCCATCCAACTACGGTTATCCGGAATCCGATTCCATTATCCGGAACAGCGTTGAAGCGAGGCCTCATGCACACCGTGACCTTCCTGACCATCGGCGAGTCCCCCCGCCCCGACCTCTCCGTGGCGATCGAGGCGGAGCTGCCGCCGACCGCCCGGATACGGCACGCGGGCGTCCTCGACGGGCTCGGTCGGGCGGAGGCCGAAGCACGGTTCGGGGCGGTGGCGGGGCGGGCGACCCTGCTGAGCCGGCTGGCCGACGGGGGCTCCGTGACGCTGGACGCCGAGGCCGTCGGGGCCGGGCTCGTAGCCCTGGTCGAGCGGGTGGAGGACGAGGGGGCGGACGTCGTGGTGCTCCTGTGCACCGGGGAGTTCCCGGGCCTGCGGACGCGGCGGGCGCGGCTCGTCGAGCCGGACGCGCTGCTGACGGGGTACGTGGGCACGGCGCTGCGGGGCAGCCGGATCGGGATCGTCGTGCCGCTGCCGGAGCAGGTGGCGGAGGCCCGCACGAAGTGGCGGGCGCTCACCCCGGCCCCGTCGTTCACCACGGCCTCGCCGTACGCCGACGACACCACGGCGCTGTGCGCGGCGGCCCGTGCCCGACTGGAGGAGGGGGCGGACGCCCTGGTGCTCGACTGCATGGGCTACGGCACCCGGCACCGCGAGGCGCTGCGCGCGGCGGGGATCACCGTGCCGGTACTGACCCCGGGCGCGGTGGTGGGTGCGATGCTCGGCCCCCTGCTCGGCTGACGGGCGGGGCGGGCGCGGCTCGACCGGCAACGGCCCGGCGGGGGCGGCCCGGCGGGAGGCCGGCCCGGGAGGACCCGGCCGGCCCGACGGCCGCCGGTGTCAGCCCGCCGCGTCCGCCCCCACGTACCGCAGCCAGTACGGGTCCCCGATCCGCTTCCCCACGCGCCGGGCGGCGTCCCGCACCGCCCGGCCGAAGCGCGCCTCGTCCTCGTGGCGCAGGTCGGGGGCGGGCAGGGCGATCCCTATGCCGAAGACCTGCCCCGTATCACCGTCGACGACGGCCGCGGAGATGCCGGCGACGTTCGGCACGAACTCGCCGCGCGAGGACTCCCAGCCGTCGGCGCGCACCCGGGCCAGGGAGGAGACCAGCTCACCGGGGGTGCGCGGGGCGGAGCCGGTGCTCTGTTCGAGGCGGGCGTCGACGAGTCGCAGCACCTGCGCGTCGTCCAGGCGGGCGAGCAGGGCGCGGCCCATGGAGCTGGCGTAGGCGGGGGCGCGGGTGCCGGCCGGGGTGTAGGCCTGGAGGGCCCCGACGGCGCCGATCCGCATGTGGAGCACCAGCGATTCGGCGCCGTCGAGCACGTCCACGTACCCGGTGTAGCCGATGTCCGCGACCAGCCTGGCCAGTTCCTCCTCCAGGAGCGAGGCGGTGCTGCGCGAGGCGCGGAAGTGGTACGAGGCCTCCATGACGAGTTCACCGGGCCGGTAGGCGCGGCTCACGGGGTCACGGTCCAGGAAGCCGTACTCGGCCATCATGCTCAGCGTCCGCGACACGGAGCTCTTGGGCAGGTCCAGGGCGCCCGCCACATCGGTCACCGTCAGATCGCGCTGCAGGCGCGCCAGCAGCCGCAGGACGTCCCGCGCATTGGCGAGTGTGCTCACCGTTCTCCCGCCTCCCCCGAGCTCCCGGAGCTCGTGCGTTTGATCGTAAGGGGCGCCCGCGCGGCTTCCTCACCACCCCGGCGCGCTCACATACCGAGACCGCGGGCTACCCCCTTGACGCCGGAGCGCCTCGTGGGGATGATCCATGAGATCCATATATTCACATACGGTTCCATATTTTAGAACTCCTTGGAGCGGCTTCACGCCGACCCGCACAGAAGCACCGGAGATCCATGAGCACCGACGCGACGCCCCAGGCCGTCACAGACGCCCCGCCCTCAGCGGCCGACGGAGCGCGCCATCCACGCGCCCTCGCACCCGGCAACCTGATCCTGACCGTGGTGCTCAGCGTGTTCGGCGCCGTGGTGGGCGTGCAGCTGCTCGCCACCCTCGGCGTCACCCCCAGCACCTCGCTGATCGGCGCGCTGGCCGCGATGACGCTGGCCCGGGTGCCGCTCGTCGCCCTCCGCGGCTTCCGTTCGGTGCACGCGCAGAACCTCGCGCAGACGAGCATCTCCTCGGCCACGTTCGGCGCCGCGAACAGCCTGTTCCTGCCGATCGGCATCCCGTTCCTGTTCGGGATGGACGACATGATCATCCCGATGCTGATCGGGGTGGCCGCCGCGATGCTGGTCGACGCCTGGCTGCTGTACCGGATGTACGACACCCCCGCGTTCCCCGCGAAGAACCCCTGGCCGCTCGGGCTCGCCGCCGCCGAGGCGATCAAGGCGGGCGACGAGGGCGGCCGGCGTGCCAAGGTGCTCGGCCTCGGCCTGCTGACCGGTCTGGTGGGCGCGGTGTTCTCGCTGCCCATGTCGGCCTTCGGTGTGGCCCTGATCGGCGGGTTCGGCGCCATGGCCGCCTTCGGCGTGGGCCTGCTGTTCAGCCAGTACGCGGACACCCTGTTCGACCTCGACATCAACGCGATGTACCTGCCGCACGGCATGATGATCGGCGCCGGTCTGGTCGCCCTCGTCCAGGTCGGCCGCACCATCCTCGAAGCCCGGCGCACGAATGCGGCAGAGGTCCGTGCGGCCGGTGCGGCGGAGGACGCCGGCGAGGGCGCGCGGCGGCTGGGCCGCTCGATGCGGCTCGGTTTCGGCGCCTACCTCGTCATCTCGGTGCTGCTGGCCTTCGGCACCGGCGCGGCCACGCACATGAGCCCCGGCATGCTGGTCGGCTTCCTGGTGTACGCGACCGTCGCGGCCTTCCTGCACGAGCTGCTGGTGGGCATCGCGGCCATGCACTCCGGCTGGTTCCCGGCCTTCGCGATCGCCCTGATCACGCTGCTGCTCGGCATCCTCATCGGCTTCCCGCCGGAGGCGCTGGTCGTGCTGTCCGGCTTCACCGCCGCGACCGGCCCGGCCTTCGCGGACATGGGCTACGACCTGAAGACCGGCTACCTCCTTCGCGGTGAGAACGTGGACCCGGCCTTCGAGCTGGAGGGTCGCCGCCAGCAGCTGATCGCCGCGATGATCGGCTTCGGCGTCGCCATCGTCGTCGTCCTCGTCTCGTACCGGATGTTCTTCGACAACGGGCAGACCGCGCCGATCGACGCCGCGTACGTCGCCGCGATCAAGGCGGGCCCGTCCGTGGAGACCGCCCAGCACCTCGCGCTGTGGGCGATCCCCGGCGCGATCGTGCAGATCATCGGCGGGTCGAAGCGCCAGCTCGGCATCCTGCTCGCGACCGGGCTCCTCATCACCACCCCGATGGCCGGCTGGATGGTCGCCGCCGGCATCGCCGCCCGTGTCATCGCCCCGCGTCTGTTCGGCAAGGACGTCAAGGGCGACCTGGAGGTCTTCGCCGGCGGCGCGATCGCGGGCGACGCCCTCTACTCCTTCGGCAACGGCGTGTTCAAGGCCGTCAAGTAGCCGGACCCCCTCACCACCCTCTCGTACCACCCGCACAGCACCACCCTGGGAGACCCCATGAAGCGCCAGCTCACCCATGACGACATCCGCGCGGCCGTGTACGGCGGTGCCGTACTGGGTGGAGGAGGCGGCGGCTTCGTCGAGCGGGGCCTGCGCACCGCCGAGCTGGCCCTCCAGGTCGGCACGCCCGAGCTGTGGAGCGCCGACGAGTTCGCCGACGGCGACCTGACCGCGACCGTGGCCCTGGTCGGTGCCCCCGCCGCGCCCGACCCCCAGGTGCTGCCGATCCACCTGGTGCGCGCCCTGGAGCTGCTGCGCCGCGACCTGCCGGGCGACCTGGTCGCGCTGCACACGAACGAGAACGGCGCCGAGACCACGATCAACGGCTGGTTCCACTCCGCGCTGACCGGACTGCCCGTCATCGATCTCGCCTGCAACGGACGCGCCCACCCCTCCAGCCAGATGGGAGCGATGGGCCTGCACCGCCGCGAGGGCTACCGCTCCTACCAGGGCTACGCGGGCGGCAAGCCGCACGCCTACGTCGAGGGCGCCGTCTCCGGCCGCCTGGACGCCACCTCGAACGTGGTGCGCCGTGCCTCCGTGGAGGCGGGCGGTTGGGTGGGCGTCGCCCGCAACCCGGTCGAGGTCGGCTACGCGGTCCGCAACGGCGCCCCGGGCGCCATCGGCTTCGCCATCGAGCTGGGCCACCGCTTCCTGGCCGAGGGCCCGGCCGGCGCGGCCCGGCAGCTGGGCGGCGAGATCGCCGCGACGGGGACCGTGCGCGAGTACCGCTGCGAGCAGCGCGAGGGCCTGGACGTCGGCGTCGCCGTCCTGGACGACGCGGCCGGCACCACCCTGCACTTCGTCAACGAGTACATGGCGCTCGACCTGGCCGGTGGCCGCCGTGCCTCCTTCCCCGACCTGATCACGACGTTCGACGAGGCCGGGCAGCCGCTCGCCTCCGCCGACGTCGAGGTGGGCAAGCGGGTCGAGGTCCTGGTCGCCCCGGCGGAGAACCTGCTGCTCTCCCCCACGATGTACATGCCCGAGGTGTACGCCCCCGTGGAGGCGCTGCTCGGCATCGAGTTCGCCCCCGCCGCGAAGGCGCTCACCCATGTCTGAGGCACCCGTGGCCGCCGTCGCCGACCCCGGACCGGTACGGGAGTTCTGCGACGCGCAGTGGGAGACCGAGGTGCTTCCGCTGGTCCGGGACCACATCCGCGTCCCTGCGGTCAGCCCCGCGTACGACCCGGAGTGGGAGGCCCACGGGCACCTCGACCGGGCCGTCGACGCGGCGGCCGCCTGGCTGCGCGAGGTGCCGCTGCCGGGTCTGCGGACGGAGGTCCTGCGCGCCCCCGGCCGTACGCCCCTGATCTTCTTCGAGGTCCCCGGCGAGGGCGCCCGGGTCGAGGAGACCGTCCTCTTCTACGGCCACCTGGACAAGCAGCCCGAGGGCGACGGATGGACCGGCGGGCGCACCGCGTGGGAGCCGTCCTTCGACGGGACCCGGCTGTACGGCCGGGGCGGCGCCGACGACGGGTACGCGCTGCCCGCGTCGGTGACCGCGATCCGCGCTCTGGCCGAACAGGGAGCGGCCCGTCCCCGGTGCGTCGGGGTGTTCGAGGCCGGGGAGGAGTCGGGCAGCCCCGACCTGGACCACTGGTTCGCGGCCCTGGAGGACCGGATCGGCGAGGTGGGCCTGGTGGTCTGCCTGGACTCCGGCGCGGGCGACTACGAACGGCTGTGGCTGGTCACGTCGTTGCGCGGGGCCTGCGGCGGCACGCTGGACGTGCGCGTGCTCGGTGACGGGGCGCACTCCGGGGACGCCGGAGGCGTGGTGCCGTCGTCGTTCCGGGTGCTGCGGCAGCTGCTGGACCGCCTGGAGGACAGCGCGACCGGCACGCTGCGCCCCGCCGTACTGCACGGCGAGATCCCGCCGGAGCGCCGGGAGCAGACCCGTGCCGCGGCGGCGCTGCTGGGCGACGGGGTCCAGGAGCGCTTCGACTGGCACGAGGACACCTCGGCGGTGGCCGGGGACCCCGGTGAGCTGCTGCTCAACCGGGCGTGGCGGCCCAGTCTGGAGGTCACCGGTGCGGACGGGCTGCCCCCGGTCGCCTCGGCCGGCAACGTGCTGCGCCCGCACACCCGGGTGAAGCTCGCGCTGCGGCTGCCGCCCACCGTGGACAGCGCGGCGGCCGTCGCGGAGACCGCGCGGCTCCTGGAGGCGGACCCGCCGTACGGCGCGACGGTCCGCTTCACGCCCGACCGGGTCCTCGCGGACGGCTGGCACGCTCCGGCCGAGGAGCCGTGGCTCGGCGAGGCGCTCTCGGAGGCGAGCCGGGCCTGCTTCGACGGGGCGGACGTGGCCCGCATCGGCCAGGGCGGCACCATTCCGCTGATGGGGAAGCTGTCCCGGCAGTTCCCCGGGGCCCAGTTCCTGGCCTGCGGAGTGCTGGGCCCGGGAGCGAACGCCCACGGCCCGAACGAGTCGCTGCATGTGCCCTACGCGCGGCGGCTCACGGCGAGCCTGTCCCTGACCCTCAACGCCTTCGCCGTCCGGGAGCCGCAGGCGGGGTGAGGGGCCGTCAGGCCTTCCGGCTCTTCAGTGACGTGAGGTGGGCGAAGACGACGACGTTGGCGGAGTAGCCGTCCTTCTTGTCGAAACGCCCGCCGCACGTCATCAGCCGGAGTTCCGGACGGCCGGTGCCGCCGTACACCTTGTCGTCGGGGAACTCGTCCTTCGTGTACGTCTCGACCGCGTCGACCGTGAAGACCGCGGTCTGCCGGTCGGCCCGGGTGACCTTCACCGTGTCGCCCCGGCGCAGGGCGTTCAGGTTGAGGAAGACCGCCGGTCCGGTCGCCGTGTCGCGGTGGCCGACGATCAGGGAGGTCCCCATCTCGCCGGGCGAGGGCCCGTCGCGGTACCAGCCCACTTCTCTGGGTCTGCTCATCGGCGGGGCCCCGAGGTGCCTCTTCTCGTCGAGCCCGAGACCGGTGACCGGCGCCTCGACGAAGATGGCGGGCACCGCGACCTTCACCGGACGCGACGGGGACAGGGGTGCGTGCGAGGCCGACCGGCCGCCGCCGCCCGCGGCGTCGTTGCCGTGGGCGGCGGCGACCGGATCGTCGGACGGGTCACAACCCGCCCGGACGATGCCGGTCACCAGCAAGGAGGTCACGCCCAGCGTCATCGTGAGACGACACGCCCGGCTCGGGCCCCGTCGGCGTCTTCCGCGCGGGTTACGCCTCGTTGCGGGCACGGCGGCGTGCGGCTCGGCGGACCATGATCAGCCCGGCGGCCCCGAGGGCGCCGGCCGCGATCGCGGCGGTGGTCCCGACGTTCGAGTCGCTCTCGGAGCCGACGCTCTCCATGTCCGGAACGCCCCCGCCGCCCGCGGGCACCCCGCCGGACGGCTGCTCGTAGGCCGCCGCGGAGCCCGAAGCGGCCGAGCCGCGCTCGCTGTTGCCGGTGGTGCCGTTGTTGGCGGCCGGCTTGGAGCAGTCGACCTTGAAGGCCTTGTTCTTCGGGCCTGCGGGGGCGATCCACACCAGCTGGTACGTGCCTTCGGGGAGCAGGTACTCCGGGCTGCGCGCCGAGCCGTTCACCAGGGGCAGGGTGCTGCTCAGGGTGTCCCCCGGGGGAATGGTCGGGGGCTGCGCGGTGATGGTCCACGGGACGGACCGCATGTCGCCGAAGTTGCCGGCCTGGAGGACGAACTTGCAGACCGCGCCGGCGCTGCTGCCGGGTGCCGCCCATCCGCCCGGGCGGATGTCGATGTCGCCGCTGTCGCCGGGGGCGGCGTGGACGGCGGACGCCCCGGCCAGCGTCGCGCCGGCGGCGAGGACCGCGGTGGCCGCGACGGTTCCCGCGCGGGCGCTGCGGGAACGGACGGAAGCGGAAATGCGCATGCTGAACTCCTTCGAGCCAGGGTGATTGTCATACTGATCAACCGATCGACCCAAGAGATGCCATGAGCCGCGGGACAAATGACGCGTAACACTCTGAAAAGTGTGACAAGTACCCTGAGTAGCCGATAACGGCCCGGCCGGGGATCGCCGCCCTGACCGCCGCCCTCGCCACCCCGCTGAACGTGCTGTACAGCCCGGCCGGGCCCGGCCTCGCCGAACTGGGCGCCCTGGGAGTGCGCCGGGTCGGCCTGGGCTCGCTGCTCTACCGGGAGGCGCCGGCCGGGGCCGTGCCACCGCCGCCGCGCTCAGGGACGGCAGGCCCGCGCGCAGGGGGGCGCTGTCGTACGGCGGCATGCAGGCGCCGGCGCCGGGCGACAGGTCAGGGGGTCGCGGCGGAGACGACGTAGACGACGGGTGACATCGGGTCCGTCATGTCGACGGTGATGTCCTGCGTGGGGCGCGGGTCCTTGTTGGTGTGGGTGGTGCCCGCCCAGGAGACACCGTCGCCGAAGTGCCAGCCGGCGATCTTCGTGTCGCGTGCGCCGATGGTGACCCTGCCGGGCTCCAGGGCGGCGCGGCCGGTGCCGATGCCGGTCAGGAAGCTGTCCAGGCCGTTGGACGTCGTGCGGAACTGCACGTACATCCGGCTGGCCTTCCAGTTGTTCGTCTCGTAGTACTGCACGTCGGTCGCGTAGCCGGGGATCGGGACCTCGAAGATCCGGCGCAGCATCCGCGACGGCCAGCCGGGCCGCAGTCCCTGCGCGGCGGCCTCGGCCGCCTTGTCCTGGCCGGAGCGGCGGCTCTGGCCCGCCGAGATCAGCAGGTAGCCGGCCGGGACGCCGATGAGCAGCACGATGATCGTCGCCGTGATCAGGCGCCGGCGGATCAGACGCCGGCGGCTCTCGCGCTGCTGACCGTCGTCCCCCTCCGGCGACGGGGACTGGCGCGGCACGACGGGGTTCTCGGCTGCGGTCATGGGTGTGGGGGTCCCTAGGAAGTGCGGGTGCTGCGGTTGCTGCGGAGGGTGCTCGCCGCCTGGTCGTAGATCTGCGCGTACCGCTCGTACCGCTCGACGCGGCGGCGGTTCGTGCGGCGGAAGCGGCGGGCGACCAGCCGGGCGAGGTCCGCCGCGCCGACCATACCGGCCTCCGGGCCGAGCTGCGCCTTGGCGATCCGGGCCTCGGGGCGGTAGCCGCGGCCGGTGAGCTGGCGCTTGAAGGCGTCCCGGGCCGGGCCGATGAGGAGGTCGTCGGCGGCGCTGACGCCGCCGCCGATGACGAAGCAGGAGGGGTCGAGCGCGGCGGCCAGATTGGCGATGCCGACGCCCAGCCACTGGCCGATGTCCTGGAGGAGTTCGACGCACATCGCGTCGCCCTCCCGGGCCAGTTCGGTGATGAGCGGTCCGGTGATGTCGGGGATGTTGCCCTTGACCCGCTCGATGATCTGGTGGGCCACCGGGGATTCGGCGGCGGCCAGCTCGCGGGCCTCGCGGACGAGGGCGTTGCCCGAGCTGTACTGCTCCCAGCAGCCGCGGTTGCCGCACGGGCAGCGGTGGCCGCCGGGCACGACCTGCATGTGGCCGAACTCACCCGCGACGCCGTACTTGCCGCGCTTGACCTGGCCGTCCTCCAGGATGGCCCCGCCGATGCCGGTGCCGAGCGTGATCATGACGAGGTGGTCCTCGCCGCGCCCCGCGCCGAAGCGCCACTCGGCCCAGGCTGCGGTGTTGGCGTCGTTGTCCACCATGACCGGGACGACGAGCCGGGAGGCGAGGGCGTCGCGCAGGGGCTCGTCGCGCCAGGCCAGGTGCGGGGCGAAGAGCACCTTGGAGCGGTCCGCGTCGACCCAGCCGGCCGCGCCGATGCCCACGGCGTGTACGTCGTGCCGGTCGGAGAGGTCGAGGACCAGCTCGACGATGGTGTCCTCGACGACCTTGGGGCTCTTGGACTTGTCCGGGGTCTCGGTGCGCACGGTCTCCAGGATCGTGCCGTCGGCGTCGACGACGCCGGCCATGACCTTGGTCCCGCCGATGTCGATGCCGACGGTGGGGACCCGGGGCGCCGTGAGGTGGGAGCGCCTCTCCCGGGTGCCCACGGTCCGCAGGACGGTCGCGCGGGCGGAGCCGCGGTGTGCGAAGTCGCGGTACGTGCTCATCGTCCCTGCGTGGGTTGGGGTGACCGGGGGGTGCTCCCGGTGGCGGACGGCGCCCGTCCGTCCCGATTCTGCCATTGCCCGGGGGGCGGGGCCGTCGGACGGGGCGGCGGGCGACGTGCTTACGGGGTGCTGCCGGCGGCGGGTCCGGGGGTCGCGCCGCCCGGTCCGGAGGCGCGCTCCAGCTCGTGGCTCAGCTCCTCCAGCTCGCTGCCGCCCGCCATCTGGCGGGTCAGTTCGTCCAGTGTGACGCTCTCCTTGGTGTGGCTGCCGGCCATGGCGCCCCGCTTCAGCAGGACGAACCGGTCACCGACGAGATACGCGTGGTGCGGGTTGTGCGTGATGAGGACCACGCCGAGTCCCGCGTCCCGGGCGGCCGCGATGTACTTCAGGACCACGCCGGACTGCTTGACGCCCAGCGCGGCCGTCGGCTCGTCCAGGACCAGCACCTTCGCGCCGAAGTGGACGGCGCGCGCGATGGCCACGCACTGCCGCTCGCCGCCGGACAGGGTGCCGATGGGCTGGTCCACGTCGCGCAGGTCGATGCCCATGCGCAGCAGCGCCGAGCGGGTCGTCTCGCGCATCAGTTTCACGTCGAGGCGCTTGAAGGGGCCGGCGCCGGTCGTCGGCTCGGATCCCAGGAAGAAGTTGCGCCAGACCGGCATCAGCGGGACGACGGCCAGGTCCTGGTAGACGGTGGCGATGCCCCGGTCCAGGGCGTCGCGCGGGTTGGCGAGGGTGGTCTCCTCGCCGTCCACGAGGAACCGTCCGGCGTCGTGCCGGTGCAGCCCCGCGATGATCTTGATGAGGGTGGACTTGCCGGCGCCGTTGTCGCCGAGCACACAGGAGATCTCGCCCGCGTGCACCTCCAGCGAGACGCCTTCCAGGGCCTTGATGTTGCCGTAGTACTTGGCCACGTCGTCGAGCTCGACGAGGGCCTGCCGGCCGGTGTCCTGCGGCCCGTCCGGCGCCTTGGGGGCCGTCATTTCGTCGCCTCCGCGCGCTTGCGCACCCATGCGTTGAGCAGGGTGGCCAGGAGCAGCATCGCTCCCAGGAAGAACTTGAACCAGTCGGGGTTCCACTCCGCGTACACGATGCCCTTGCTGGTCATGCCGAAGATGAAGGCACCGACCGCCGAGCCGATGGCGGAGCCGTAGCCGCCGGTGATCAGGCAGCCGCCGATGACGGCCGCGATGATGTAGATCAGTTCGTTGCCGACGCCCTCGCCGGACTGCACGACGTCGTAGCTGAACAGCAGGTGCTGCCCGGAGACCCAGGCGGCGAAGGCGACGCCGAGGTAGAGCCCGATCTTCGTGCGGACGACCGGCACGCCGACCGCGCGGGCCGCGTCCGTTCCGCCGCCGACCGCGAAGATCCAGTTGCCGAAGCGGGTGCGGAGCAGGATCCAGGTGGCGACGGCCACCAGGACGGCCCACCACAGGAGCGTCACCTTGAGTTCGACGCCGCCCACGGTCCAGTACGAGGCGAAGACCTTGCGGGCGGAGGGGAAGCCCTCCATGTTGCCGATGGTCTTCGTCGAGACGGTCCCGCTGATCAGCTTGGTGAAGCCCAGGTTCAGGCCGGTCAGCATCAGGAACGTGCCGAGCGTGATGATGAAGCTGGGCAGTTTCGTACGGGTCAGCATGAAGCCGTTGAACGCACCGATGGCGAGCGTGACCAGCAAGGACACGAAGACGCCGACCCAGACGTTGGCGGTCATCTGGTAGCTGAACATCGAGGAGATCAGCGCGGAGCTGGTGACCATCACGCCGGCGGAGAGGTCGAACTCGCCGCCGATCATCAGCAGCGCGACCGGCGCCGCCATGATCCCGATGGTGGAGGCCGCGTACAGCACGGTCCCGAAGCTGGTGGCGCGCAGGAAGCTGTCGGCGACGACCGCGAAGAAGAGGAAGACGGCCAGCGCGCCGACGACCGAGCCCAGCTCCGGGCGGCCGAGCAGTTTCCGCAGCGGCGAGGTGCGCAGCAGCCGCTCGTCGACGACGGCGGACGATCCGGGGCCGGCGCTCATCGGGTGCCCCGGTCCGCGTACTCGGCGAGCTGGGCGGCGTCGTCGGAGGTGATGATCTGCGGGCCGGTCAGGACCGGGCGGCCGCCGCCGAGCACGTTGCGGTTGTAGCGGTAGAGCCAGAGCAGGTCGACGGCCTCGTAACCCTGGAGGTAGGGCTGCTGGTCGACGGCGAAGCCGAGGGTCTTGGCCTGGAGCGACGCTGCGACCTTGGCGTTCAGGTCGAAGGTGTCGATCTCGGCCTTGCTGCCGGCGGTCTGCTTCGCCTTGACGGCGGCGTCCGCGAAGGGCGCGCCGAGGGTGACGACCGCGTCGATGTCCTTGTCGGACTGGAGCTTGGCCTCGATGGACGCCTGGACGTCGGGCATGTTGGTGCCCTCCACGTACAGGTTCTGCATCTGGCCGTCGAAGGTCTTCTTCGCCCCGCCGCAGCGCTGCTCGTGGCCCACGTTGCCCTGCTCGTGCAGGATGCACAGGGCCTTCTTGCGGCCGCGCTTGTTCAGCTCCTCGCCGACGGCCTCGCCGGCGATGGACTCGTCCTGGCCGATGTGGGTGAGCGCGCCGTACGCCTTGGACTCGGCGGAGCCGGAGTTCACCGTGATCACGGGAATGCCGGCGCGGACGGCCTTGGCGACGACGTCCTTCATGGCGTCGGGCTTGGCGAGCGTGACGATCAGCCCGTCGACCTTCTTGTCGATGGCCGCCTGCACGAGCTGGGCCTGCTGCTGGCCCTCGTCGTTGTGCGAGTACAGGAAGTTGATGTTGTCCTTCGTGGCCGCCGTCTTGGCGCCCTTCTGGACGATGTCCCAGAAGGTGTCTCCGTCGCCCGAGTGGGTGACCATGGCGAAGGTCCAGCGGGGCGTGTTCACCGCGGCCCGGCCTTCGGCCGCGGCCTTGGCCGCACGCTCCTCCGCCCGCTTGCCGCCGGTGCTGCTGCATCCCATGAGGGACACCCCCAGCACGGCCGCAAGTACGGCGCCCATCGCACGTACCCCTGTCCGAACCCTTGCCACGACGCCGTGCCCTTCTTGTGCTGCTCGCTGTGCTGCCGGTGGAGCCGGGGCCCTGTGGACCCGGCCCGGCTGGGCAAGTATCCCCGAGCCCGCGCCGCCGGGACCCGGAGGGGCACGAAGAGGGTGGCGGCGCGTCGCTCACCAGCGTACGGGCAGGCGGCGCACCCCGCGGATCAGGGTGCCGGGCAGCCAGTCGAACGAGGCGGCGTCCGGGTCGGCCTCCAGGCCGGGGCAGCGCTCCAGCAGCGCACGGATCGCGATGCGGCCCTCCATGCGGGCGAGCGGCGCGCCCAGGCAGAAGTGGACGCCGTGTCCGAAGGCGAGGTGGCCGCGGGCGTCGCGGCGGATGTCGAAGCGGTCGGGCTCGGGGTAGCGGGCCGGGTCGCGGTCGGAGCCGGCGAGCGAGACCAGGACCGCTTCACCCGTCCCGATGGTCCGGGAGCCGATCACGACCGGTTCCCGGGCGAACCGGATGGTGGCCGTCTCGACGGGTCCGTCGTAGCGCAGCATCTCCTCGACGGCCCCGTCGAGCAGGGAGAGGTCGGCGCGGAGCGCGGCGAGCTGGTCCGGGTGGTCGAGGAGGGCGCGGACACCGTTGGAGATGAGGTTGACCGTCGTCTCGTGGCCGGCGACGAGCAGCAGGAAGGCCATGCCCACCAGCTCGTCGGGCGCCAGCGCGTCGTCGTCCTCGTGGCGGGCGGCGATCAACGCGCTGAGCAGGTCGTCGCCGGGTGAGCGGCGCTTGTCCTCGATCAGCTCCGCGAGGTAGGCGCCCATGGCGCGGACCGCCTCGCCCTCCTCCACCGCGTCCGCCGGGGCGACGACGCCGTTGGACAGCTTGCGGAAGGCGGACCGGTCCAGGTCGGGGACGCCGAGCAGCTCGCAGATGACGGTCATGGGGAGCGGGAAGGCGAGTGCGTCCACGAGGTCGGCGCGGCCTTCCGGGACCATCCCGTCGAGGAGTTCACCGGTGATCTCCTGGACCCGGGGGCGCAGCGCCTCGATCCGGCGCGGGGTGAACTCCCGGGCGACCAGCTTGCGCAGCCGGGTGTGGTCGGGGGCGTCCATCACCAGCATGTTGGCGTTGATCGGGCCGCCGCCGGTCTCCCCGGGCAGCGACCGCCAGTCCTTGCCGAAGCGCTGGTCGGCCAGGACGGCCCGGCCCTCGTCGTAACCGACGACGAGCCAGATCCGGTCGAACTCGTCGGTGCGGACGAGGTGCACGGGCCCGGCCGCCCGCATCCGCTCGTAGGAGGGATACGGATTCGCGGTGAAGTCGGCCAACCCGCTGAGATCCACCTCGACTTCGGACATGGGCCCACCCTCCCGGTCGCAGCGCCCCGCACTCGGGGCCGGCCCGGTCAGCGTATGCCGGGAGGCCCGCCGGGGACGAGTGGTTCAGGGCGGGCTCGATCCGTTCTCGTCGCCGGGCGGACCGGCGTCGTGCGTGAGCGGGGTTCCAGGAGTGAGCCGGTCAGGGCGTGGCCCGGTCCGCGCCGCGCCGGCCCCAGGCGGTTCCGGCCAGCACCAGCACGGCGCCCGCCGCCCCGGCGAGGCCCAGGCGTTCGCCGCCGATCGCGATGCCGACGGCGGCGGCCCACAGCGGTTCCGTACCGAGCAGCAGGCTGACCCGCGACGGGGAGGTGCGGCGTACGGACCACATCTGCACGAAGAACCCGAAGAGCGTGCAGAACACCGACAGGAAGAGCAGCCCTCCCCATTCCCGGGCCCCGAATCCGGCGGCGGCCGTCCAGGGGGCCGCGCCCGTCCCCGGCGCGGCGGCCAGCAGGGCGAAGACGGCGAGGCAGCTGCCGAGCTGCACGGTCGTCAGGGACAGCGAGTCCGCGGACTGCACGGATCTGATGCGGGCCATGAGCAGGACGTGCAGGGTCCGGGCGAGGGCGGCGGCCAGCATGAGCAGGTCGCCCGCCGAGGGGCTGGTGAATCCGCCGCCCTGGGTCAGCAGCACCACGCCGGCGACGGAGAGCCCGGCGGCGGAGAGGAAGGTCCCGGTCGGCCGGGTCCGGGTGACGGCGGCCTCGGCGAGCGGGGTGAAGATCATGGTGAGGCTGATGATGAGCCCGGCGTTGGTCGCCGAGGTGTGCACGATGCCGTACGTCTCCACCAGGAAGATCCCGCTGAGCACGAGGCCGAGCAGCCCGGCGCCCCGCCACTGGGCTGCGTTCAGCGCGCGCAGTCGGCGGTGGCCCGCGATCAGCAGGACGGGCAGGACGACGGCGAACCGCAGCACGAGGACGGCGGCCACGGTCTGCGGGGTGGTGATGCCCTTGGCGGCCAGGTAGCTGGAGCCCCACACCACCGCGACCAGCAGGACGGGCAGATCGGTGAGCCAGGCCCGGCGCGGCGGCGCGAGGACGGGGACGGGGACGGCGGCGGAGGACACCTGGACTCCTGCTCTCTCCACAGGGACGACGTGGAGACGGCACCGACTCGCACTGGGGAACGATCACGCTACCGGGTGCCCTCCTAGAATGACGAGCCCCCCGGACGCGCCCCACGCGGGCCGCCCGCACCTCATCGGAGCACGGAGTCACCGGATGGCCGGAACACGCCAGGACGGCAGGGTCGAGCGCGGCAACCGCACCCGGCAGCTGGTCCTCGCCCGGGCGGCCGCGGTCGCCTCGGTGGAGGGGCTCGAAGGGCTGTCGCTGGGCCGGCTGGCCACGGATCTCCGGCTGAGCAAGAGCGGGGTGTTCGCGCTCTTCGGCTCCAAGGAGGAGCTTCAGCTGGCGACCGTGCGGGCCGCCGCCGCGGTCCACGACGAGCATGTGGTGGTCCCCACGCGTGAGACGCCCGCCGGGCTGGGCCGGGTGCGCCGGATGTGCGAGTCCTGGATCGCCTACTCGCGGGACCGGGTCTTCCCAGGCGGCTGCTTCTTCTACGCGGCGCTCGCGGAGTTCGACGCCAGGGAGGGCGCGGTGCACGACGCGCTGCTGGCGGCGCAGGCGAGCTGGTTCGCGTTCGTGGAGGCGCGGATCGTGGAGGCGCGGACGCTGGGCGAGATCCGGGACGACTGCGACGCGGCCCAGCTGGCCTTCGAGATCATCGCGTTCCTTGAGCTGGCGAACGGCGACTCCGTGCTGCGCGGCAGCGCCGAGAGCTATACGCGGGCGTGGCGCGCGATCCTGGGGCGGCTCCGGGCGGTGGCGGTGGACGCGTAACACGCGTGGGAGCGGGTGCGGCCCGGCCAAACTAATAGCACGATCGTTCGTCTACTTGTAGGGTCATGGGCATCCACCGCGGGGACCCGCGGTGGACGGCCCCCGTGTGCCAGGAGGAGATCGACCGTGCCGCAGATTCTCTGGAGCACCCGGTGGCAACCGGGCCCCGCCGCCCGGGCCGTGGAGCCCGGCGCCGAGGTCGTCGTCGGGGTCACCGAGTTCGTCACGCACCGCCCGTGGCGCACGTTCTCCGTCGGCACGGCGGGCATGCGGCTGCGCCGCACCTGGCCCCGGACGCCGGGCGCGGTCGGCATGTGGCTCTGGGTGGACGTGGGCCCCCGGATGGACCGGTCCGGTTCGATCACCGTCTGGACGGCCGAGGAGCACCTGATGGGGTTCGTCGCCCGCCCCGACCACCGTGAGATCGTCCGCGCCCACCGGGACGGGGGCGCCCTGCGCTCAGCGACCTGGACGGCCCCGTTCACCAGCCGCTCGGCGGTGTACGACTCCGCGTGGCGGCTGGTGTCCGGGGCGGCGCCGTGGCCCGTGGACACGCCCTGACCCGCATTCCGCTGACGAAGGGACCACCCATGGACATCATCGAACTGGACCACGTCGCGGCGCTGGAATCCGTGCGCCTCGTCGGCCGCGCGAATCCCGGCGACTGGGACCGCCCCACCCCCTGCGACGCCTGGACGCTGCTCCGCCTGGTGGAGCACATGGGCGCCCAGCACCTCGGCTTCGCCGCCGCCGCACGGGGCGAGGGGGCGGACGCCGCCGCCTGGGCGCCCCGGGGGGCCGGGAACGATCCGGCGGCCTGGTACCGGGGGACGGCCCGGGCCGTGCTCGACGCGTTCGCGCGGCCGGGGGCGGCCGAGCGGCGGTTCGCACTGCCGGAGATCAGTGCGGGGACGACGTTCCCCGGGGTGGCCGCGATGGGGTTCCACTTCATCGACTGCGTCGTGCACTCCTGGGACGTGGCCGCGTCGCTCGGGCTGCCCCTCGCGCTGCCGGACGAGGTGGTGGCGGCCGCCCTGCCCCTGGCCCTGCGCGTCCCGGGCGGGGCGGCGCGCGAGCGCCCCGACGCCGCCTTCCGGCCCGCCCTGCCGGTGGCGGACGGCGGCCCGCTCGCCCGCGTACTGGCGGCGCTCGGCCGCTCGCCGGACTGGCGCTGACCGGCACCGGATTCGGCGTCCGTTTCCCGCCGGTCTCCGGGGCGCCGAACGACTTTCCTGGTTCCTGTCAGCACGACCGGCAACGGACAGGAATCGCGATGAACAGCATCCTCCCCACCCCCCGCACCGCGCTCGTCACCGGCGGCAGCCGGGGCATCGGCGCCGCGACCGCCCTGCGACTCGCCCGGGACGGAGTCGATGTGGCGCTGACCTACGTACGGGACGAGCGCGCCGCTAAGGAGGTCGTCGCCGCGATCGGGGCGACCGGTCGCCGGGCGGTCGCGCTGCGCGCCGACTCGGCCGACCCGGAGGCCGCCGCCTCGGCGGTGCACCGGGCGGCGGAGGAACTCGGCAGGCTCGACATCCTGGTGAACAACGCGGGGATCGGTGTCCTCGGCCCCATCGGCACGCTCACGCCCTCCGATGTGGACCGGGTCCTCGCCGTGAACGTCCGGGCGGTGTTCCTCGCCTGCCGGGCGGCGGCGGAGGTGATGGAGAACGGCGGCCGCATCATCTCCCTCGGTACGGCCCTGAGCCGGCACGCGGGCGGACCCGGCGGGACGCTCTACGCGATGAGCAAGTCCGCGCTCTCCGGGCTGACCAAGCCGCTGGCCCGCGAGCTGGGCCCGCGCGGCATCACGGTCAACCTGGTCCAGGCGGGCGCCGTGGACACCGACATGAATCCCGCCGACGGCCCGTTCGCCGAGGGGCAGCGCGCGGCCAACGCGCTGGACCGGTTCGGCACGGCGGAGGAGGTCGCCGCGCTGATCTCGTACCTCGCCGGCACGGAGGCCGCGTTCGTCACCGGCGCCGAACTGGTCGTGGACGGCGGCCACGCCGCCTGACGTCGCCCTGCCGCCGCTCCCCGCCCCGCCTACGCTGGGCGGGGCGGCAAGGCCCGCGACGGCAGGACGACGAGAAGGGACGATCATGTCCGGTATCCCGGTGCACACCCTGAACGACGGCCGTACGATCCCGGCGGTCGGGCTCGGCACCTATCCGCTGGACGACGACGCGGCGGAGAAGGCCGTCGCCGGGGCCCTGGGCCTCGGCTACCGGCTCGTGGACACCGCGCTGAACTACGGCAACGAGACCGGTACGGGGCGCGGCATCGCCCGCAGCGGGGTGGAGCGCGAAGAGGTCTTCGTCACGACGAAGGTGCCCGGCCGGCACCACGGTTACGAGAAGACGCTGGCCTCGTTCGAGGAGTCCCGGAACAATCTCGGCCTGGACTACGTGGACCTCTGTCTCATCCACTGGCCGCTGCCCAAGGTGGGTCTGTACGTGGACACCTGGCGGGCGCTCATCAAGCTGCGCGAGGACGGTCTCGTGCGGTCGGTCGGGGTGTCCAACTTCACCGCCGAGCACCTGGCGCGGCTGGAGGACGAGACGGGCGTGGTGCCCGCCGTCAACCAGATCGAGCTGCATCCTCGGCTGCCGCAGGAGGAGTTGCGGGCGGTGCACGCGGCGAAGGGGATCGTCACGCAGAGCTGGAGCCCGCTGGGGCGCGGCCGTGGCCTGCTGGCCGACCCGGAGGTGGTGGCGGTCGCCGAGGCGCACGGCGTCACCCCGGGTCAGGCCGTGCTGCGGTGGCACACCCAGCTCGGGGCCGTACCGATCCCGAAGTCGGCCGATCCGGGGCGGCAGCGGGAGAACCTGGACCTGTTCGGCTTCGAGCTGACGCCCGAGGAACTGGGGCGGATCTCGGACGGGCGGCGGGAGCGGTTCGGCGGGGACCCCGAGGAGCACGAGGAGTTCTGACGCTCCCGGGGTCCCGGCGCGTCAGCCGCCGAGCTCGGCGTGGCGGGCGGTCAGCCGGGCCGCGCCGCGTTCGGTGAGCGAGCCGAAGAGGCGCAGCCGTGAGATGCCGCCGTCCGGGAAGATGTCGAGCCGGACCTGGTGGGCCCGTACGGCCTCCGGCAGGACGAAGCGGTGGTCGGTGTCGGGCTGCAGCCGGGTCCTCGGCAGCAGTTCGGTCCACGCGCCGGTCTCCGCGTCACGGGCGGTGAGTTCCGCCCAGCCGGCCGCGTTGCCCTTCAGGTACGCGGTGTCGATCTCGACGGCGCGGATGTCCGCCTCCTCGACGAGGTGGTAGTGGATCCAGTCGTTGCCCCGGTCGCGGCGGCGGCGGGTCTCCCAGCCGTCGTCCATTGTGCGGGAACGGCCGGGCTGGATGGTGTGGGTGGCCGGGGAGTAGAAGCGGTCGGAGGCGTCCTCGACCCGGCCGCCGTTCTCCAGGGCGACGACGTCGAAGGTGCCGAGCGCGGTCAGCCAGGCGGGGTCGGGGGCGACTTCGCCGTAGACCCTCAGGCGGGCGATGCCGCCGTCCGGATGCTGGTTGAGCCGCAGGTGCGTGAAGCGGTGCTCCACGTCGACGGCGAACCCGTTGGCCGCATGGCCGCCGACGGCGGTACGGGGGACGAGGGTCGTCCACTTCACGTCCGGCGCGAGCAGTTCCTCCGGGGAGGGCGAGCCGGGCATCGAGACGGCCTCGACGGAGACGGCCTGCGGGTGGTTGCCGCGGAAGTGGGCGGTGTCGACGACCAGGCCGCGCACGATGCCGGGGGCGCCGAGGCGGATCAGCGCCCAGTCGTGGTCCTCGTCCGCCGGGTGGGGCCGCGAGGCGCTCGCACCGCGCCGGCGGCGGGTCTCCCAGCCGTCCATGATCTTGCCCTTGTGGCCGAAGCGCTCCGGGTCGAAGTGGGCGGGCTCCGGCTTGAGCAGGTTCTCGCGCTCCGCGAAGAACTCGTCGTTGGCGGCGATGACGCCCGCGCCGAGGCGCCGGTCGGCGAGGTCGACGAGGTGGGTGAAGGGGTGGCCGGCGGTGCGGTAGTCGGCGTACGGGTCGCCGCCGCCGTACGGGTTCGCGTCGCCGGTGAAGTGCGCTGTCGCCGTCATGCTCGGGGGTCCCTTGTCTGGAGGCGGCCGGTGGGTTCGGTGAGGACGCCGTCGGCGGCGATCCGTACGCCGCGCAGCCAGGTGGACCGCACCACGCCGTGCAGGGTGCGGCCGGCGTACGCGGTGACCTGGTTGCGGTGGAAGAGCTCGGCCGGGTCGACGGTGAAGGTGGCGTCGGGCGCCAGGACCGCGAAGTCGGCGTCGCGGCCCGCCTCGATGGCGCCCTTGTGGTGCAGTCCGGCCAGGGCGGCGGGGGCGGCCGACATCCAGCGGGCCACGTCGTCGAGGGTGTGGCCGCGCCGGCGGGCCTCGGTCCAGATGGCGGGCAGGCCGAGCTGGAGGGAGGAGATGCCGCCCCAGGCGGAGGCGAAGTCCGGGGTCTTGAGGTCGGTGGTGCAGGGCGAGTGGTCGGAGACGATGCAGTCGATGGTGCCGTCGGCGAGCCCCTGCCACAGCGCGTCCTGGTTGGCGGCCTCCCGGATCGGCGGGCAGCACTTGAACTCGGTCGCCCCGTCGGGGACCTCCTCGGCGGTGAGGGTGAGGAAGTGCGGGCAGGTCTCGACGGTGAGCCGGACGCCCTCGCGCCGGGCGGCGGCGATCAGCGGCAGGGCGTCGCCGGAGGACAGGTGCAGGACGTGGACGCGGGCGTTCAGCCGCCGGGCGTGGGCGATCAGGCCCGCGACGGCGGTGTTCTCGGCGTCGCGCGGCCGGGACGCGAGGAAGTCCGCGTAGGCGGGGCCGCCCTGCTGCGGCGCGGACGCCAGGTGGCGGGGGTCCTCGGCGTGCACGATGAGCAGCCCGCCGAAGCCCGCGACCTCGGCCATCGACCGGGCCAGCTGCTCCTGGTCCAGTTCGGGGAACTCCTCGACGCCGGAGGGCGACAGGAAGCACTTGAAGCCGAAGACCCCGGCCTCGTGGAGCGGACGCAGGTCCTTGACGTTGGTGGGGATCGCGCCGCCCCAGAAGCCGGTGTCGACGTGCACCTCGGGCTCGGCGACCGCCTGTTTGATCCGCAGGTTCCCGACCGTGGTGGTGGGCGGCAGCGAGTTGAGGGGCATGTCGAGGAGCGTGGTGATGCCGCCGGCCGCCGCCGCGCGGGTGGCGGTCCAGAAGCCCTCCCACTCGGTGCGGCCCGGGTCGTTCACATGGACGTGCGTGTCCACGAGGCCGGGCAGCAGGACGTCGTCCCCGAAGTCCTCGACGCGGGCACCGGCCGGGGCCTCGGTGTCGTACGGCAGAACGGCGTCGATGGTCCCGCCGGTGACGGCGACCGCCGCGGGACGGGTCCCCTCGGGGGTGACGACGCGCGTCGAGCGCAGTAGCAGCTTCACGTCCGGACCGGACACCGGTGCTCCTCACTTCGCACTTTCAACGAACTGTTGAAGGAGTCTTCACTCGGGAGCGCGACCCGTCAAGACCCCTCCCCCTCGCCCCGCGCACTCCCGGACCCCACTGGATGTTTCCACAAAGTAAAAGCCAGATTTCGCAGTGCGGAATGTAGGGTGGGCCAGGAGTCGCGTGGCAGGGGCCCCGCGCGGCCTGCGGACTCCCGGACAGACGGGCGCTGACCGGCCAGGACGGCCCCCGTCGACTGTGGGCCGATCGAAAAGCGCCCGGTAGGCTGCTGCCTTGCTCCTCCGCTTCGAAAGGACCGTTGACGTGCCGCCGTCACACGCCAGCACTTCCGACTCCAAGCCCGCCGGTTCCAGCGGCGGTGTGCAGTCCCTCGAGCGCGCCTTCGACCTGCTGGAGCGGATGGCCGACGCGGGGGGCGAGGTCGGCCTGAGCGAGCTCTCCGCGAGCAGCGGACTGCCCCTGCCGACGATCCACCGCCTGATGCGCACGCTGGTCCTGTGCGGGTACGTACGTCAGCAGCCCAACCGGCGTTACGCGCTCGGCCCCCGTCTGATCCGCCTCGGCGAGTCCGCTGCACGGCTGCTCGGCACCTGGGCCCGCCCGTATCTGGCCCGGCTGGTCGAGGAGACGGGCGAGACGGCCAACATGGCGCTGCTCGACGGCGACGAGATCGTGTACGTGGCGCAGGTGCCGTCCAAGCACTCGATGCGCATGTTCACGGAGGTCGGCCGCCGCGTGCTGCCGCACTCCACGGGCGTCGGCAAGGCACTGCTCGCGCACACCCCTCCGGACGAGGTGCGCGCACTGCTCGCCCGCACCGGGATGCCCGCCGCCACCGAGAAGACGATCACCACCCCGGACGGCTTCCTGGAGGCGCTGGACCAGGTGCGCCGGGTGGGCTACGCGGTGGACGACAACGAGCAGGAGATAGGGGTCCGGTGCCTGGCGGTCTCGGTGCCCAACTCCCCCACGTCCGCCGCGATCTCGATCTCCGGCCCGGCGGGCCGGGTCACCGAGGCGGCCACCGAGCGCATCGTGCCGATCCTCCAGCAGGCGGCCAAGGAGCTGTCGGACGCGCTGGCGAGCAGCGGCGCGGCGGGCTGACCGGCGTTGAGGCGGGCCCGGACCTCCGAGAGGCCCGGGCCCGCCCCCGTTTCAGGCGAGCGCCGGGGCCGTGAGCCGCCCGTCCAGCATGGTGACCGTGCGGTCCACGCGGTCCAGGTGGGCGCGGTCGTGCGTGACCAGGACCGTCGCCGTGGACCGCTGCCGGGTCAGCGTCACCAGCAGGTCCAGGACGGCCGCTCCGCGCTCGTGGTCCAGGGCGCTGGTCGGCTCGTCCACGAGCAGCAGGGCCGGGTCGTTCATCAGGGCCCGGGCGATGTTGATCCGCTGGCGCTGCCCGCCGGACAGCTGGTGGGGCCTGCGGCCGGCCTGCCCGGCAAGACCGACCGCGTCGAGCAGATCGAGCGCGCGGGCCCGGGCGGCACCGGCCCGGCCGCCCGAGAGATGCGTCATGACCTGGAGCTGTTCGACGGCGGTCAGCGACGGGAGCAGGTTGGGCTGCTGGAAGACGATGCCGACGCGCTCCCGCCGCAGCGCCGCCTTCTCCGCGCGCCCCAGCCCCGTGGTGTCCGTCCCGGCGACGACGACCGCCCCGCCGTCCGGGGCGACCAGGGTCGCCGCCACCGCGAGAAGGCTGGACTTGCCGGAGCCGGACGGGCCGACGACGGCGGTGAGGGTGCCCGCGGGCACGTCGAGCGCGACGCGGTCCAGCGCGGTGAGCCGCCCGTCGCCGTCCGGGTAGGTGAGGGTGACATCGGTGAGCGTGAGGGTCATCGGGCACTCCCGAGCGCGGTAAGCGGGTCGACGGCGGTGATCCGCCGGATGGACAGGGCGGCCCCGGCCGCGCCGAGGGCGATCATCACAGCGGCCGGGACGAGGACCGTCGCCGCGTCGAGGACGAACGGCACGGCCCCTCCGGCGACCAGGGCGCCGATGCCGGAGGCGAGGGCGGTGCCCAGGCCCGTACCGACGGCGAGCATCACGACGGCCTGCCCGAGCGCGTCCCGGAGCAGATACGGGGTGGAGGCGCCCAGCGCCTTGAGCACGGCGACGTCACCGCTGCGCTGGATCGTCCAGACGGTGAAGAACGCGCCGATGACGAGGGCGGAGATGGCGAAGAGGAAGCCGCGCATCAGCTGGAGGGAGCCGTTCTCGGCCTGGTAGGAGCCGATGGCGGTCAGCGAGTCGTCCAGCGAGAGCGTGCGGGTGCCGGCCGCCCGGTCACCGGCGGCGAGATCGGCGGCGGAGGTGGTGGCCAGGGTGATCACGGTGGCGCGCCCGTCCCCGCTCCCGGACCGCCGCCAGTCGGCGAGGTCGGTCCAGACGACCGGGGTGTGGCTGTACGAGGCGTCACCCGCGACGGCGGCCACGGTGGCCTCCCGGCCGCCGAGGGTCAGCCGGTCGCCGGGGCGTACGCCCAGCTCGTCGGCGCCCCCGCGCGAGAGCACCACCTCGCCCGGGCCGACCCGGGCGGGCGCCAGGCCGCTGCCGGGCTCGACGCCGAACGCGGAGACGGCGGCGGTGCGCTTCCCCGTACCGGCGGTGGCGTTCAGGGTGCGGATGCCGAGCGGGTGCGCGGACTCCACGCCGGGCCGCCCGACCCAGGCGCGTACGGCGTCCTCACCGACGGCCGAGTCGGTGAAGGACACCGACCGGCCGTCCGGCGGGGCGGCGAACGCGAGGTGGTCGGCGTTCAGCCCGGTGACGGCCGAGGTGTTCTCCCGGGCCAGCCCGGCGGTCAGGCCGGACAGCAGGCCCACGAGCAGCGTGATCAGCACGATCACCGTGCCCATGAGCGCGAACCGGCCCTTGGCGAACCGTAGGTCTCTCCATGCGACGAACATGGATCCAGCGTCGTTTCCGCCTGTCCCGGAAACATCGCCCCCGGGCTGGTGACGACATCAACCTTTCGATTGACCGGCCCCGGACGGCCCGCGCCTACGCTGGAACATCATGGAGACGCGTGTCCATCCCCCGGTCGCCGCCGCGCTGCGGCTGTGTCTGCACGGGCTGATGCTCGGCCTGCTGGCGCTCACCGCCGTCAAGGCGTTCACCGCCGGTGTCCAGCACCCCGGCGCCGTGACGGCGGTCGCCGGGGTGCTGGCGGCGGTGTACGTGGCGGGCGCGGTGGCGCGGTCCGTGCAGCCGGGGACCCGGGCGGGCGCCGGGTGGCTGGCGGTGCTCGGGGTCCTGTGGGCGGCGCTGCTGGTGCTGTCGCCGGACGCGCTGTGGGTGGCCTTCCCGCTCTACTTCCTCCAGCTGCATCTGCTGCCGACGCGCTGGGGCCTGCCCGCCGTGGTGGTGACGGCGGCCGCCGCCATCGCGAGCTTCCTGCTGCACGGGCAGGCGGTCACGCCCGGCACGTTCATCGGTCCGCTGCTCGGCGCGGCCGTCGCCGTCGCCACGGTCCTCGGTTACGAGGCGCTGTTCCGGGAGAGCGAGCGGCGTCGCGAGCTCATCGAGGAGCTGGTCGCGACCCGTGCGGAGCTGGCCGAGGCGGAGCGCGCCGCAGGCACGCTGGCCGAGCGGGAGCGGCTGGCCCGGGAGATCCACGACACCCTCGCCCAGGGCCTGTCCTCCATCCAGCTGCTGCTGCGCGCCGCCGAACGGGCGCTGCCCGAGGACGCCCCGGCCGCCGCCCATGTGCACCGGGCGCGCGAGGCGGCGCAGGACAATCTCGCCGAGGCGCGCCGCTTCGTCCGCGCGCTGACCCCGCCCGACCTGGCGAACGGCTCCCTGACGGCCGCCCTGGAACGGCTGTCGGCCCGCTCCACGACGCCCGCGCTCGCCGTGCGGTTCGCGGTCAGCGGCACACCGGTCGAGCTGCCGACGCCGTACGAGGTGGCGTTGCTGCGGACCGCCCAGTCGGCGCTGTCCAACACCGTGCGGCACGCCGGGGCGGGGCGGGCGGAGATCACGCTGAGCTTCATGGACACCTCGGTGTCGCTGGACGTGGTGGACGACGGACGCGGCTTCGCGCAGGACGTTCCGGCGGCCGGTGCCACGGAGTCCGGCGGCTTCGGGCTGCCCGCGATGCGCTCCCGGGCCCGGTCGCTCGGCGGCACCCTGAGCGTCGAGTCGGCGCCCGGCCAGGGCACCGCCGTCGCGCTGACGCTGCCGCTTCCGGTGGGCCGGGCCGGGCGGGAGGCGGCATGAGTGGGCCCGTCCGGCTGCTGCTCGCCGACGACCATCCGGTGGTACGGGCGGGGCTGCGGGCCGTCCTGGACACCGAGCCGGACTTCCGGGTCGTCGCGGAGGCCGCCACCGCCGAGGAGGCGGTCGCCCGGACGGCCGGCGGCGGGGTGGACGTCGTGCTGATGGACCTCCAGTTCGGCGCCGGGATGCACGGCTCGCAGGCGACCGCCGCGATCACGGCGGCGCCGGACGCGCCCCGGGTGCTGATCCTGACGACCTACGACAGCGACGCGGACATCCTGGCGGCGGTCGAGGCGGGGGCGGCGGGCTATCTGCTGAAGGACGCGCCGCCCGAGGAGCTGGCGGCCGCGGTCCGTACGGCGGCGGCCGGGCGTTCTGCGCTGGCCCCGGCCGTCGCGCACCGGCTGATGGACCGGATGCGCACCCCGGCCCAGGCGCTCACCAAGCGCGAGCTGGAAGTACTGCAACTCGTCGGCGAGGGGCTGTCGAACGCGGAGATCAGCAAGCGGCTGTTCCTCAGTCAGGCGACCGTGAAGTCCCACCTGGTGCACATCTACGCGAAGCTCGGCGTCGACTCGCGCACGGCGGCCGTGGCGGCGGCGACGGCCCGCAGGCTGATCCGCCGCTGAGACCGCCGAAGGCGCCCGGCTCCCCCGCCCCGTCAGCGCCGTGGCGGCTCGCCGAAGAGGTCGACGGCGACCCGTACGTCCCGCAACGCCGACGCCAGCGCACTGACCGAGCCGATCGCCCCCGCGATCAGCAGCAGCGAGCGGCGCAGCCGGGGGATCTCGGGCGCCCCGCTGAGCGCCATCGCGTCCAGCGCGGCGAGCTCGTCCTCGGCGATGGCGCGGTCGGGGAACTGTCTGGGGTGCCCGGCCAGGGCCCGCCGGAGCCTGGAGACCGCGGTACGCAGCTCCGCCACCCTGGGGTCCTCACCGCTGCCGGTCACCTGCTCCTGCCCGACACTCTCCAACAAAGCTCCCCCTCGCACGTCCTTGTGCCAGTGTCGTTCCGACGGTCCCGGGACCATGGTCAAGTGTCCGGGGATGCGGGCAAGTTAACGCCATAAAAGGTGCTGGGCGCCACTCCGCGTGCGTAACACGCCCCGCAGAGGTACGAGGCGGTGGGCGGGAGGAGCCGCCGTAGGGTTCTGAACTGCTGTGGGCTGAGTGCGCATGAGTGAGCTGTGGTGCTTGGGAGTGAGTGGTGGGGGTGTGGGGGAATGCAGGTTCTGGGATCGAATGGGTGACCTTGTGGGGGTGTTGCTCGTTGTTGCGGGTGGTGCGGCGTGCCGGTCGTGGGCGGGGGTGTGGTGGTGGGCGGTGTGCGGGCGGTGGCGGCGTCGTTCGTGGTGGCTGGGCCGTCCGGGGTGGCGGTGCGGGGCCGTCTCAAGCACCTCACCGACCAGGACGAGCGGGTGTTGCGGGCCGTGGGCGCGTATCAGGGTGGGCTGGCGTCGCGGGATCTGAAGGCCCGGTGTGCGGACGGTCTGGGACACAGTGCTGAGTCGTGGGCTGTGCGTAAGAAGCCGTATCTCAACCGAACATGATCGTTGAGTTCTGCCTGGTCAGGCATGGTTTCGTTCGGGGGAGGAAGTGATCCCGCGTCTTGTTTCCGTCTGATCGTCGAGGGGTGCGCGATGACGTCGATGCTGGGGTTGCTGGAAGCGCGGGAGGCTTGTGCTCGTGAGCGGGTGGAGGTGCTGCGGGAGGAGGCGGCGCGTGCGACGGCGGCGCTGGAGGCCGGCGAGGTCGAGCTGGACCGCCGGGTGATCGCTCGCGAGGAGCTCGTCGAGGCACTGGCCGCGTCCGCCGCCGAGAGCACGGCCGTGACGGAAACCGAGGGCGGGCGGGAGACGGCGCCCGCCGTGCTGCCCGGGTCGGTGTCCGCGCCGGTTCCGGGTGTGATCGTGCCGCACTGGCGGGAGGAGCTGCCGGTGTCGGTGCTCTCGCTCGATAATCAGCGGATCGTGAACGTGCTGCAGGACCGGCCGGGTGGCGAGGCGATGCGGGCCAAGGACATCGCAGCGGCCCTTGGCCTGGACACGTCGGTGCCGGCGAAGGTCGAAGGGGTGCGTTCGAAGGCGAAACGCCTGGGCGAGCGCGGGTGGTTGCTCCAGGAGCCCTCGGGGATGTTCAGTGCCGGGCGGCGGCTCGTGGCCGCGCCAGCCGCCGGCTCATCCGCGTGATCATCGACCAGCGGATCATTGCCTCGCTGGTGGCCGTCAGGGTCTCGTAGTCCCTGGCCAGACGCCTGGAATGCATCAGCCAGCTCAGCGTCCTCTCCACCACCCAACGCCTCGGCAACACCACGAACCCCGCCGTGTCGTCGGTGCGTTTCACGATCTCGAAGGTGAGCGCGAGCCTGTCACGGCACCATTCGATCAGGCCGCCGGTGTAGCCGCCGTCGGCCCAGACCAGGGTGATCTCCCGGTGCAGCATCCGCAGCCGGGCCAGCAACCCGGTGGCCGCCTCGCGGTCCCCTACGTTCGCGGCGGTCACCGCGACGACCAGGAGCAGGCCGAGACAGTCCGTGATCACGTGGCGCTTGCGCCCGTTGATGGCCTTACCGCCGTCGTAACCGCGTGAGGCGGCCGGCACCGTCGCGGCGCCCTTCACCGACTGCGCGTCGATGATCCCCGCGCTCGGCTCCGCCTGACGGCCCTCCCGCACCCGGACCTGCCCGCGCAGCCGGTCGTGGAACTCCGTGACCAACTCCTCCCGGCGCCAGCGGCGGAAGAAAGCGTAGACCCGGGCCCAGTGCGGAAAGTCCACCGGCATCGCCCGCCACGAGATACCACCCGCCACCAGGTATCGGACCGCGTCCAGCATCTGACGGTGGCAGTAGCTCTCCGGGCGCCCGCCCTTCTTCTCCAGCCAGGCCGGAGTGGGCAGCAGCGGCCGCACCGCCGCCCATTCCGCGTCCGACATGTCCGACGGGTAGCGCGGCGCCCG
>NZ_JBEYCF010000057.1:0-48960 GCF_040632605.1 Streptomyces sp. NPDC019224 | reverse complement strand
GCGCATCAATGAGGACTCCCGCCGTCGGCTCGGCAAGCACTTCGCTGTGTACGTTCGGCTGTACCCGCCTGTGCACGTTGACCTGTACGCCGACACCAGCCGGTCGACGAACACAGCTGGTGGCGGGCGCCTGCACCCGAGGCCCGCTTCCGGGCTCCTCCTCGTGCAGCATGTCGGCAGCCCTCGAATCCTTCCTGCCACGGCACGGCCAACTCCTCTGCCAGGCAGGCGAGATGCTGCCGAGAGACTCCCGTGAACAGCTGATGCGCCAGCACCGTCCGATTGGCCATGATCACCACACCCGGATCATGCCACCTGCCAGCCCGAGGCCTCACCCACCATCACGCACCGACTCGTTACTACCACCACCGCGAACAGCCCGAGCACTACCAGCAGTTCAACCGCGACACGCCCGGCTCAGAGTTCCCGGTGAACGCGCCTTCGCCCAGCTTGAGTCCTGGCGACTGCTCCGGCGAGCCAGATGCTCCACCCGCCGCGTCGGCGCCATTGTCCAAGCCGTCCACACGCTTCTGACCTGTGACCATTCAGGAGGAAAGAGTTCGCTGAGACGAGTCACGGGCAGCCGCGGATGAGGGACGGGCGGGGGCGGGCACTCTCAGCCGCCGCGGGAAGCCGCCCCAGGTCAATCCTGCAGCACCGCCGCGCCGTACCCCACCGGCGCCGACAGGAGCAGAAAGAGCCAGTCGCGGTCCTGGGCCTCCGTCTTGAACAGGCGCGCCGCCTCGCTGGTGTCGCTGGTGAAGAGGTGCCAGGCGTCGCTGAAGTCACCTCCATACGGAGCGACGGCGATCAGACAGAGGCCGAGGAGCGTGCCCAGGTAGGTGCCGAGCGGGGCGGCCAACGCGCAGACGACGGCGACCGACTGGCTGTTGTTGCTGTAGTTTCCGGCGATGATGCCGGTGACTGCGGCTATCGCCAGGGCGCCCCAAGTCATCAGCTGTGCCTGGTCCTTGATGACATAGGCCCAGACCAAGGACAGGCCGGCCGTCATGCCAAGTGCGATCAGGATGCCTGTGCCCTCGTCGTCGTTGCTCGACCCGCTCATCCCATCCCCCTTCAAGATGCGGCGGCCTCTGCGAACAGGGGCGCACCTGTGGCCCTGCACCACCTTGGACACGGGACGGGGCCTCAGCGGTTCCCCGCACGAGCTCTCCGACTCGCCATGAGCACAACCGGGCAACCCGGGTGGGCATTGTGCTGCAGGGCGGCCGGATACAAGACCGCCTCGGCGGCCTGACCACCACACCCCATGGGGTCCGCCGAACCGGAACAGGCCCGGAAGGTCCTTCGCATCCTCTATGCCGACAGTAGTTCCGGACGAGGTCTCGCCATGCCCGGCGGGCGAAGGTACGGGGACTGTCAGTGACAACCTGGACGGCGATGTGGTCGGCTCCCGCCCGGCGGTGCTCGGTGATCCGGGCAGCGATCTCGTCCGGTTTGCCCCAGGCGAACAGTTCGTCAATCAGCCGGTCACTGCCGCCACCGGACAGATCCTCGACGGCGAATCCCCCACGTAGCCAGGCCGACTGATAATTGCGCAGCTTCAGGTAGGGGGCGAGCATGGTCCTGGCTGTGGCGCGGGCCGCTTCGGGGTCGGTCTTGCGGCTGCGGGAGCGCGTGGTATGCGGCGGCCAGCTGCTCGGGGGGGCCTGTCCCAGATGGACACACACCCTGTCGCAACGGTGATCCGGCTCGTCGCGGACAAGACCGCGGAAGCCGTGAGCAGGTCCGCGCGGGGATTGCCGCCCGGGCTGCCGCCAAGCCAGACCGCCCCTTTCCTCACCCTGACGACCAGGCGCGGCGTGCTCCGATTGGTTGAGGTGAGGTTCCCCCTGTCGGGCGCCCGCCGAGCCGCCGGCAGCGACGGGCCCCGTTACGTCCTTCGCAGATCGGCCTGCACCAGATCGTGGTCCGAGTACGGAGTGAGATGCACCCGTTGCTCAAGCGGGTCGAAGCCACGAAGAAAGATGTAGTCGAACTTGCTGCGCCAATCGGTGGTCGGCTCGCACGTACCCGTCGCGGAGGGACCGCACCCGGGGTCCGCGTCCTTGGCCACATCCCACATCACGGTGATTTCGGAGGCATCCGGCACCGCGTTGAAGTCCCCGAGAACGATCGTGCGGTCGTACCGGGCGACCGCCTTCGCCAGCACGCCGGTCTGCTCCGCACGGACTGATTCCTGACGCCGCTGGGCCAGGTGCGTGTTGAACACCCGGACGCGCAGGCCGTCCACGAGGGTCGTGACGGCCATGTACCCACGGTCCTCGGAACCCCCGTCGGGGTACTCCACGTTCACATGGTCAGTCATCGGGGCGGCCGAGAGGATGGCCTGGCCAAAGCCCCCCGGGCTCCATGGCACTCCCCCGCAGCGGCTCCAACTCGGCAGAACCGATCCGTACTCGACGTGGTAGACCAGCCCGTACCGGTACTCCAGATAATCCCGGATCCTCTCGACATCACCCACACACGCCTCTTGCAGGCCGATCACCTGAGGCGCGTACGTGGCGATCTCCGCCGCCCTGCCGCCGTTCTGCCCGCTTCCCTTGCAGGGATTGCAGATATTCCAGGTCATGACACGGTTCGGCACGACCTCCTCGGGGGCATCGGCCGACAGCGGCTTGGCCATGTAGGCACCGTCCGAGGCGCTGGGTCCGGCGAGCAGCAGGCAGGCCATGATCAGCGCGCCCGCAAGCCACCGCGCGCCGGTTCCGGTCACCTTCGCCTCCTCGAAGCAGATTCACACCCCCGCATGCGAGGTCTCCCCGTGCGAGCTTATGTGACGGGATGTAGGCGCCACATGAGGTGCTGGATCTCGTGGCGGCACCACATCGGACAATGCCGGGAATCGGGAACGGAGGGGAAGGGTGGGCCGACCGGTGGGCCACCGACTGCTACGCGCACTCCCCGTACCGCGATCCTCGCGGCCTTGACCGGGGTCGGACCGGGACCATGCGCGGCGGCTCGTACCTCTGTCACGACGGCTACCGCAGCCGCTACGGCAACGCCCCGCCGCTCGAACACCCCGGGCTCCTCCCTGGGTAACACGGGCTTGCGCACAGCAGGGCAGCCAAAGGGGCCCGGGGGCCGACACGATCGACGGCGGGTGGGCGTTCACCTCAGGGGGACAGCAGGGAGCGGCAGGCCATCTGCAGGGCGAGGCGGTTGCTGGGGTCGTCCAGGTCCGCTCCGAGCCGGTCGCGTACCTGACGCAGCCGCGCGGCAACGGTGTTGCGGTGCAGGCCCAGGGCGCGTGCGGTGGCGGCGGCCGATCCGCCGTTCTCCAGGAAGACCCGCAGGGTGGTCAGCAGGTGTTCGTGCTCGGCGTCCCGCAACGGGGCGAGAGCCGTCTCGGCGAAGGCGCGGGTGATGTCCGCCTGCTGCCAGGCGGCCAGCAGCCGGCCCACGCCGAGTTCGTCGGTGTGTTCGACAGCGGGGCGGAACTCGCGCGTGGCCGCGAGGCCTGCCGCGTGACGTGCCTCGGTCAGGGTGTCGGCGAGGCCGCCAGGCCCTTGACGGGGCCGGCCGATGCCCGCGACCAGGCGCCAGACGGCGGGGAGTTCGCCCAGGGCGCGGCGGACGTCGCGCAGTACGCGTGAGGGGTCGTCGGTGGCGGGACGGGTGACGCTGCTGGTCCACAGAGCCCAGGTGCCGTCCTCGCCGGCGACGGCCTGCGCCGTGATGCCGTGCCGTTCCAGGGCGTCGGTCAGGAGTGCGGGTACGGTGTCGGGCCGGCCGGCCGCGGGCTGTCGCTCGGCGTGTACGTGCAGTCCCACGTGCCAGTCGTCCAGGCGCCAGCCGAGGGCCACGGCGCGCTCGACCGTCTCCCTGCTGACCGTGGCGCGGCCGGTGACCACTTCGGAGAGGAGCCGGCGGCGTGCCGCGTCGTCGTGGTCGGCGCGGACCCGGGCGCCCGCCAGCCAGGACCGTACGAAGGGTTCGAGCACCGTGAGGCCGAGCGCGACGGTGTCGGCGCGGTCCTCGTCGGCCTGACCGAACGGCCACACGAGCCAGGCCGGTACCGGTGTCGCACCGCCCGGGCGGTGTCCGTCCACCGGTTCGGCCAGGACCGGGTGGGCGAGGAGTCCGCCGGCGCGCTGGGGTACGGCGAGTTCCTGGCGCAGGGCCTGGGTGTCCACGGGTCCGCCCAGGATGGCGCCGCCGTCGGGGGTGACCAGGCTGAGGTCGGCCGCGAGGACGCCCCGGGCCACGGCGAGCAGATCGGTCCCCTGGGTACGGGTGGCGAGCCGGCGGATCAGCGTCTCCACGGTGCGGGCGCGTGTCACTTCCGGAGCGCGGACCTTGAGCGTCAGGTCGAAGGCCAGCCTGAAGGGGTCGTCGGTCGGTGCCCACAGCACCGGAATGCGCAGCCGGTCCGCCAGGCGCACCGTCGACAGCGGGGGTCGGGCGGCGGCGCCGGCCGTGACGCACAGGGCGGCGGCGCCGGCTTCCTGGGCGCGTCGGACAAGGGCGTCGAGGCGGTAGGCGGGTGTGGCGTCGCGGACGTCGCAGACCACGAGATGCCGGGTGACGGCAGTGGGTTCACCGCGGTACACGGTCACGTCGGTCACCGGGCGGTCGAGGCCGGCGTGCCCGGCCAGGGCGCGGGCGTCGCGCAGCAGGGGGTCTGCGAGCAGGTCGGCGACCGTGGGGGCGGCCGTCATCGAACACCCCCGCCCGGGGGGCCGGGGCGGGGGGCACCCCGGCCGAACGGTGTCGTGTTCCGCGGTCCCGGCCTGAGGTCGAGACCGAACGCCGACGGGCCGACCAGGGAGGCGGCTTCGGCGGGCCAGTCGTACAGCGCCGGCAGGCGCAGCAGGACGAGGTGGTCTCCGGGACGGATCTGGTCGGCGCGGACCGCCCGTCCGCCGCTGAGGTCGACGGCTGCGATGATCTCCGGGGTCTCGGCCCGTGTGACCCCGTCCACGGCGACCGCCAGGTACTCGTCGAGCAGGTCGATCCGGACGACGGCTCCGGTGCGCCGGTCGGTGAGGGTCGCCCAGCCGGGGCTCAGGTCCTGGCGCGGGACGATCTCGTCAACGCGGCCCACGGCGAGCAGGTCGGCGTCGAGGGCGGCGGCCAGTTCCCCGGCGGTGGCGCCCGGGGCTTCGACGGCGGAGCGGAAGCGTCGGCCCAGGCGCAGGCAGCTGCTGACCGAACCGGGTACGCCGATGCCGGCGAGGTGGCGCGCGGACGTCGCGTAGCCGGCGAACGCCGCGGCGGCACCGAGCGCGAGGACGTTGGCCCGCAGCAGAGGTTCGAACAGCCGTGCCGAGCAGACCGGGATGACGACGGTGTCGCCGCCCGGCCCCACCAGGGCGAGCGGTGGCAGCGGCAGTCCGTGCAGAGTGGCGACCGTCTGGTCGATGCGGGGGAACGCGCGGCCCATGAGGTCGCCGTCGACGAGCGGCAGACCGAGGCGGGCCGCTGCCGTCGCGGCGACGACGGCGTTCAGGCCCCCCACCTCGATCACCCCGACCGCCCCCGCGTCGCCGCCGACGGCGGCGGCGACGCGGTGCACGGCGCGCGCGAAGTCGTCGGGGTCGATGAGGCGCTCGGCGATCACGTCGGGCGCCCCGGCCAGGCCGACGTGCACGACGAGGGTCTCCGGTGGCAACGCGGACGCGGGTGTCACGGCGAGGGGCCGTTCGGCCAGGGCGAGGCGCAGCAGCAGCGAGCCCGTGATGGCCTCGCCCCCGCCGCCCGAGCCGAGCAGTGTCGCGCCGGCGGCCAGTGCGGGAACCTGGGCGGGGGTCAGCGTGAGCGTCACGGGTGGGGCGGCGGGCGGTGGGAAGGTCACCTTTCGATCATGACACTTCGGCGTGCGGGAGCGGCTCGTAGGGGTGTTCGTAACCGAAGTAGCCGGGGCCCGCGAGGGCCAGGCCCTCCGGGGTGCGCCACCGGGGGTCGCAGGGTACGCCGAGGACGCTGACCCGCAGCCCGTATCGGAGGGTCTCGGTGGTGACCGGCTCGCCGGAGTCGGTGTCCAGGACGCAGATCAGGTCGGGCACGCTCACCACGACCGCGCCGTCGCGGGTCGCGACGAGGTTCTCGTTCTGGAAGGACAGCTCCATGGTGCTCCCGCTGTCCTCGGTGAGTCCGGCGAGGACGGCGGTGCCGCGGGCGAAACCGCCGCTGGTGGTGCGCTGGACGTCGGTGACCTTGCCGGTGAACACCTGGCGTCCGCCGAGGACCCCGGCTGCCGCGGCGACCGGGTCGGTGTGTCCTTCGCGTGCTTCGCGGATGGAACGGCCCACCCGTTCGCACAGGGTGAGGGTGCCGGGGACGAGGTGGTCCTTGACCTGGCGTCCGGAGAGCACGTAGAGGCTGACGGCGGCGCTGCAGCCCATCTCGACCGTGACGGCGCGGGCCAGGCGCTCCGCCCACGCGTTGCCGTCGGTGCGCAGGGTGACGGCATTGCCGCGCTCGTCGGCGAGCGCCATCGGGGATGCCTTGATGCCACCGAGGGTGGGCAGCAGCATCTGCAGCTCGGGGAAGGCGCGTCCCATGCCGTCGGCGTCGATCAGCGGGATGCCCGCGTCGGCGGCGGCGACGAACGGCGACATCGAGTTCAGCCCGCCGGCCTCGATGGACACCGTGTGGGTGGCCTTGCGGCCGATGAGTTCCTCGACGGCGCGCAGGGCATGGAGGATCTCGTCGCCGGAGGGCAGTTTCTCCAGCATCACCGTGGGCGCGCCCATGAAGGCGGTGGGGATCACGACGGCGTCGTCGTCGATCTCGTCGACGTCGAGGAGGGTGACGGGTCCGTGCTGCTTGATCGCCTGCTGGGCGAGCAGCCGTCCGACGAACGGGTCACCGCCGCCGCCGGTGCCCAGGACGGCGGCGCCGCGGGCGAGGTCGGGCAGGTTGTCGGTGGTGATCTCACGCATCGTGGCCTCCCAGGCTCAGGTCTCCGACTGCCTTCACCCGGATCCGGGTCGCGTTGCCCGGCAGGTAGGCCAGCGGTACTTCCTCGATATCGACGATCTCGACCGATCCCGGCCGCGCGCCGGCGGCGACGGCACGGTCGACGGCTTCCTGCCTGGCCTCGTCGAGGACCTTGTCGCGGGCTTGCGGAACGACGGAGTAGACCCGGTCGACCTCCCCGCCGACCTGGGCGATCGCGGCGCCGATGGCGTTGGCCACGGCGAAATGGTCGGGCCGCACGACCTCGCTGGCCCCCACGAGGTCCTCGGGCACGAGGATGCTGCCACCGCCGACGGCGACGACGGGCACCGGTTCGGCGGAGGCCCTCATCCGGTCGACGACCTCGGAGAGCCTGTCGTCGACGTAGCGCAGGGCGGCGTCGACGACGTCCTTGTCGAGGTGGGCGACCAGCGCCGGGTCACCCACCTCGGCGCGTCCGCCGGCGACCGCGATGTCGGTGGCGGTCAGTCGCGTGCCGCCGAAGACCAGGGCCTCCTGCCCGAGCCGGTAGCCGACGCTGGCGGGGCCGACGGCGATGCCGGATGCCTGGTGGACGATGTGGCTGCCGCCGCCGATTCCGATGGACAGCACGTCGGGCATGCGGAAGTTGGTCTGGATCCCCGCCACCCGGACGTCGGTGGACGCCTCGCGCGGGAATCCGTGCTGGAGGATGCCGACGTCGCTGGTGGTGCCGCCGATGTCGACGACGGCGCAGGACTTCAGCCGGGACAGGAAGGCGGCCCCGCGCATCGAGTTGGTCGGCCCTGACGCGAAGGTCGCCACCGGGTAGCGGCGCGCGTAGTCGACGTCCATGAGGGTGCCGTCGTTCTGGCTGAGGAACACCGGGGCGCTGATCCCCGCGTCGGCCACGGTACGGGTCAGGCCGGTGGCGACCTGGTCGGCGAGGTCGCGCAGGGCGGCGTTGACGACGGTGGCGTTCTCGCGGCCGAGCAGGCCCATCCGGCCGATCTCGTGGGACAGGCTCACCCGGGCTTCGGGCAGCTGCTCGGCGATGATCTCGGCGGCCCGTGTCTCGAACTCGGCGTTGACCGGCGAGAACACCGAGGACAGGGCGAACGAGGTGGCCCCTGCGGCCACGGCCCGGTCCAGGACGGCACGGAATTCGGCCTCGTCGAAGGCGGCGATGGGGCTGCCGTCGTACTCGTGTCCGCCGTGGCACAGATAGCTGTGCCCACCGATCGCCGCCGCCAGCCGGTCGGGCCAGTCGACCAGCGGGGGCAGCGAGCGCGTGGCGGGGAGACCGAAGCGGATGGCCGCGGTCGGCGCGAGGCGTTCGCCCTCCACCAGGGCGTTGATGAAGTGCGTGGTGCCGATCATCACCGCGTGGACGGCCGTGGCGTCGAAGTCCGTCGCGGCGCGCAGGTCGCGCAGCGCGGTGACGATGCCGCCGGTGACGTCGGCGGTGGTGGACGCCTTCACGGCGCCCAGCACCCGGTCGCCGTCGATGAGGACGGCGTCCGTATTGGTGCCGCCCACGTCGATGCCCAGTCGGAGCATGTGGGTGTCCCTTCTCTTTGTTGCGTGTTGCGGGCCCGTAGTCAGGAGGCGGGCTGTGCAGGGGCGGAGACGGCACCGGCGGTGCCGGTGGCCGCTGTGCTGTCGCGGTGGGTCGCCACGGTGCCGATGCCGCGGACGAGTCCGAGGCGGGCGGCCGCGACGTACAGGACGAAGGCGACCACGACCGAGTTGATCGACGGCAGCCCCCAGTGGACGTACTTACCCACGGTGGCGGCGACGGCCCAGGTGACGAGCGCCGCGGGCACCCAGGCGGGTGCGTTGTCGGGCAGCGCACCCGCCGGGCGGGTCGTGTCGAGCAGTGGGCGCCAGGTCCGGGTCACGAAGTACTCGGCGATCATGATCCCCGCGATCGGCGGGAACAGGACGCCCAGCAGATCGAGGAAACCGGTGAAGCTGTCCAGTACGCCCATCGCGCCCAGGACGGAGCCCAGGACGCCGACGACCACGGTGACGGCTCCCCGGTGGAGGCGGCTGCCGAAGGTCCGTTCGACGAAGGTGACGATGCCCAGGGAGGCGGCGTACAGATTCCAGTCGTTCACCTTGATCGTGGCGGCCACGATGATCAGTGTGCCGATGAATCCGGACGTGGAGGTCACGATGGCGATCACGTCGTTGGTACGCAGGGCGAGCGCGAGGAGGACGCCGATGAGGCCGATGACGTACTCCCCGACGGTGATGCCGACGACGGTCTGTTTCACCACGTCCTGGCCGCTGCGGTTGAAGCGGCTCATGTCCGGGGTGATGACCGCGCCGACGATGAATCCGCCGGCCACGAGGGTGGTGCCCTGCAGGAGCGACAGCGGCGGCCCCGCCGGCTGCGCGGAGGTGAGCGCGGCCAGGTCGTGCCTGGACAGCTCCACGGCGATCGACCAGCCGGCCATCAGCAGGAACGCGGGCACGGTGATGTAGGCGGCCCAGGCCATGGACCCGACGCCCCGCACGACGAGGGCGGTGATCAGCAGGCCGACCACCAGGGCCCAGCCCCAGGAGGGCAGTCCACCGACCAGGTTCACCAGGCCGTCCGCCGACACGGCGTTCTGGATGCCGAACCAGCCGACAGCGCTGACGCTGATGGCGAGTCCGATCAGAGCGGCGCCATTCGCACCGAAGCCCGTCCACCGGGCCAGCAGCGAGGTGGACAGGCCCTCGCGCTGTCCGGCGATCCCGGTGAAGATCGTCATGATCTCGAGAATCACCGCCCCCAGGGTGATGGCGAGGACCGCGTTCCAGAAGGTCATGCCGAAGCCGAGGGTGGCTCCGATGAGGAAGCTGGCAAGGGTCGACAGCTGGCCGAAACGCTGGGTGGCCACCGAGAACCAGTGGAACCGGGCCGATGAGGGGACCCGGGCCAGTGCGTAGTCGTCGTGTCCGGAGTCAGACGCCATGGGAACTCCAAGGGGAGCGTGCGGACAGGCGGGAAGAGAACGGCCGGCGTGGGGTGTGACGCGTGCGGTGCGGTTCGTGTGGTGCGGGGCGGTGCGGCGAGGCTAAGTTCGCCCGCCCGAGGCCGTCACTATGCGATGGGCACCGTCAGCCCTGCCTGAATGGGCAGCCTGCACAGTCGCCGGCCGGTCGTCCCGGCCGGATCCGGTGGCAACGGTCCCCGTGCAAGGTGCACGGCCCTGCCCGCCGATCTGTGCCATGCGCACGTTGTGGGCCGGTCCGCCGCCGCCGAGGCTGGGCACCCGACCCCGTCTTCCCTGGAGGTGCTGTGAAACTCACGGTCGTTCTCCCCGTGATCACCGACGCGCTCACCGAGGAGGTCCGCCGGGAGGTCACCTCCTGGGCGGCCCCGGATACCGAGGTGGACGTGCGCCGCATCACGCGCGGCACCGCCTCCATCGAGTCGGAGTACGACGAGGCACTCGCCGCCCCCGGCATCCTCGACGCCGTACGGGAGGCCGCCGAGGAGGGCGCCGACGCGGTCTTCGTCAGCTGCTTCGGCGACCCCGGTGTGCACGCGGCGCGTGAGATCGTGGACATCCCGGTCGTCGGCGGGTTCGAGCCGGCCGTGCTGACCTCGCTCGCGCTCGGCGAGCGCACGGGTGTGGTCACGGTCCTGCCGAATGTGCTGCCGATGCTGCACGGCCTGGTGCGACGCCACGGTCTGAGCGAACGCGTCTCCTCGATCCGCGTGGTCGACATCCCCGTCCTCGATCTCGACTCCGGTGACCGGCTCCTGGACGCGCTCACCGCGCAGGCCCGCGCGGCGGTGACGGGACGGGAGGCCGACGTGATCGTGCTGGGATGCACCGGCATGCTCGGCGTGGCCGGAGCACTGCAGGAACGTCTCGCCGCCGACGGGGCGTTCGTCCCCGTCGTGGATCCTACGGGGGCCGCCGTGATGTGGCTGGAGTCGCAGGTGCGCCTGGGGGTACGTCCCAGCCGTACGACGTACATGCCGCCCCGTGCCAAGGACCGCGTCGCCTGACCCCGGGCGGCCCCCGCGACACGTCACCCTGTCCCTGGAGTTGAGTGATGACCTTCGATGCCGACGCGATCCGCGCACAGATCCCCGCCCTCGCCTCCGGTTCCGCCCGGTTCGACTCGCCGGGCGGTACCCAGACGCCGCAGCCGGTCATCGACGCCATCGTCGCGGCCCTCTCCGCGCCGCTGGCGAACCGGGGGCACACCACCGAGGGCGAGCGCAACGCCGAACGCATCGTGACCGGGGCGCGCACGGCCCTGGCCGACCTTCTCGGCACCGCACCCGACACCGTGGTGTTCGGCCGCAGCGCCACACAGCTCGCCTACGACCTGTCCCGGATGCTGGGCAGCACATGGCGCCCGGGTGACGAGGTCGTCGTCACCCGGCTCGATCACGACTCCAACATCCGGCCGTGGGTGCGGGCCGCCGAGGCCGCCGGCGCGGTCGTCCGCTGGGCCGACTTCGACCCGGTCACAGGAGAGTTGCGCCCCGAGCACATAGCGGCCCAGCTGTCCGGACGGACCCGGCTGGTCGCTGTCACCGCCGCCTCCAACCTCATCGGGTCGCGCCCAGACCTCCCCTCGATCGCGGCGCTGGCCCATGGCGTGGGTGCCCTGTTCCACGTCGACGCCGTGGGCTACGCCGCACATGCCGCGATCGACCTGACGGCGTTCGGCGCCGACACCCTGGTCTGTTCGCCGTACAAGTTCCTCGGCCCGCATGTGGGCGTCCTGACCGGCCGGGCCGAGCTCCTGCACTCCCTGCGGCCCGACAAGCTGCTGCCGTCGAGCGATGCGGTGCCGGAACGGTTCGAGCTGGGCACCCTTTCCTATGAGCTGCTGGCCGGCGCTCATGCGGCGGTCGACTTCCTGGCCGCTCTCGCCCCCGATGCGCGAGGCACGCGTCGCGAGCGGCTGGTCGCTTCGTTCGCCGCGCTCCAGGAGCACGAGCACGCGCTGTCCGACCGGCTGGTACGCGGGCTCGCGGCTGTCGACGGCGTCACCCTGCACGGGAGGGGAAAGTCTGACTCCCCGATCCTGCTGTTCACCGTGAAGGGCCATCGGCCCTCGGCCGTTTCGCGGCACCTGGCCGCGCACGGTGTCGACGCGCCTGCCGGCTCGTTCTACGCCGTGGAGGCCGCGGCCCGCCTCGGCCTGGGTGCCGAGGGGGGCGTACGGGTGGGCCTCGCCCCGTACAGCAGTACGCACGACGTCGACCGGTTGTGCGCGGCCCTGGCTGAGCTCGACCGGACATGACGCCCTGGCGGAGGTCTCGGGCGCCGGCCCGTCCGGCTCCGGGACGTGCGGTGGAGCCGCCGTGGATACGCCCTCGGGCGTCCGGGCCGCACGGCAGCGGTGGCCGGCCCGTTCTCGCCGCTCGGCGGGTACCGGGCGACGTGACGGCCTGGTGCAAGGCCGGGCCCGTTCCTGCACCGGGCCGGACCGGGCACGACGGCAGACGCGGTCAGGGCGGCGAAAGGGATGGTACGGGGGGCCGACGAAACCGGGTAACGTCTTTGGCGTGCACTTCCAGACGCCGATTCACGAGTGAGAGCGCGACGGGCCTCCACTGACGGCCTTCCACGTCGGCGCCCGTCCCCCACCGATGAGTCCGCGGACCACTTCACATCATGACCGGGAGAACCCGTGACCGTGAGCAAGAACATCAACAACCCCGTGGGCATGGGCGGCGGCCAGCGCAAGAAGCTGTCCCGTACCGAACGGCAGAACAACGGCCCGCACCGCAACCTCGACCGCCAGGGCGCAGCCGACCGCAAGGCGGAGCTGGTACGCAAGATGCGCGAGAAGGCCGGCACAGCCGAGAACGCCGGGCAGGCGGGCGACGGCACCGCACAGAACTGACACCCACGACCGGATCCGCAGGCTCGGCCAAGAGCCGGCTGTCCGGATTGCCCGTACGAGCCGACAGGGTCACAGCTTCGGCGGAGGGCGTGACGTCGATCAGATGGACGTAGCGCTTCTCGGTGATCGATACCACTTTGCTGGCGCCCACACCACGCCCCCGGCGCCGCCTCACGGCACCATCGCCCTTTCTGACGGAAGTGGGAAGTCGGCTCGTTTCGGGACGAGTGCAAAAGCGGCCGTGTGGGCACGGCGCTCGCGAAGATGCCCTGCGGGGGCCGGGCTCGGGACGTCGCCGGCTATCGCGTCTCGTGCCGCGCGGGTTCGTCGCTCTGCTGAGCCGGCAGGGTCATCGACGCCTGCCGCTTCACCCGCTGCCGGTAGGTCCGCACGATGTCGCTGAGTTGATCCAGGTCGTCGAGGTCGACGGCCGAGATGTCGGCGTCGAACCGTGCGCGGTCTTCGGCGGCGCCGTAAAGAGACAGAGCGTGGCGGAGTTCGTGCAGTGTGCGCATTGCCGGCTGTGCCGGCCAGGGGATGGTGACGAGCTGCGGTCCCGGGTGGGAGCCCAACTCGATGCGTGCCTGAACAGCATGCGGGTCGGTCCGGCGGAGCATGAGGACCGGCTTGCAGGCATCGGTCAGAACCGAGGCGGGGTGATCGATGCCGAAGCTCTCCATGGACGGCCGGGTGGGGTCGGGTGGGCTCGGCACGAGGGTGGTGAACAGGGAGGGAAAGCCGGGCAGGATCAGCTGGACGGAGCGCAGGAGCTGCTCCGCTGCCGTAGGAGGCTCGTAGTCCAGGTCGTCGACGGGATCGTACCGGTCCGGTGCGGGCTGTTCGTCGGAGCGCAGCCGTTCGTAGCTTTCGATGACGAGGAACCCGAGTTCTCGCCCGCGGTGCGGAGTGCGGAGGAGGTCGTTGATGTGGGCGGGCGTGGGGTGGGCACGGGTGTCCACCCGAAGCAGAGGGGGAGCCTGGGGCGGTCTGCGGGCACTGCACAGGAGGGTCGGGATACCGGCTTGGGCCGCGTACACAGCAAGGTCCGTTCCGAGGGAGGCCTCGGATGTACCGTGCTCGGCGATCACGCCGACCTTGCGCCGGTGGACGAGCTCGGCGATGGCCGAGAAGGACTCCCAGGGCGAGGGGATCGGATCGCGCGGGTCGCGAGACGTCCGGGGCTGTTCGTCGAAGATTCCGGCATCGTCGGTCGTCAAGGCATCCTCGTTACCAGAGCGGGGAAAGAAGCTGGTCCCGGCCGGTCGATGAGGTGCTGTCCGGCCCGGGTCGGGCGTAGCGGGGAGTCAGTCCGGCGGCGCGTCGGGGGCTCGCAACCACTTGCGGTGGGTTCGGGCTCTGCGTTTTTCCAGTGACGCGCAGGTCCAGCACAGCCAGCCGGCGGGTTGCGTGCTCATGGTCGAGTGCCAGCACCCGGGGGCGGCGCACACCGTGCTCTCTCCGGTGGGGCCGTCGTGGATGACGATGTCCTGCCCTGCCGGCGTGCGCTCGTAGCCCTCGGGCTGCTCGGTCAGGATGTACTGGTCGTGGATCAGCGGCTGGAACTGAATCATCTCGAAGGTGACGTGGTCCGGCGCGCCGGAGCCGAAGTGATCGACGCACTGCTGCTTCCACCAGCGCCGCAGGCAGTTGAAGTCGTTGATGACCCACGCCCACATGCGGCCGCCGGTGAGGGTGAGGATCTGCTGCCCCTGCCGACCGGGCGCGTGAGGGACGTCGACTTCTTCCCATTTGCCTTCGTCGATGTCGAAGACACCGTTCTCGCAGCGTTCCCCGGTCCGGGTGTTGGTCGAGATGCACTGCAGTTCATGGACCTCGCACGGTGCCAGGCGGAGCGTGCCGTAGTAGGAGATGACGTGCCGCTGTTCCTTCACCTGCTCGGGATCAGGCGTGGCGACCTGTTCCTCGATGACGGGCTCGACGTACGGAATGAACTCGCCCCGGTCGATACGGCCGCGCATCCGCGCGGCCAGACGGACCACCACGTCCTGCAGCTGGTCCGGAAGACCGGAATGCTCGACTGCGGGGCAGATCACCGGATGCGGGATGCGGCAGTACCCCGTGAGGGGGTCCTTGCCGGGGTACGCAACACCTTTGAACAAGTGCCACTGCATGTTCTGCGGGATCGGCTGCGACGGGAACTCTGGCGACAGCGGGATCCGCAGTGTGTCATACCGTTCGAACCACTCGATCGGAGTGCCGCAGTACTTGCAGCGGTCAGCAGCCGTCCGGCGAAGGAGCCGAGTGTGGTTCGAACGGTGCAGATGCAACGACACAGCAGTCCCTCGTTCCCGTCCCGCAGACTCACTCGCGAACTTGCACCCTATGCCAACCCGTTCGGCACAGAGCCCTGCCCCGTCAGGGGAGCGGTGTCGGGGACCGTTGCAGGGTCGGGTGACAGCGGGTTCATGCAGCCAGGTCCGCGGCTGGGATCATGATGATCTCGTACTCGACGGGGGTCAACCGCGGGTCAGGCGTTTCCGAGGCCGACGCCGGTGGGGCTGGGCAGATCGAGGCTGGGGGTACTCCCCTGCTCGAACGAAGTCGAGAGCTCAGGGAGGGGTGGACAGGTGCGGCAGCGGCCGCAGGCCGGCAGCCTCTGGGCCGTCCCAGCTTCCGGTCAGGGGCAGCCGCCAGGACATCGGGCGCGCCGCGGTGTCAAGGGCCGCATGCGCGCTGCCCCCTGTCGGCGGTTCCCGGCCTTGCCCAGGGTGCCGGAATGCTGCCTGCCCCCGGAACGAGGACGCTCCGTCCTTCGGCAACCCGGTGTCGTCCACCGCCCCCACCTGTGGCCGCACCACTGCCACCGCCCGGCGGGCCGGCCTCGTGCGAACAGGGTCCACCGGCCCCGCCACGCAGCGAGTTCAGCCGCCCTGATACCAGCAGGAACCACCAGAAAGGCGCCTTTCCCATGAACCTTGCGCAGCCCTCCTAGGCGGCGGACACCCCGTCCGCCGAAGAGACACCAGGCCAGGTACGGGGGTGGCCTCCTGCTTGGTGCCAATCGTCTCCCCCGCGGATCGTCGGGCTGCCGCGCCGGCGGGTCAGCCGGAGATCCGGCGCGGGCTGGGGGCGGTGTCGGGACGGGGTTCCTCGGCGATCCACCGGGCGAGGGAGGCCAGTGTGGCTTCGGCGCTGTCCGCCATGTGGTGGCGCAGGGCGTCGAGGTCGCCGCGGGTGGTGCCCAGCACGGGGTCGAGGCGCAGGAGTTGCCAGGACTGCTGGACGAGAGTTCCGCGTCCTTGGGATCGGAAGGTCCACTCCCATCGCACGATGCCGTTCTCGACGCCGCCGACGACGAAGGTGAAGGCGGTACCGGGCTCGGCCCGCGCGATCTGGGAGCGAGTGGTCCAGTGCCTGCCGTCCCTGTGGTTACGGCCGCCGAACCAGGCTCCGGCTCGGGGCCCCGCATCCTGATCGAAGGCGACATCGGTGGCGTCGGGACTCCACCGGGGGATCGCGGACACGTCACTGACGAGGTCGTAGACCCGGGCGGGGGTGGCGTCGACCCACGCACGTCTGGAGAAGGCGAAATCCGCCGCCTTCAGTGCGTCGAATGGGTCACATGCGCGGATGGCGGTGCTCAAGGCGTCCTCCGGGGTGGGTGAGGGAATGCGGTCTGGCCACCTCATCGCGGCTCGGGCCGCGGAGCCAGACCCGCCGCTGCCTATCCACGGTGGGGAGAGGTTGCGTACTGCGGGCCGCCCCATACTCGGAGCCATGAACGGGAAATCACAGCTCGGAGACTTTCTGCAGACGCGGCGCTCCCAGCTGCGCCCCGATGAGGCGGGGGTACCCACCTACGGTGAGCGTCGGCGTGTGCCGGGGCTTCGCCGCGAGGAGTTGGCGATGCTGGCGGGGGTGAGCGCCTCCTACTACGCCCGACTGGAACAGGGACACTCGCTCAACGCCTCACCGGAGGTGCTGGACGCGATCGCCCGGGCCCTTCGACTGGACGAGTCCGAACGCCGGCATCTGCACGACCTGGCCCGGTCGGCCGAACGCCGCAGTCGGCGCCGCCCCGCACCGGAGTACGTGACGGAGGCCACCACCCAACTGCTGGACGCACTCGGACACGTCCCCGCGATCGTGATCGGCCGGCGCAGCGACGTCCTGGCGTGGAACCGGCTGGGTCACGCGTTGTTCGCCGGGCACCTCGACCCCGGAGCCCCGGACATCCCGGCGCAGCGTCCCAACATGGCCAGGCTGGTGTTCCTTGACGCCCACACCCGCGACCTGTACGCGGACTGGCCGAGCAAGGCCAGGGCGGTGGTGGGGAACCTGCGCCTGGTGGCGGGCGAGTACCCGCAGGACGCCGCACTGCACACGCTGCTGGGTGAGCTGAGCGCGCGGAGCGAGGACTTCGCGTCCATGTGGGCCGATCACCGGGTCAAGGCGTGCGCGGTCGCCGACTACGAGATGCGGCACCCGCTGGTCGGTTCACTGTCCGTCACGCAGCAGACCTGGAGCCAGGAGGCGGGGCCCAGCATCGTGGCTGCCACCACTGTGGCCGGCTCACCCTCCCGAGCCGCCCTGGACCTGCTCGCCCAGGCCGTCCCTCCCGCCGCCCCCGCCCGTTCGGACAGTCGGCTCAGTACCGGCTGACCCCGCGCATTTCTCTCCGGCCGAGCCGCACCTGCGCGGCCGGCCCCGACCAGGCAACCATCCACCCGTACGGCGGCGTGCCGCCTCCGCATGCTCGAAATCAGTGAAGGAATCTCCGTGTTCACCAAGCTTCCCAAGTCCGTGATACCGGCCGCCGCCGTGATCGTGGTCGCGATGGCCTCTCCGGCTCCTGCGTCCGCTGTCTCGCCGCCGCTCGACCACGCGCGTACCGCCGTACACTTCGACCTGGCCGAGGGCCGAACACCGGAGAACCTCGTGCTGGCCCCGGACGGCACCGCGTACGTCACCTTCGCCAAGGCCCGCCAGATCGCCGCGCTCTCGCGCCGCGGCGGCAGCCGGATCCTGGCCACCCTGCCCGAACCCGCCGACGGCGGCGTGCACACCCCGGCCTTGGGCTTTCCGCTGACCACCGGCATCGTCCGCGCCCACGACGGCACCCTGTACTTCCTCTACGCCACCGGCACCGCGGACCTGACCGGCGTATGGCGCCTGCGTCCGGGCGGCCGGCCTCAGCGCATCGCCGCACTGCCCGCCGCCGGTCTGCCCAACGGCCTGGCCCTGGACGCCCGCACCCGCACCCTGTACGTCACCGACTCCGTACTCGGAACCATCTGGCGCGTGCCTGCCTCCGGCGGCACCGCCACCGCTTGGTCCACCGACCCGGCACTGGCTCCCGCCGGCTTCCTCGGTGCCAATGGCCTGAAGATTCACAACGGGGCGGTCTGGGCCACCAACCTCGACAAGGGCACCGTCGTCCGCATCCCCATTCTCCCCGGACAACGCGCCGGCACCGCCCGGGTCATCGCCATCGGCCTGACCGGAATCGACGACTTCGCCTTCACAGATCACGGCGACGACCAGATCATCGCCGCCCTCAACACCGTCAACCAGGTCGTCCTGGTCAGACCCGACGGCACCCACACCACCGTCCTGACCGCCGCCGACGGTCTCCAGGGGCCCACCTCCATCGCGCTGCGCGGCAATACCGTCTACGTCATGAGCGCCGCCTACCTCACCGCGAAGGACCCCAACCTCCTCCTCGCCCGTCTGGGCCGCTGAGCCATACCCGGCACCCTGGAGAAGCGTCTGCGGTGCCGGTCTTCGCGTACGAGGCGTCCACGAACGCCTCGTACGCCCCGGACTCCGCGAAGGGCTTGAGCCTGTCGGCCGGCGAATCAACGGCCGTGCCCGGGTCGAGGTTGATACGTAGGGCCTTCTTCGGCGCGTCGGAATCGCGGTCGGCCTCCTGCGCAGCCTGGCGCGCGAGCGATCACAGCTGGTCGGCGACCTCGTCCGGCAGAAACCGATCCCGTGCCAGCCGGTGGCGCCGCGGCCGGCCCGGCGCATCGCCGCCTCGACGCCGAGGCCTTCCCCACCGCCGCCGTCCTCATCGACCACGCCACCCACGCCACAGCCGGCGATGACCGGAGACGGGAGGAATCGTCGAGTTGACGTGGCGCTCCGCGGCCTGGCCGGACGCGCGTCCGGGAAGAGCGGATTATCCGAACTAGTGGCTTCCGGCTCCAGCAATTCGCGAAAACGGCCGGGTACCCCTGTCGGCCTGCCGGGTCAAGGTCTGCTGCGGGGCATCCTCTCGGCGAGCGCTGCCATCGGAGGCGTTCGGCGTCCGGGCCGGTTCCCGGCGCGCCGGCCGGAACCCCTCGTACGGGACGCACCCGGGCTTCCGGCCGGTGCGGCGGGAGCGCGTGCGCGGCGTCGCGACGGGGCGAGCCCCGGCTGCCGCGGCACGAGGCTTCGCGCCTCTGGCACAGCCGCCGGTGCAGCACGTGCGTCTCGGCGGCAGGGGATGCCCGCCGTCAGTTCGCCTCCGGCCCGAAGCGGCGTTTGTATGCCGACGGTGTGATGCCGGTCTCACGGCGCATCAGCGCGCGCAGGTTGGCAGCGGTGCCGAGCCCGCTGCGTCGCGCGACCACCTCGAACCGGGCTTCGCCTCGCTCGATCAACCGGCATGCCAGAGCGAGCCGTTCCCCCGTCAGCCACCTCAACGGCGTCGTGCCCAGTTGCGCCTGGAAGCGGCGATGCAGCGTCGCCGGGCTGACCACCGCACGCGCCGCGAGGTCGGACACGGTGAGCGGTGAGTCCAAGCATTCCTGGGCCCAGGCCAGGACAGGCGCCAGGGACTCGTCCGGCAGGTCGGGCATGGGGCGCTGCACGAACTGCCGCTGTCCACCGTCCCGGTGCGCCGCGAAGACCAGCCGCCGGCTCACGGAGTTGGCGATCTCCGCGCCGTGGTCGCGGCGGACCACATGCAGCCCGAGATCGAGCGCAGCCGCGCTCCCGGCGGCGGTGAGGATGTCACCGTCATCCACGAAGAGCACGTCTGGTTCGAGCCGGACCGAGGGGAAGCGGGCCCGGAAGGAGTCCACCCACTGCCAGTGCGCCGTGGCCCGGCGTCCGTCGAGGACTCCGGCCTCGGCCAGTGTGAACGCGCCGCTGCAGAAGCCGAGCAGGCGGGCACCGCGTGCGTGCGCCCGCCGGACGGCATCGAGCACGGCGGGGCGGCGGGGCACCTCGGTGTCCGGGCGGTTGGGGACGATCAAGGTATCCGCCGTGTCGGCCGCCTCCAGACCGGCGACGCCCGTGAGCGTGAAGAACCCGTCTCGCATCAGGGTGCGGGGCTCGGGCGAGCAGAGCCTGAAGTCGTAGAGATCACGGCCGGTCTCCGGTCTGCGCAGACCGAAGACCTCGGTCGCGCAGCCGAGTTCGAAGGGGTTCGAGTTCTCGTCCACGATCACGACGACCCGGTGCGCGGTCGCCGGGTGAGCCGCGTGCGAGGATTCTTTCGGCATGTGCAACTCCTAGCACTCACGGGGGCCGTGCGAAACGGCTCAGGATGAACCCATGAGCAACGAACCGATCCCTCTCAGCAAGGCTCTGGCCTCCTTCGACGCCCTGTGGAGCCCTCGCATCGTCGCGCGCGTCAACGACTACGACGTCCGCATCGCCAAGGTCGAGGGCGAACACCTCTGGCACGCCCACGACGACACCGACGAGTTCTTCCTGGTAATCGACGGCGAACTGCATATCGCCTTGCGCGAGCCCGACGGGGAACGCACGGTCCTGCTCCCCCAGGGGTCGCTCTTCACCGTTCCCCGAGGCACGGAGCACAAGCCGTATGCTCCGAGCGGCGCCTCGATCCTTATGTTCGAGCCCGCCGGGACACCGACCGTGGGCGATCGCCACGGCGACATCCCGGACCACGTGGACTCGACGACCGGGCACGCGCTCGACATCTGAGCCGGCAGGCTTCAGCCTTCCAGCCAGTCTCCGGACACCGAGTCGCGCAACTGGTCCAAGGCCTCCTCCGTCCGGGCCCGGACGTTCAGGCAGAAGCCGTCCAGCTCGCGGATCAGGACATCAGCACCGGCGAACCACCGGACCTCGCGCCCCAGGCCGGGAAGCTCCCGGAACTGTCCCACCAGACCGACCTCATCGGCGCCACCCTCCAGGAAGTCGGTGAATCCAGCCTCGTACAGCACCGTTTCGGACATGATCATCTCGTACAGCACCGTTTCGGACATGATCATATCGATGCAGGCCACCATCAGACTCGATTCCCAGGCTTCCCATCGCTCCTGCGACTTGTCGGCGAGGTCCGGACGCATCACGGTGCCGGGATCGTCATCCTCCAGATCCGCCAGCAGGACACCCCAGGAAGCGGCCCCCTGATTCTCCACTCGGTACACGAGAGCGCCATCGACCACATGCAACTCGTCCGGCCTGAGCAGAGTGTCGTGATTGCCGGTGAGATCAGTCCGGCGCCCGAGGAGCAGGTACGCCTCCCGAAGCGCCGCCGGCAGAACCAAGCCCAGGCGCCGCTCCGCCGCCTCCACCTCCGCCACACTCCAACCGTCCCCCGGCTGGAGCGGCTGCTGCCAGTAGGCCGCGAAGTCGGCGACGAATCGCCAGGCCCCGGCACGGTCGCGCAACGCGCCGGGCAGCCGGGTGTGAATGTCGAAGGTCTCCATCATGCCCGCACCGTACAGCGGGGTACAGACACCGCCTGTGGAGGGCGGAACGTGAAGGGGTAACCCCAGTGCGGCGGCCCCGCCCGCGCACCTCGAGCGATCAGTCGTCGGAGTACGTCCTCAGCTCCTCAGAGGCGTACGGTTGAACGGGCTCTGTCGCTGATCTTGTGGTGCTCGGCGCCCCGCAAACCCGACCGGCAGTTCCGCGGGCCGCACGGCCACACTCATGGCATGCGCCGACCGCCTGCGATCCGCATCACGAGGAGACCACCCCGCCCTCACGGCGAAACTCCGCGCCCCGGTCGAGTCGGCCGCCCCGTCACACCGGTCCATGAGGAAGTCAACGGGCCATCGCCGGAGGAGGACGCTCACGCGCCGGTCCTCGAAGGATTCCAGGAGCGGTTCAGGATCCGTCACCTGGAGTTACTCGTCTTCAGGGGCCGCTTGGCCATGGTGAGGATGAACCGGGAAGCCGGGACCGGAGCGAGAGACGGCGGTGTCGCACTGACATGAAGGTGCGCAGCGACGTTCGACTCAAAGCACGCGCTGGTAGCGGAGTTCCGTGAGCGTGGTCCCGTCGTAGACGTCGTCCTGAGCCGCACCATCAGCCTGATAACCGGCTCGTTCGTAGAAGTGCTGGGCTCGTTGATTGTCACGCAGCACCCACAAGGCTGAGACATCGAACCCCTGGCTCCTCATCTGCGTATGAGCCTCATCCAGGAGGACCCGGCCTGTGCCCTGGCCGGTCAGATCCGGCGAGACGTACAAGGCGTACGCCGCCTGCCATCCCCGGACTCGGATCGCCGAAACGGCCTCGACGTCGGCCGCGTCCATCTCCCGCACATGCACCATCGCGCCACCGTAAACGCACAGGCACCTCGATCGTGGGCCGGCGGCCGACGGGCAGCATCGCCTTCGGACGACCGACCAGTGCTCCGGGGCACTCGTGCGGCCGTGGTCCGTGAAGGGCGAAACCGGCCCGCAGGCGCAGCGCATCCCCCGTGAGAGCTACCCGGGCGGTCCCCGCGCGGGTGATTCGCGTCTGCCGGTGGATTTCTAGTGTGGCCGTCAGATCAGTCGCCGCCGTCGCAAGGAGACCCCGATGAACACGCAGCCCACCGCACAGCACAACGCCGGATCCGGTCCGAACGAGGACGGTGACGACGGGCGCAGTCGTCTCGGCCGGATCCTCCGCGCCCCCCTCGGCTGGGCACTGGCTGGCATGGCGGGGGTCGGCCTGGTCTCGGCGCTGACCGCGACCGGCCCCGGTCCGGTGCCGGCTCTGGGGGCGGTCGCCGCGGTCGCCGTGTACTGGGTGGTGATGCGCCGGGTCGCGGGACGAGCCACGCCGGAGGTTGCCCGGCGGGGGGCCGGGCGGGAGGTGTTGTACGGCGGTGCGATCGGCCTGGTCTTCGTCCTGGTCTCCGCCCTCCTCATCACGATGTTCGGGGGCTACTCCTTCTCCTGGGCGGGCAACGGCTTCCTCTCCGTCATCTGGTCCGCGGCGATGCTGCAGACCGGCGCCGCGGTCACCGAGGAGCTGATGTTCCGCGGTTTCGCCCTCCAGGCTCTGGAACAGCGGTGGGGCAGCCGGGCCGCCATCGTGATCACCGGGCTGCTCTTCGGCGTTGCCCACCTCGGTGCTCCCGGAGCCGGCGTGTGGAGTGCGCTTGCCATCGCCCTGGAGGCCGGTGCGATGCTCGGCGTCGCGTTCCTGTGGCGGCGTAACATCTGGTTCGTCGCGAGTCTGCACTTCGTCTGGAACACCTCCGAACAACTGCTGGGCATCCCGGTCTCCGGACACACCCCCCAGGGCCTGTTCACCGTTGACACCCATGGCTCCGCCCTGCTCAACGGCGGCGCCTTCGGTCTGGAGACGTCGATCGTGCCCGTGCTCATCAGTGTGCTGCTCATCCTCGTGATGTTCGTCCTCGCCGGCCGAAGTGGCGGTCTGCGGACCCGGCGTGCCGCCCGCGCCGAGAAGGACCGGTCCACTGGGCACCTGCTGACCGAAGGAGGAGAGAAGTGACGAGCCATCAGGTCTTCACGGGTACGCCGTGGTTACGGGTACCGCTCGACTGGTGGAAGGCGCAGGGCATCCTTTTCAAGGATGGTGTCCTCGCTCTGGTTCTCACCTTGCTGGCTTTCGTTCCGACCCTGTCGACCATCGGGGCGCAGATCGGCGATCTGCCCGAGCGACCGGCGAACGCGCTGGGCCTCGGCCTGGTCCTGGCCCAGACCCTGCCGCTGGCGGCACGCCGCCGCCGGCCCGCGGTCTGTCTGGCTGTCGTCGCCGTGGCGTGCGCCGTGCACCAGGCGCTGGGTTTCGCGACCACCTTCGCCAGCATGGGGCTGTATCTCGCGCTGTACTCGGCCGGAGCCCACCAGGTCCGCTTCCGCCGGGCTCTGGCCGGCGTGGCGAGTGCGGGGTACGTGGTGCTGGCCGTGGGCCTGCACCGGCTCGGCTCTCCGCAGGAGGTCACGGACTATCTCGCGTTCTACGTGGTGCTGGCCGTGGTCCGTCTGGCGGGTAGCAGTGTGCGCAAGCGGCGCGCGGAAGAGACGGAACGGCGACGTCTGGCAGCCGAGGTGGCCACGGCCGCCGAACGGGCGCGGATAGCCCGGGACCTGCACGACGTGGTCACCCACCATGTGACGGCCATGGTGGTGCAGGCGGACGCGGCGCAGTTCCTGATCGCGTCCGCGCCGGAAAGGGCCTGTACGGGAATGGCCTCCGTCAGCGAAACCGGCCGCCGGGCCTTGACGGAGCTGCGGTATCTGCTCGGGGTGCTGGAGGCCACCGGCGAGTCCACGGCCGCCGGGTCCGCGCCCGGCGCCCCCGCCCCCGCCCCCAAGGGTTCTTCGCTCGGGAGCCGGGGGCCCGCCCTCGGCCGGGTGGAGGACCTGGTCGAGCAGGCCCGCAGCTCGGGTCAGCCGGTGGAGCTCAGCCAGCGGGGCGAGCCGCGGTCCCGGAGCGTCGACGTGGAACTGGCCGCGTACCGGGTGGTGCAGGAAGCGCTCACCAATGCGATGAAGTACGCGACCGGGCGACCGACCCGGGTCCTGGTCCAGCACGGCGACGAAGGCGTCGAGATCGGGGTGGCCACCGACGGCCCCGTCCCCGGTACCTCACCGGCGGCCGCACCGGCCCCGCGCGAGCCGGAAGCCGGGGGCGGCCGAGGACTGGCCGGGCTGCGGGCCCGGGTACGGATACTCGATGGTGAGCTGGAGGCGGGACCCCGGCCCGGGGGCGGATTCGAGGTCCGTGCCACGATTCCGTCCAAACCCGGGCCCGAGCCCGTCCGAGAGCGACCGGAGTGATCCATGAGCGATGTGACCCCACCGATCCGTGTGCTCGTGTGCGACGACCAGGAACTGGTGCGGACCGGCTATGCCACCATCTTCTCGGCTCAGCCCGACATGGAGGTCGTCGGTGAGGCCGAGAACGGGCACGAAGCGGTGGAGGCCGCGCGACGACTGCGCCCCGACGTGGTCGTGATGGACATCCGCATGCCCCTGCTCGACGGCATTCAGGCGACCCGGCAACTCGCCGGACCCGACTCCGGTGACACACCGAAGGTACTGGTCGTCACCACGTTCAACGTCGATGCCCATGTCTACGAGGCACTGCGCGCCGGAGCCAGCGGTTTCCTCCTCAAAGACGCGCCGCCCGCCGAGCTGGTCAACGGCATCCGGACCGTTGCCCGCGGTGAGGCCTTGCTGGCTCCCGCCGTCACCCGCCACCTCATCGGCCATTACGCCGAGCACCTGCGCCCCGCCGACGCCTCCTCGCCGGCCAGGCAGGACGTCGTACGCGCGCTGACACCCCGAGAGCTGGAGGTGCTCCGGCAGATGGCCGAGGGGTTGTCGAACGCGGAGATAGCGGCGGAGCTGTTCATCACGCCCGAGACGGTCAAGACCTACGTCTCGCGGATCCTGGCCAAGCTCGCCCTGCGCGACCGGGTCCAGGCGGTCGTTCTCGCCCACCGGGTCGGACTGGCCTCCGGAACCCCGTGAACCGGGGCCGCCGCGGCACCCGGCCCGCAACTGCCGCGGCCTCCCTTTCGCCGCGCGGGACGCCCCACGCCGCACGGCTCCGGGCCGGTGGGTGACCGGGCCCCCTTGCGGCACCGGGTGCCCGCTTACGCGGCCTGCGCGAGTTCGGCGCGCCCGAACAGCAGTGCGTATCCGGCGGGCAGTTGACGGAGGATGCGGGTGATCAGATCGGGGCCTGCGTACGCGGCGACGGCCGCGAAGACGGATCCGGTGTCCCAGCGGGTGGGAGCCAGGGAGGCGCCGGAGCGGGTGGCCAGGTCTTTGACGAAGGCCCAGCCGGTCAGCGGCTGGGTGCTGGGGATCTGCGTGGTCAGGACCCGAGCGGCCTCCACGGGCAGGCAGGCGGCCAGGTCGACGCGTTCGTCGCCGGTCAGCTGGCGTCCCAGCCCCGCGAGGACCAGGCGGACGGCTTCCTCGGCCCGCTCGCGGGTGGGGTAGGCGCCTTCGTAGCGGACTTTTTCCAGCATCTGCTCATACGCCGTCCCGTACTGCTGCTGGTACCCGAGCGGTGCACGTACGTCGGTGGTCACTGTGGTGTTCGCCTTTCGTGGAGTCAGGGCGGAGCGGTGCCGGTCTGCGGCACCGGAGTCGGAGTCAGATGGGCTGGGGGCGGCCGAAGAGGAGGTCGTAGCCGGCGGGAAGCTGGAGAAGGATCTGTTCCAGCAGGTCGTCGCCGACGGTGTCGGCGACCGTCGACAGCACGGCGCCGACGTCCCAGGTCGCGGTCTTCTCGGTGGCACCCTCGATCCAGGCCGCGGCAGCTCGGACGAACCGTTCCGGTGGCAGCGGTTCCGCGCTCTGCAGCGGGTTGAGGAGGATCAGGGCGAACTCCTCCGGCAGATGCGCCGCGAGCTGGGCGCGGACCGCGCCGACCAGGTGCGCGCCCAGCAGGGCGAGTACTACGCGTGCTGCGCGCTCGGCTTCCTCCGGAGTTCTGTACTCGCCGCGTTCCTTCACATGGCCGAGGAACGCTTCGTGTCGCAGAGTCATCTCGCCGCACCCCTTCTTCCTTCGGACCGTCCACGGGGGTGCGGAGGGCGGTGAGGGGATCAGGTGCCGCCCTCCGCACGTGTACGGCCGGTGTCAGCCGGAGATCTCCTGGCGGCCGGAACCGACGCCGACGGAGATCTTGCGGGGCTTGGCGCGCTCGGCGATCGGGATGCGCAGGGTGAGAACACCTGCGTCGTAGTCGGCCTGGATGTGCTCGGTGTCGAGCGTGTCGGCGAGCACGATCTGGCGGGAGAAGACGCCGAGCGGCCGCTCGGACAGCTCCATCTGCACGTCCTCGGACTTCGCCACCGGCCGGCGCTCGGCCTTGACGGTGAGCATGTTCCGCTCGACGTCGATGTCGATCGCGTCCGCGGCGACGCCGGGCAGGTCGAAGACCACCACGTACTCGTCGCCCTCGCGGTAGGCGTCCATCAGCATCGCCGACGGCCTCGACCAGGTGCCCGAGCTCATCATCTGCTGCGCCAGGCGGTCCAGCTCACGGAAGGGGTCGGTGCGCATCAACATCGTGAAAACACCTCCAGCAGGTTCAGGCAGTTGCTGCCAATGCGCCTCACTGACACCGTTGTAACATGTCATCCATTGGATGACAACTGCGATGTCATCCAAACGATGACCATGTGAAGGAGGTGCCCGTGACCCCGGCCGATCAGCCGTCCTCGCCCAGCACCGGCGCTCACGGCCCGGCGTCGTTCCTCGCCGCCGCGGCGGCCCTGCGAGCCATCGACGATGCTCTGCGCGAAGCCCGGCACGGGGCTCCCGACGCTCCGGGGCCCGGTCCGGAACAAGCACTGGCCTCCTTGTCGCTGCTGCGACAGGTGCGCGAGCAGCTCGCCGGATGGGAGACCGGCCTGATCGAAACGGCCCGTGACGCGGGAGCGAGCTGGGCCGACCTCGCCTCTCCCCTGGGGGTCGCCAGTCGGCAGGCCGCCGAGCGCCGCTACCTGCGGGGCCGGCCCGGCCCCGCGGGTACGACCGGCGAGCAGCGTGTCCAAGCCACCCGGCAGGCCCGGGCCGCCGACCGCGACACCGCCGTCCGGGCCCGACGCAACGCGGCCGACCTGCGCCGTCTCGCTGGTCAGATCATCGCGCTCACCGACCTTCCCCCCGCCGCCCGTCACCCGGTCGGTGAGCTCCGCGCGGCTCTCGCCCACGACGACCCCGCCGACCTCATCGCCCCTCTGGCCGCCGCCCGGCGTCATCTGACCTCTGCCCATTCCGACCTGGCCGCCCAGGCCGACAGCCTCACTTCCCGCTGACCCCGCAGATGCCCTGCGCCGGCGGAAGCCGGGGCCCGGACGGCCGTAGGCTCCCTCCGGATCCATCAGCACCGGCTTTCCCAACCACCGGCCATACACGAGATCGTTAGGATCCCCGCATGAAAATCGAACCCGGGATCGCAAAGCTCGTCGAGGATCTGGACGGCGGCGACCCAGAGCTCGTGGCCACGGCGGTCGAGCGGTTGGCGGCCCACGGCGAGCGTGCGCTGCCCCCCTTGTTGGCCGGGGTGGGGGCCGACTACGCGTCCCGGCGTCTCGAGGCGTACGGAAGGGTGCTGAGCCGCATCGGACCGCCGGCCTTCGACGCCGTTCTCGCGGCCGCACGCAGCGGGGAGTTGAACGGCTGGTTCACGGTCCGGCTGCTCCGTGTCTTCGATGAGCGTTGTGCCGGGCGGTACGCGGCACTGGCTCTCGACCCCGACCGTTCGCTGTCGGACTACGGCTTCGCGGGGTTGCTCAGGCTGCGCGTCGACTCCGAGGCCGGACTGCGGGCGCTGGTGGAAAGGGTCGGCCGGAGCGGTCATGTTCCGGGTGAGGCCGGTGAGTACGTCCGGGTCATGTGGGATTCCTTCGCGCCGCGGTTGCGGGAGCTGTGCCGGGATCCGGCTGCTTCCCGGCCGGTACGGCACGGGGCGCTCGGTCTCCTGGTCGAGGGCGGCGGGCTCGACGCGCTCGACGACCGCGCCCGCATGCTGGTGGAGCGGCTGGTGCGGGTGAGACTGCCGGGCAATGTCCGCAACATTCCGGACACGCAGCTCAGCGCCTGGTGGCTGGCCGTGCCCGGGGCGACGTACGAGGGCGTCTTCGAGGCGCTGGGCCTGCACGACCCCCGCCCGGTGACGATCGAGGCGGGTGTGGCGGCCGCGATGTGTGAGGAGATACGGGTGCCGAGCCCAAAGGACCCGGACCGCGGCATCAGCCGGGCCTTCGTGACGCCGGAACTGGACGGCTGGCGGCTGGTGTTCGGCCGGTTCGCCCAGCTCGTCGGCTACGACGACTGGGACGACATGATCGAGACGGTGGAACGCGTCAGCGCCGCGTGCGGCCGGGCCCAGCTCTTCTACGTGGACGACGCCGGCGGCGCGGACATCTGGTTCGCGGCCGAGGACGGCCTGGTGGTCCGGCAGTACGCGGCCGACGGCGGCCCGGAGGAGGCGGACGACGAAGACCCCGATGCCGTGACCGATGGCGTTCGTGAGGCCTGTGGAGCTCTGTCGGTCGACCCGGACCTGGTGGGCGTCCTGGACACGGTCGTACGCGGCCACGGCTGGCTGGCGGTCACCGCACCGGACAGGGGACACGGACAGTTCCCGGGCCTGCTGCCCGTCTGACCCGCCCCTCACCGCCGAGCGGCGTCCCGGTGAGCACGCGTGCCCGTACACCTCCGGCCCCCGCTTCCTCCTCGACCGGCTCGCGGACGTCGCGCCCGTCCGCCGGGTGGAGAACGCGCGGGGCGACGCGCCGTCGCGCGGGGCGCCTCGGATGCGCCGGCGGCCGCGAACCGCCGGTGCGGGGTGCTGGACGTTCGGGCGGCCCCCTTGGAGACTGACCATTCCGCACCTTTTGCCCCAGAGCGGCGGCCGACGACGAGAAACGGCGAACCCGGTGACCAGATGTTCGTCCCAGCCCCCTGTCATCACCTCGGACGTGGTCGTCGTGGGCGGTGGCGCGGCCGGACTCAGCCTGGCATACCGGCTGGCGGCGGACAGCACCCGCACGGTGACCCTGGTCGAGGCTCCGGACGGACCGCTGCGGCCGCCGGGACGCACGTGGTGCTACTGGGAGGAGGGGCCCGGCGACTTCGAGGAAGCGGTGTCCGCCTCGTGGTCGCGCCTACGGGTGCACGGGGCGGACGGGAGCCCCGTCACGGTCGCCCCCTTCCCGATGCGGTACCGCATGCTGCGCTCCGAGCGGTTCGAGCGGCTGGTGCACGCCCGGCTGGCGCAGAGTCCGGGGGCGCAGGTGGTGCGGGCGACCGCCGGGGCGGTGCGCGATGTCCGCGGGGGCGCGGAGGTCCTGTGCACGATGCCGGACGGCGGGGCCCTGACGCTGCGGGCCCGTCTGGTGTTCGACTCCCGGCCCCTTTCCGCCCTTCCGCCGGCCCGTACGCAGTTGCTGCAGCATTTCCGCGGCTGGTTCGTGCGCACGGCCGCGGACCGTTTCGATCCGGAGGTCGCGGACCTGATGGACTTCCGGGTGCCGCAGCCCCGTCATGGGCTGGCCTTCGGCTATGTGCTGCCCCTGGCCCCGGACCGGGCTCTTGTGGAGTACACCCAGTTCTCCCGTGCTCCCCTGGACACCGCGACGTACGACAAGGCGCTGGAACACTACGGCCGCGCCGTCCTGGGCCTGGGCGCATGGGACGTCGAAGCGGTGGAACAGGGCGTCATCCCGATGACCGACGGGCGCTTCCCGCGCAGGGCGGGGCGTGCCGTGTTCCGCATCGGAACCGCGGGCGGCGCCACCCGCCCGGCGACGGGATACACCTTCGCCCCGGTTCAGCGCCAGAGCGCGGCGGTCGCGGCCGGCATCCGCGCGGGGCGGGCGGGCGTGCCTCCCGCCCATGGACGGCGGGCGCTGGCAATGGACGCGGTGCTGCTGCGGGCGCTGGACACCGGACGGATCGATGGGCCGGCGTTCTTCACCGGCCTGTTCCACCGGACGCCCGCGCATCGCCTGCTGCGCTTCCTGGACGGTGCCACCTCACCGTGGGAGGAGTTCGGCATCGGGCTGCGCGGTCCGGTGGGCCCGATGCTGCGGACCGCCGTGGAGATCCCTTTCGTACGCCGTCGCCCCCGGCCCGTACCAGCCGCCTCCGCACCTCGTGAAAGGAGCCGTTGATGGTTCTGCTCCACGACCGCGATCTTGCCCATGCCTTCGACGATGCCGCCCGCACCTACGATCTCCTCACCGCTCTGAACCCCGGCTACCGGGCCGATCTGGCTCGTTCGGCCCGCCGGCTCCAGCTGCCCGGGGCCGGTGAGGGGGCGCACGTCCTGGATCTCGGCTGTGGGACCGGCGCCTCCACCCGCGCCCTTCTGCGTGCCGCGCCGCGCGCCCGGATCACGGCCGTCGACGCGTCGGCCGGGATGCTCCGCCGCGCTCGCGCCAAACGCTGGCCCTCCCGCGTGCGCTTTTTGCACCGGACCGCCGAGCAGGTGTCCGAGTTGGCGGAAGGACCCTTCGACGCGGTGTTCGCCGCCTATCTGTTCCGTAACGTCACGGACCCCGACAGCGTCCTGGCCTCCGTGCGGAGCCGGCTTCGTCCCGGTGGTCGGCTCGCCGTCCACGAGTACGCCCTCAGCGGCTCGGCCGTCCACCGATCGCTGTGGACGGCCGTGTGTCACGGCGTGATCATCCCGTTGGGGACTCTGAGCGGTGACCGTGCTCTCTACCGTCATCTGTGGCACAGCGTGCTGGACTTCGATACGGCCCCGGCCTTCGCCGGCCGACTGTCGCGGGCGGGTTTCACGGGTGTGCGGGTGGCCCCGGCGGCCGGGTGGCAGACCGGGGTCGTGCATACGTTCCTCGCGGCCAACGGCGCTCTCCCGGTCGCGGAGCGCTCCCGGTGAGCGCTCGCCCGCGCGCGGCCCGGCGCGGTCGCGACCGCAAGGCCGAAGTGCTGATGCCCGGGGCCGGCCGCGCCCGGTTCGCCCGCGCCGACGCACCGGAGGTGGCCGTGGTGGGGGGCGGCATCGCGGGGCTGGCCGCCGCGACCGCGCTGGCCGAACGAGGCGCACACGTCACCCTGTACGAACAGGGGGAAGCGCTCGGCGGCCGGGTGACCGGGTGGCGCACCCGTCTCGCCGACGGTTCCACGGCGACCATGAGCCGCGGTTTCCACGCCTTCTTCCGCCAGTACTACAACCTGCGTGGTCTGCTGCGGCGCACCGACCCCGCTCTGGAGCGGCTCACTCCCCTGCCGGACTATCCCCTGCGGCACAGCAACGGGCTGACCGACAGCTTCGCCCGCGTTCCGCGTACACCTCCCCTGAGCGCCCTCGGGTTCGTCGCGCTGAGCCCGACCTTCGGCCCGCGGGATCTCGTCGCGATGAATCCCAGGGCTGCGCTGCCGCTCCTCGATGTGCGCGTGCCGCAGGTCTACGAACGGTTCGACTCGATGGACGCGACCGCCTTCCTCGAGAACATCCGCTTTCCGGAGGCGGCTCACCACCTGGCGTTCGAGGTGTTCTCGCGCAGCTTCTTCGCCGACCCCCGGGAGCTGTCGGCGGCCGAGCTCCTGCTGATGTTCCACATCTACTTCCTCGGCTCCGCCGAGGGCCTGCTCTTCGACGTCCCCGCCGCCCCCTTCCCGCAGTGCCTTTGGGAGCCGTTGGGTGACTACCTCCAGCGCCTCGGTGCACGGGTGCGGACCGGCACGCCGGTGACCGGCGTGCGGCCGCGCGAGGGTTACGGGGCCGAGGTGATCACCGGCTCCTCGGTGAAGCGGCACGATGGCGTGGTCCTCGCCCTCGACACGGGCGGGCTGCGCCGGCTCGTGGATGCGTCGCCCGAGCTCGGTGACCGGGCCTGGCGCGAGGACATCGCCGCCTTGCGTACCGCTCCGCCGTTCCTCGTCTCGCGGCTCTGGCTCGACCGGCCCGTCGACTCCGGCCGCCCCGCCTTCCTCGGCACCAGCGGGTACGACGGCCTGGACAACATCAGCGTCCTGGAGCGCTACGAGGACGAGGCCGCCCGGTGGGCGGCGCGCAGGGGCGGGTCGGTGGTGGAGCTGCACGCGTACGCCGTCGACGGCGGGGCGGCGCGGCGCGAAGTGGAGGCCCGGCTCGTCGGTCAGTTGCACGAGGTCTACCCGGAGACCCGGCGGGCCCGGGTGGTGGACGCCCGTCACGAGTGGCGTTCCGACTGCCCGCTGTTTCCGCCGGGTTCGTACCAGCGGCGTCCCGCCGTACGCGGTCCGCACGGCTGGCTGGCGCTCGCCGGTGACTCGGTGCGCTGCGACCTCCCCGTGGCGCTGATGGAACGCGCCGCCACCACCGGGTTCCTGGCCGCCAACGCCCTGCTCGCCGGCTGGGGCGTCCGGGGCCAGGTGCTGTGGACGGTGCCCCGGGCCGGACGCTCCGCCTCGCTGCGCGCCCTCGGCCGCTTCGCGGAGCGCTGAGGCGGGCCGGGGTCAGCCGGGGAACCGGCCCGTGCTGCGCAGGGCCCAGCGGCGTTCCGCGTAGGCGAGGTCGTCGCGCCACAGGCGGCCCGCGGTGCGGCGCATCAACGGCCGCAGCAACGGGCCGACGGCCCGTCCCAGGGCGAAGCCCCTGCGGTCCGAGGCGGCGACGATCGCCTCGACCACCGCGGTTCTGGGCCGTGCGGCGCGCGCGGCGGTGAGCGGTGTGGCATGGGTCTCCACGACCGAGGTGGCGCCCTCGCCCTCGGTGATGCGCATCAGGACGGTCCGCGGACCGGGAGCGGTGAACTCGGCCCGCACCGGCACGACCAGACGGCTCGTCACCCGGAAGGAGACGTCCACGACGAAGGCGTCGTCGTCATCTTCCCCGGTCGGTGCCCGCTTCACCGTCAGGTCCACGAACGAGTAGGGGTGGAACCACGAGCCGTGCCAGGGGTCGAGCCGGTTGGCGACGACGTCCTGCGGTTCGCACCGGCCCACCGCGGTGAACACGGCGTCGAGCGCGGCGGCCGGGGCGGGGCGGGCAGGAACGGCCGGCCGTTCGGTGGGCTCCTCGCCGCCGAGCGCGTCGAGCCGCACCCACAGCAGGAGGCCGTCGTCGTGCACGGGGTAGGGCTCCCACCCTGCGTACGGGGTGCCGTCGAGGGCGAGTCCGTGCCAGTGGCACACCAGGGTGCCGCATACCACCCGGCTGTCGCGCAGGGGCGCGCCCAGGTGGGGGCAGGCTCCCGGTCCGGCGTGCGGTTCGCCCGTGTCCGAGCGCCACACCACGATTTCGACGCCGCCCACGGTCCTGCCGCACGGGCCGCCACCGGCTCGTACGTCCCGCGAGGCGCCCACGACGAACCAGTTGCCGCAGGGGCGGGCGCGGGCCCGTTCGAGTGCCGCGGCGATCAGGGCGGGGCGGGCCGCCTGCCAGGTGGGGGCCTGCGCCGCCCAGGCGGGTCCGTTGCGCCGGCGCAACGGCGGTGTCCACCGGGCCTCGCGCTCATGTCCGGTCACTGCGCTGTTCCTTCCGCTGGAACGCTCCCGTGCCCGGCACCGTCGTCGGGGCAGGGGCACGCGTACGGGCGCGGCAGCGCGCCGCGATGGTGCGCACGGCCCCGTACGCGGCTGTCGTCGCCCGGCGCCCGCGGGAGACCACCGCCCGGCGGTGGAGCACGGTGTAGTCCTGGTCGGCGATCGCGTCGAGGATGCCGCCGTACAGGGTGAAGGCGGTGCGGATGCAGGGGCGCACCTGCGGGTCGAGCAGCGCGATGCCCGGCTCCGCCTCCTTGTACACGTCCCGGGTCAGGGCTTCGGCCGCGATCAGGGCCGTGCGGATGCGCCGGTCCTGGCGCCCCGTGCGCCGGCTCCACTCCAGCAGCGCCCGGTCCACGCCGTGGGCTGCGAGCAGGTCGGCGGGGAGGTAGACGCGGCCCCTGTCGAGGTCTTCGCCCACGTCCCGGAGGAAGTTGGTGAGCTGGAACGCCACTCCGAGGGCGGCGGCGTGCGGCGCCGCCTCCTCGCGGGGGACGGTCGTGCCGAGCACGGGCAGCATCTGCAGTCCGATGACGGCGGCGGAGCCGTGCATGTAGGCGAGCAGGTCGGTGTAGGCGGGGTAGTCGCTGACGCTGAGGTCGCTGCGCATGGAGACCAGGAAGTCGGCGAAGAGCATGTGGTCGATGGCGTACCGGGCGGCCGTGTCGGCGACGGCCCGGACCACGGGCTCGTCGCCGCCGCCCGAACGCAGGCCGTGCGCGAGGTCGGCCTCCAGGCGTTCCAGCAGCCGGTCGCGCGCGGCGGTGGTCAGACGCCGGTCGAGGTCGTCGACGATGTCGTCCGCCCAGCGGGCGAAACCGTACAGGGCGTGTACCGCGGAGCGGCGCTCCACCGGCAGCAGCCGGGTGGCCAGGAAGTAGGTCCTGCCGTGCCGGGCGTTGAGCTGACGGCAGCGGGTGTAGGCGGCGCGCAGCCCGGGATCGGTGATTCCGGCGGCGTCCAGTTCACGACGGGTCATGGGCGTCTCCGGTGAGGGCGACGGCCGCGTCGTCACCGGCAGCCCGTGAGAGCGATGGCCTGGCGGGCGGCGTGCGGCGGGCGTTGCCGGTGACGCGCGCGGCGGCCAGCTTTCCGCTGATGAGGACGGTGGGCACCCCGACGCCGGGAGTGGTCCCGCAGCCGGCCAGGACCACGTTGTCCAGACCGTTCACCAGATTGCGGGGTCTGAACGGGCCGGTCTGGGCGAACGTGTGGGACACCGAGAACGGGCTGCCCGCCGCGTGGCCCTGGGCGGCCCAGTCGAGGGGGGTGACCAGCATTTCCTCCTGGACGCTGGCCCGGAAGCCCTCCAGGCCGCGGCGTTCCAGGGTGGCGGCGAGGTCGTCCCGGTAGCGCGGCCCGAGAGTGCGCCAGGCGGCGGTGGAGGGGCCGACCTCGGTGTTCGGGCAGGGCGCCAGGATGTAGTGCAGGTGCTTTCCGGGAGGGGCCAGGGTGGCATCGTGGGCGGTCGGCCGGGTGATGAGCAGCGAGGGGTCGCTCATCAGGCGTCCGGTGCGGGTCAGCTCGTCGAAGGTCCGCTCCCACGCCGCGCCGAACGAGAGGGTGTGGTGGGCGAGGCCGGGCCAGGTGCGGTCGGTGCCGGCGTGGAGAACCACCGCGGAGGGCGCCTGACGCAGCCGGACCGGGCGTCGTGGTGAACGTCCCAGAAGTTGGTGGGCGGAGCGCAGTTCGCAGGAGAGCACCACCGCGTCGCAGGCGATCCGCTCCCCCGTGGCCAGGCGTACGGCCGTCACCCGGCCGGCCTGCCGTTCCAGCGCGTGCACCTCGGCCTGCCACCGGAGGTCGGCTCCGGCGTCGCGGGCGGCGTCGGCCATGGCGCGAGGAAGTGCGTGCATGCCGCCCTTGGGGAACCAGACGCCGGCCACGGTGTCCATGTAGGCGATGACGGCGTACGCCGCGAGTGCCTGTGCGGGGGCGACGCCGGCGTAGAGGGCCTGGAAGGTGAAGATCCGGCGGAGCCGGGGGTCGGAGATGAAGTGTCCGATGCGCCGGTCCAGCCGTCCGAAGCCGCCGAGCGCCGCCAGGCGGGCCAGGTCCGGGTGGAGCAGTTGGAGGGGTGAGTCGAAGTTGGTGTCGATGAAGCGCCGCATCTGCGCCCGGTAGAGGCGCTCCAGCCAGTGGCGCAGCCTGCGGTAGGCGACGGCCTGTGCGGGTCCGGCGAAGCGACGGACCTCGGCCTCCATCGCCTCGCCGTCGGTGTGGACGTCGAGTGAGGTGCCATCGGCGAAGGTGGCCCGGTAGGCGGGGTCCAGGGCCATCAGTTCCATGCGCGCGTGCAGGCTGTCCCCGACGGCGGCGAAGGCCTCGTCGGCCAGGTGCGGCATGGTCAGTACGGTCGGCCCGGTGTCCATCCGGAAGCCGCCGAGGTCCACGCGGCCGGCGCGGCCGCCGGGCGAGGCGTCCCGTTCGACGACCGTGACCCGGCGGCCGGCACCGAGCAGGTGGAGCGCGCAGGCGAGGCCGGAGAGCCCGGCGCCGACGACCACGACGTGATCGGTGGGACCGTGGACCGTTTTCATCACGTCTCCTCTCCGGAACGCGGGGTGGGGCCCGCGGCGCGCTCGACGAGCGCGGCGAATTCCTGTCGCACCTCGGGGCTCGCGCCGGTGCCGGTGAAGTGCTGGAGGCTCGCGGCTGTCAGTTCCGCGATCTTCGCCTCCACGGACGCGCGCGCTCCGGTGTGTTCGAGTGCGAATCGCATGCGTTCCACGGTCCGCTCGGAACGGTGGTCGTGGCCCGGGGCGAGCGCGGCAGCGGCGTCGGTGTCCCCGGAGGCGTCGGCGTGGTTGAGCGCGGTGGCGAGGAGATAGGTGGGTTTCCGGGCGCGCAGGTCCTCGCCGGCCGGTTTGCCGGTCAGTGCGGGGTCGCCGAAGGCTCCGAGGAGGTCGTCGCGGAGCTGGAAGGCCAGTCCCGCGCTCCGGCCGGCGGCGCGCAGCGCGTTCAGTGTGTCCTCGTCGGCGGCGGCGAGCGACGCGCCGAGGGCCAGCGGCCGTTCGACCGTGTAGAGGGCGCTCTTGAGCGTGGCGATGGTCAGCGCCTCGTCGAGTGAGAACGCGCCGGCCGCCTGGGCATGGATGTCGCGGTACTGGCCGGCGACCATCTCGCCGCGCATCGCCTGCCACTCCCGGTGCAGCCGCAGGCCGTGCACCGAGCCGAGAGCCGTCTCGGTGAGCAGGTCGTCGGCCCAGGCCAGGGCGAGGTCTCCGGCGAGCACGGCGGCCGAGCGTGCGAACGACTGCGACGAGCCGCGCATCCCGGCCCGTTGGTGCCGGCGTGCGAAGTCGACGTGCATGGCCGGCCCGCCCCGGCGTAGGGGAGATCCGTCCATCACGTCGTCGTGGACGAGCGCGCAGACCTGGAGGAGTTCGAGTGCGGCCCCGGTCCGCAGAACGGCCGAGGCGTCGCCCGTGCCTCCCGCGGCCCGCCAGCCGCACCATACGAACGCGGTGCGCAACCGCTTCCCGCCGCGCCTGACGAAGCCGGTCACCCGGTGCACGACGTCCTGTGCGTACAGGGGGTCGATCCGCCGGGCCCGGCGCAGTCCGGCCTCGAGTACGTCGTCGAGCATCGCCTCCACGGCACCGGTGACCCGGAGGGCGGTGAGCGGCTCCTCGACGAGCCCGGTCCGCTCACCCTGTGGCGGGCACGGGCCGGGCGCCGCAGGACGCTCCGTACTTCCGGTCACCTGCCCACCACCACTTCTGCCGCGTCAGCCGGGATGTGCTGATCCCTGCCCCACGGCGGTGGTGTCCGGCCCCCCGCTCACACCATCGGCCCAGTGGTCCAATGCTTATGGCGGTGCGGTGCCTGGTCCGCGGGGGCGCGGGGAGGGCCGAGTGCCTACGTGGCGGCGGGTGCGCAGTTCGGCACTCCCCTGCGTCTCGAGGACCGTTTCCCCTCGTCCCGCGTCGGGCACGGTACGGGCCGCAAGCCGCTGCCTCCTGCCGCCGCCTTCTCTTCCCCTGTCCCGGTACCCGCCCGGACTCGCTGCCGGCGGCAGAACCACAAGTCCGTCGAGCGAGCGGGCCGCCCGCCGGCCCGTGTCCGAGGGCGTACGGGGGCCGGCCCGTGAGGCCGTGGTCATCGGGCTGACGGCGCAGAACCGCGATGCCCAGGCGGCAGAGCGTGCGCCGCGGTGACGGTCTGTCCGGGGTGCGGGCGGAGCAGCTCACGCCGTGGACCCCGGCGGTTCTGGGCAGCCCCCTGCCTGGTCCGTCCCCGCCCAGCCTCGATGTGCGCCATGGCGAGCACGCAGCCGAGCCGGCCACCTCGCGGAGGGCGGGCGAACGCGTCAGGGGCGAACCGCACGGCCTGCCCGGTTCACCGCTCCAACTGGACTGCGGCTGTGCCGGACCGCGCCGCGCCGGTGGTGCCGGGACCGGCCGGGCATCCTGCGCACGGCCCGCCGGGCGGAAGCCGGGGGCTCAGCCCCGTGCCGCCGCCAGAGCCTTCTCGAACTCCAGGTACGCGTGCGTGTCGAAGAGGACGAACCGCACCTCCTCGACGGGCGCCGTGGCCTCTGCCAGCACGGTACGCACGGCGATTCGGGCTCCGTCGCCCATCGGCCAGCCGTAAATTCCGGTGGAGATCGCGGGGAAGGCCACGGTTCGCGCCCCCAGTTCCGCCGCCACGCCCAGGGCTTCGCGATAACAGGACTCCAGCAGGGCCGTACGGTCCTCGGTACGGCTCCATACCGGGCCGACCGTGTGCACGACCCAACGGGCATCGAGCTTTCCGGCTGTGGTGGCGACCGCCCGCCCCGTGCGCAGCCCCTTGCCGTACCGCGAGGCGCGCAACTCCCGGCACGCCGCCAGGATTTCGGGGCCGCCGCGGCGGTGGATCGCACCGTCCACCCCTCCGCCGCCGAGCAGGGAGGAGTTCGCTGCGTTGACGATGGCATCGACGGACTGCCGCGTGATGTCCCCTCGTACAAGGGTGACGGTAACGGCGGAGGGTGTGCTCATGCGGCCATCATGCCGTGGTTCACGGTGCCGTAGGATCCGACCCCGCGCGGCGGGTACGGAGATCCGCAGGGCGCAGGGACAGAAGCAGATCGCGTGGTCCGGACCGGTCGACCGGATCCTGCTCGGCCCCTTTCCTTCGCTCAAGAGTGAGGCGTCCGCACTGTACCCACCCCGCGCCGCTCCCGGACTTCAACTTCACGATGAGCTGGCTCCTCTTCCACCGGGCGGGAAGACCGGACTGCTCGTAGAGCCGGTCGAACTGCGGCTCGTCGACGGCATGTATCTCCAGCGCTTCGTAGCGGGTGACCAACTGCATCGCGTGGACGTCTTCGAAGAGCAGGTCGAGCCGGTCCGTGTGCTCTCCCCACGGCATGGAACACAGCAGCAACTGCGAATGCCCCACACCGTAGCGCCAGACGCGAAAGGTGCGCTCGGTGCTGAACAGCGGGGTGGTGGGAGCAACGCTCATCCCGGACTCGCTCATCCTTGGTGCCGCCTCTCGTACGCGAACCCGGGAACTCAACGACCATCGCTGCGTCGGGGTTCCCGTGGACCCGAGCGGCCGGGCTCCGGACCCCGAGGGCGCCGCGCCCTCACCGGGCCGCCCCCCCAGCAGTCGGGCTGAGCTCCGAGGGGTCCGGGTCCGTCCGCGAGCGTGCGCAGAGTGCGGGACAGTGTGCGGACCAGTGAGGCCACGGTGCGTCGTGCGCGCGGGGTGTCCGGGTGAAGGGTGTTCAGGTGGAGCCCGCTGCGGGTGCGGTGGAACCAGGACAGGTTTCCGTTGCAGGCCGGGGACCACAGGTGTACCGCCGCGGCGCTCGTCGCAGGGTGTTCGGCCCCGGGGGCGGTGCGGTAGTCCAGGTAGGAGAGGAAGCTGACTGAAGGGTAGGCGGCTACCGGGTCGTCCGTGTGGCCGAGCAGTCGCTGTGCGCGTACGAGGTGGATGTCGGCCTGTTGCCGTCCTGCTTCGAAGGCGGTGCGTGCCAGGGGGAGCAGAGCGGTGAGGGGCAGGTGGCGCGGGGCGGGGATCTCGACGGGGACGGCGTTGACGAACCAGCCGATGGAGCGGGCGTACTGGTGCCGGCCGCGCAGGCTGACGGGGACGAGGGCCCGGTAGGCGTCGGGGCCGCCTTCGTCCCGGACGGAGGCGGCCATGGCGGCGAGGAGTCCCGTGAACAGCGTGCCGCCGGACTCGCGGCACGCTGTTTCCAGCTGCTGGGCGCCAGGGGCGCGGACAGCAGGGTGCGGGTGTGGTTGACCGGTGGGAGGGAGGCGTTCCTCGAGAACCGCGCCCAGCTCCATCAGCGCAAGGGAGTCCAGCCCAAGTTCGTCGCCGGGAAACACCACCTGCCTGTTCCTTCTCCGGCCGGCCCGACGATCGAGAAGGCGCCGGTCCTCGGAAGGGCGGAATGCCCGAGCCGGGACGTCCGCTGAGACTGCGGCCGACGGTCACGGCAGTCGGCCGGGATCTCGGCATCAGCTCGGAGCGCGCGTCGGGCTTCGCGGGTGCAGTGCCGGACCGGGCTACCAGCCGCGGCGCTGCCGCACCGGGCCGAGCTTGTCGGTGAGCGCCGAGAGGAAGGCCGGGAGCTTGTCGACCATGGCCTTGGGGACCGGGGTGGTCTGGACGGTGCCTCTCCTCAGGTCCTCGACGACGAGGGCGTAGGTGCCGTTCTCCTCGACGAGTTCGGCGGCGAACAGCAGTTTCTGCGTGGAGGTTTCCATCAAAGCTCCTGGGTGGGGGTGTCGTTGAGCCAGGCGTTCCACGCCTTGGTGGCCTGCTGCTCGTCGGCGTGCTCGGCGAACAGGTGGTGTCCGAGCCAGATCGGTACGTTCCAGGTGCTGCCGTTGAAGAACCGGTACAGGGCGTCCGGGCCGCGCAGGCCGACGAAGTCGGTGCTGAGCCAGTCGACGGTCACCTCCACGGGTTCGTCCTCCGGGCCCGGGGCCCCGAGGACGAACCGGTCGCCGACGACCGCGTCGTCGGCGATTCCCAGACGCCGGCGCAGGGCGGCGAAGTCGCCCGGGTCGGCAGTGGGCTCGGGGCGCTGGGCCCGGACGTAAACGGCGGGGCTGCCGGCGAAGTGCCGGAGGTACTCGGCGAGGGCGTGCTGGTGGAAGTCGACGTACTTCTCGGCCACGTCCGTCTTGGCGTCCCAGTTCCAGGCGTCGTCGACCACGCCCGTGTGCACCCAGTGGATGCCCATCCGCAGGTGGCTCGCGGTGCCGTCGGCCGGCTCGATGCGGTAGCTGAGCGTGTTGGAGAACCCGTCGTCCTGCGTCGCCCGGAGCGCCAGATGGTGCGGTGGCTCCCACGCCACGACGGTGGCGTCTCCCCGTGTGGCCTTTCCGCCGAGGCGCGGCTCGATCTCCATCGGGTAGAGCCAGCCGAGGTTGCCGGTGCCGGTGGCCACCGCGTTCCAGACCTGCTCGGGTGTGGCGGGCAGGTCCTGCTGCCTGCTGACCTCGAACTCTCGGGCCATGGTGGGTACAGCTCCTTCGTCGTCGTTCACGGTCAGTAGGTGAGCGGGAGGGCGCTCAGGCGTCGTTGCAGCGGGTTGGGCCGCCAGTCGAGCACCGCTCCGTCGGCGATCCGCAGGCCGGGCAGCCGGCGCACCAGGGTGCCGACGGCCACCTCCGCCTGCAGCTTGGCCAGCGGGCCGCCGAGGCAGAAGTGCGGTCCGTGGCCGAAGCTGAGGTGCCGGTTGCCCGGGCGGGTCAGGTCGAGCCGGTCGGGGTGCTCGAAGCGCTCGGGGTCGCGGTTGGTGGCGCCGAGGAACAGGTACACCAACTCGCCCTCCCGCAAGGTCCGTCCGCCGATCTCCAGGTCCTCGGCGACGACCCGGACGATCGCCTGGGTCACCGTGTCGTAGCGGGCCAGTTCCTCGACGGCGCCGCGGGTCAGGCCGGGGTCGGCACGCAGCCTGGCCAGCTGGTCCGGATGGCGCAGGAGGGCCAGCACGCCATTGGAGATCAGGTGCGTGGTGGTCTCGTCGCCCGCGGTGATCAGGACGAAGCAGGTGGAGAGCAGCTCGGAGTCGGTGAGCCGGTCGTCCTGTGCCTGGGTGGCGACCAGGGCGCTGATCAGGTCGTCGCCCGGTTCACGCCGGCGCTGCCGGATGAGCCCGGACAGATACTCCTCGTACTGGTCGATCGCCGCCTCGGACTTGTCGATGTCCTCGCTGAGCCGGCCGAAGCGGCGGAACCAGTTCTTGACCCGCGGCCGGTCCTCGTCGGGAATGCCGAAGAGCTCGCAGACGACGGACATGGGCAGCGGGGAGGCGACCGCCTCGATCAGGTCCATGCCCGGCCCTGCCGCGACCGCCTCGTCGATGAGCCGGTCGACGATCCCCTGGACACGGTCGCGCAGGGCCTCGATGCGGCGGGCGGTGAAGGCCTTGTTGGCCAGTTTGCGCAGCCGGGCGTGGTCGGGCGGGTCGGTGTTGGTCATCACCCGGCCGAGTCGCTCGGTGAGCCGGCTGAGCGCTTTGAGGTCGCCGCCGAGCGCGCTGTAGGCACGGGTCATCCTGTCCCGGTCGTTGGACAGCCGCAGGTCGCTCAGCGCCGCCTCGACGTCGGCGTACCGGGTGAGGTACCAGACGCCCTGGGGGCTGCGGTGGACCGGGTCCTCGCGCCGCATGCGGGCGTAGAACGGGTACGGGTCCCGCCGGGCCTCGGGGGTGAGCAGGGCCGCGGCGAGGTCGTCGGGCCGGGCGGGGCCCGCGGCGTCGCGGGCCCCGTCCAGTGTTTCGGTGGAGGTCATGTGGGCCGCGCTACCGCTGGGCTTCCATGGCATCGGCGAGGCTCTTGGGCCGCATGTCGGTCCAGGTCCGCTCGATGTGCTCCAGGCAGGCGGCGTGGGTGTCGGGGCCGTAGGACACGGTCCAGCCGGCCGGGACGTCCGCGAACTGCGGCCAGAGCGAGTGCTGGTTCTCGTCGTTGACGAGGACGAGGAAGGTGCCGTCCTGGTCGTCGAAGGGGTTGGTCATGGGTCAGTCCTCCTGAAGGGAAAGGGTGGTGTCACCGGCTTCGCCGGTGGCTCGGGCGATCCTGGCGGCCAGGACCGGTCCGATCTGGGCCAGCGACCCGGCCTGGGTCATCTGGTCGTGCCGGGTGGTGATCTCGTGGGATTCGATCCGGCCCGCGATGTACGGGCGCCAGACCTCCGGACCGGCGTCGTCCTGGCCCCGGTCGATCGTGGAGTTGAACAGCAGCAGGTCGCCGTCGTAGGTGCCGGGGACGAAGTCGACCGCCAGCTTCGCGTTGTTGATCATGATCTCGACGATGACCTCGACCTGCCGCTCGTCGAGCCCGGCCAGGGCGCTGCCCCGCCGGTTCAGCACCTCGGCGACCTCGGCGTAGGTGATGTCGCGGTCGCCCAGCTCGTCGGGGTCGACGTCCAGCACTCCGACGAGCACGTCCCGCACGGTGGGCACCGGCTCGTCCTCGAAGCGCACGTCCTTCACCGGGTAGGCGTCGAGGACGGCGAGCAGCGCGGTTCGTTCGCCGCGCGCCTGGAGTTCGCAGGCGAGCGCGTGGGCGATCAGTCCGCCCGCGGACCAGCCGAGCAGCAGGTAGGGCCCCTGCGGCTGGACCTTCTGGATGTGGTCGGCGTAGTCGGCCGCCATTTCCTCGTACGAGGACGGCAGCGGTTCGGGCCGGCCGAGGCCGCGCGCCTGGAGGGCGTAGACCGGGTGCTGGGGGCCGACGTGGTTCAGCAACCCGCTGTACGACCAGCTGATGCCGCCGCCGGGGTGGACGCAGAACAGCGGTGTCCCGGTCCCGGTCGAACGCAGCGGAAGCAGTACGTCCAGCGCGTCGTCCGGGTTGTTCATCGCCAGGCGTTCGGTGAGCCCGGCGACGGTCGGCGCCTCGAACAGCAGGCGCAGCCCCAGTTCCAGGCCGAGGGTCTCGCGGACCCGGGAGGCCAGCCGGGCGGCCAGCAGCGAGTGACCGCCCAGGTCGAAGAAGCCGTCGTCGATGCCCACCTGCTCCCGTCCGAGCACTTCGGCGAACAGGCCGCACAACAGTTGCTCCTGCGGTGTCCGGGGGCCGCGTCCGGCGTCCGCCGCCCCGTATTCGGGGGCGGGCAGGGCGGCACGGTCGAGCTTGCCGTTGGCGGTCAGCGGCAGTGCGTCCAGCGTGACGAACGCCGCCGGCACCATGTAGTCGGGCAGTTCCCGGCGCAGCCGGCCGGACAGCTCGGCGGTCTCGGGTGCGCCCTCGGGCGCGGGCACCAGGTAGGCCACCAGCCGCTTGTCGCCGGGCCGGTCCTCGCGGGCGACCACGGCCGCCTGCGCGACGCCCGGGCAGCCCGCCAGGACGGCCTCGACCTCTCCGGGCTCGATCCGCTGACCGCGCAGCTTGACCTGGTGGTCGACGCGCCCGGCGAACTCCAGCGTGCCGTCGGGAAGCCACCAGGCGAGGTCGCCGGTGCGGTACATGCGGCTCCCGGCCGGACCGTACGGGTCGGCGGTGAAGCGCTCCGAGGTGAGGCCGGGCCGGCCGAAGTAGCCGCGGGCCACCCCCGTCCCGGCGAGGTACAGCTCACCGACCATGCCGGCCGGCAGCGGACGCAGCCGGTCGTCGAGCACGTAGGCGCGCATGTTCGCCATCGGCCCCCCGATCGGCACCGTCGCGGCGTTCTCGGGGAGGCCGTGCACCTGGTGGCAGGTGGCCAGGGTGGTGGCCTCGGTGGGTCCGTAGCCGTTGACGACCTCGATGCCGGGGCAGGCCGTGAGCACCCGGGCGGCGGCGGCCGGGGAGACCACGTCACCGCCGGTCCACACCTCGCGTACCCCGGCGAGCAGGCCCGGGCGGTCCTCGGCGACCAGCCGGAACAGCCCGGCGGTCAGCCACAGTCCGGTCACGCCGTGCGTGGCGATCGTGTGCTGCAGCAGGTCGAGGTCGAGTTGCCCGGGCGGTGCGACCACGACCCGGCCGCCGTTGAGCAGCGGAACCCACAGCTCGTACGTCGAGAGGTCGAAGGCCGTCGGGGAGTGCATCAGCACCCGCTCGTGTCCGCCGCCGCGCCATTCGGGGGTCAGCGCGAGGCCCACGACGTCCCGGTGGGTGACGGCCACGCCCTTCGGCCGCCCGGTGGAACCGGAGGTGTACATGATGTACGCCAACTGCCCTGCCTCGCAGGGGACTTCCACGGGTGACGGATCCCCGTCCACGGACTGCAGCAGCGCGGTGAGCACTTCCCGGGTGAGGACCAGCGCGGCTCCGCTCTCCCGCAGGATCATGTCGATCCGGGAGGAGGGGAAACGGGGGTCCAGCGGTACGTAGGCGCCGCCGGCCTTGATCACGGCCAGGATCGCCACGACCAGATCGGCGGAGCGGTCCAGCATGACCGCGACCGGAGTCTCCGGCCGTACGCCCTGGCGGATCAGCGCCCCCGCCAGGCGGTCGGCCCGCAGGTCGAGCTCCGCGTAGGTCAGCTCGGTGCCGTCCGCCACGACCGCGACCGCGTCCGGAGTGGTCCGCACCTGGCGGGCGAAGAGGGCGGGCACCGCGTCCGCCGGCAGCTCCGCGGCCGTGTCGTTGAACTCGTGGAGCAGCCGGTGGCGTTCCGCGTCGGACAGGAGGTCGATCCGGCTGATCGGCCGGTCAGGTTCGGTGACCGCCGCGCGCAGCAGGCGGGCCCAGCGCTCGAACAGCAGCTCCACGGTGGAGGCGTCGAAGAGGTCGGTGGCGTACTCCACCGCGCCTACCAGACCGGCTGCGGCGCCGTCCGGACGGAACTGCTCGGCCAGGCTGAACGTCAGGTCGACCCGTGAGGTTCCCGTCGGCGCCTCCAGGTGGCCCGTCTCCAGCCCCGGCAGCGTGAAGTCACCGAGCGGCGCGTTCTGCAGCGCGAGCATGACCTGGAACAGCGGGTGGTGGGCCAGCGACCGCACCGGATTGGCCACCTCGACCAGGTACTCGAACGGCACGTCCTGGTGGTCGTACGCGGTGAGTGCCTTCTGCCGTACCCGGCCGAGCAGTTCGGCGAAGCCGGGGTCGCCGCCGGTGTCGGTACGCAGCACGAGGGTGTTGACGAAGAAGCCCACGAGCTCGTCCAGCGCCTGGTCGGTCCGGCCGGCGATCGGGCTGCCGATCGGAATGTCCGTACCGGCGCCGAGCCGGGTGAGCAGGGCGGCGAGGCCGGCCTGCAGGACCATGAACATGCTGGCGCCGCGCGCGGTGGCCAGCTCGCGCAGTGCCTGGTGCAGCTCGGGGTCCAGGCCGACCACGACGCGGTCGCCCCGCTGGGAGGCCACCGGCGGCCGGGGCCGGTCGGCGGGCAGGTGCAGCTGCTGCGGAATGCCCGTCAGCTCCGCCTTCCAGTAGTCCAGCTGGCGGGCGAACAGGCTGTCCGGGTCGGCGGTGTCGCCGAGCAGGTCGCGCTGCCAGCGGGTGTAGTCGGCGTACTGCACCGGCAGCGGGGACCACTGCGGCGCCTCGCCCCGGCAGCGTGCCGCGTAGGCCGTCGCGAGGTCGCCGGAGAGCGGCCCCATGGACCAGCCGTCGGCGGCGATGTGGTGCACGACGACCAGCAGTACGTGCCGGTCGGGGGCGAGGGCGTACAGCTCGGCCCGGATCGGCGGCTCCGCCGCGAGATCGAAGCCGCGCCGGGCGGTGCCCGCGAGCCGCTCGGCCAGCAGGCTCTCGTCGATCTCGGTCACGGGCAGCGCCGGGTGCGCCTCCGCGGCGCTCAGCACCACCTGGTACGGGACGCCGTCGGTCTCGCGGAAGACCGTCCGCAGGCTCTCGTGCCGGGCGACCACGTCCGCGAGCGCGGCGTGCAGGGCCGGCCGGTCGAGGCCACCGTCCAGGCTGAGCGCGAGCGGCATGTTGTAGGTGGCGCTCGGCCCGTCCATCCGGTGCAGGAACCACAGGCGGCGCTGGGCGAACGACAGCTCCACCCGCTCCGGGCGGGGCCGGGCGGTCAGGGCCGGACGCGCCGCTCCGGCACCGTCCAGGCCGGCCGCCAGTGCGGCCACGGTCGGGGTCTCGAACAGGGTCCGGACCTCCAGTTCCGCGCCGAGGGTGGCACGGACCCTTGAGGCCAGGCGGGTCGCCAGCAACGAGTGTCCCCCGAGGTCGAAGAAGCTGTCGTCGACCCCGACCTGTGCGAGACCGAGCACCTCCGCGAACAGCTCCGCGAGAAGTTGCTCCTGCGGGGTGCGCGGCGCCCGCCCGGCCACGGCGGGGCCGAGGTCGGGGGCGGGCAGCGCACGGCGGTCGAGCTTGCCGCTCGCCGTCAGGGGCAGCGAGTCCAGGGCCACGAACGCCGACGGGACCAGGTAGTCGGGCAGCCGCCCGCGCAGCCAGTCGCGGAGTTCCCCGAGGAGGGCGCCGGTGCTGCGGCTGCCGGTCGGGCGGTTGGTCAGCGACGACAACGCCCTGCCGGGGCCGCCGGCAGGCCGGTACTGCCCGGCCGGGGAGCCGTGGCCCGTCCCGGGGTCGGCGAGGACGACGTCCACGGCGTCGGGTGCGAGCGCCGACCAGGTGACGGTCACCGTCCGGCCGAACTCCCGCCCGAGGGCGTGGAAGTCCTCCGGGTCGGGCAGGCCGCTCTCCTCCTCCGGGGCGTGCAGCCGCCGCAGCAACTCCTCGAGCGTCCCCTCCCCGTCCCGCACCGCCCGGGCCAGGGCGGCTTCCCGGGCCACACGGCGGTTCGGCACCCCGGTGATCCGCAGCACCTCGGGCGGCTGCCCGTCGAGCAGTTCGCGCAGGCCGGCCGGGCCGTCGACCTGCCGCCCCCACGCCAGCTCGACGGCCCGGCCCGGGGTCTCCGGGCCGACCGGTGCCTTGCGCAGCGTCACGTCGTAGCGGTATCGGGTCAGCTCGTTGTGGTGACGGCCGCGCTTGACCTCCACGGTCACCGCGCCGATCTCCGTACCGTGCTCGCGCAGGGCGGCGAAGAAGTCCGGGTCCACCAGGAGTTCCTTCTCCACCCTGACCGCCTGTTCCACCGCCCGGCGGACGGCCCCGGGGTCGGCGTCCTCGGCGGTCCGGTGCAGTTGGACGGCGGTGGCCAGCGAGCGCAGCAGCCGCAGGTTGCGGACGTCACCGACGAAGAGCGCCCCACCGGGGGCGAGCAGCCCCATCAGCTTCCCGATCACGTCCGCGAGGTAGTCCGCGGACGGGAAGTACTGCACCACCGAGTTGATGACGATGGTGTCGAACGCGCCGGCCGGCAGCCCTTCGGTGTCGTGCGCCGGACGGGTCTGGAGCACCACCCGCCCGGCCAGCCGTTCCTCCCCCGCCACCTGGGCGGTGAGGGCGTCGATCGCGGTGGCGGAGAAGTCGGTCGCCCAGTAGCTGTCGCAGTGAGGTGCGATCTGCGAGAGCAGCAGCCCGGTGCCGACGCCGACTTCCAGTACCCGGCGGGGGCGCAGGGCCAGGATGCGGTCCACGGTGGCGTCACGCCACTCCCGCATCTGCTCGACGGGGATCGGGCCGGCGTCGTAACTGCTGTTCCAGCCGACGAAGTTGTTTCCGAAGGCGGCTTCCCCGGGGGCGATCGGCAGGGCGTCGTAGATGTCCTGCCACTCCCCCACGTGGTCGGCCTCCAGCCCGCTGTCGCGGGACGGGTCCTGGTGCGGTACGACGTAGCCGACGAGCCGGTCGTCCTGACCGAGTACGGCGGCCTGGGCGACGGCGGGGTGCTCGGCCAGCGCGGCCTCGACCTCACCGGGCTCGACCCGGAAGCCCCGGACCTTCACCTGGTCGTCGGCGCGGCCCACGTACTCCAGCTGGCCGTCACCCAGCCGGCGGACCAGGTCGCCGGTGCGGTACATGCGCTCACCGGGTCCGAACGGGCAGGCGACGAACCTGCCCGCCGTCAGGCCCGGCCGGTTCAGGTACCCGCGCGCGAGTCCCGCGCCCGCGACGTACAACTCCCCCGTCACGCCCGGCGGTACCGGGCGCAGCCGGTCGTCCAGCACATAGACCCGTGCGTTGGCGATCGGCCGGCCGATCGGCGGCACGCCCGTGCCCGGGGACAGCGGGTCGCTCATGGTCGCGCAGACGGTCGTCTCGGTCGGGCCGTACGCGTTGATCATCCGGCG
>NZ_JBEYCF010000056.1:0-49892 GCF_040632605.1 Streptomyces sp. NPDC019224 | reverse complement strand
CCTGTGTTCGACTGCCCTGTTTCTCTTTTTTGTCCCTCCCCGCGGCTCCCCCCCGACCGTCGCTCGCCGCGGCGGGGGGCGGCCCCGCCGCGCATGTCAGGCGGGCAGCAGAACCGCCCGCCCTCGCACCCGCCCGCCCCGCAGCGCGTCCAGCGCCGCGGGGGCCTCGGCCAGGCCGAACTCCTGTACCGCCAGCGAGAGGCTTCCCTCGGAGAGCCTGCGCACCAGGTCGCCGGAGACCTCCCGGGCCCGGCGTTCCTGGCGAATCATGTTCACCGGCAGCAGCGCCACCTCGTCGAGCAGCCAGCTCGGCAGGTCGAGCTCGACGTGCGGACCCGCCACGTACCCGATGACCACGGCGCGCCCGCCCCGTCGCACCCAGCGGCTGCGGCCGACGAGGCCCGGGCCCCCGAGCGTGTCGACGAGCAGCGATGCCGACCGGTCCTCGGCGAGACCCTCCGCGTCGTCCAGCGTCACGGCCTCCACCCCCTTCGGTACATCGGCCAGCTGGTCCTGGCGGCCGACCACACCGGTGACCCGCGCGCCCGCGGCCAACGCCTGCTGCGCCACCATCGCGCCCACCGCGCCCGCGGCGCCCACCACGACGACGTGTTCGTCCTGCCCGATCCGGGCGACATCGTGCAGAGCCACGTACGCGGTCGTCGCGGGGACGAAGAAGCTCGCCGCCACCGCGGGAGCGAGCGGCGCCTCGAGCGGCGTGACGGCCTTGCGCTTCACACTGACCCGCTCCGCCCACGTGCCGTCGCGCAGCAGGCCGAGGCCGCCGCCGCGCAGCACGACCTGGGCGCCGGGGGCCAGACCGGAGTCGGCGTCCGCCTCCAGGACCGTGCCCGCGCCCTCGACACCACCGACGTAGGGGAGCGAGGGCTTGAGCTCGAAGTCACCGGTCGCGACCGTGGCATCGAGGTGCGAGACACCGCCCGCCGTCACCTGGACGAGGACCTCGCCCGGTGCGCGGACGGGCTCGGGCACCTCGTCGAGGACCGGAGCGGCGCCCCAGTCGTGGAACCGGACCGCCCGCATCAGCCGGCGGCCTTGCCGATGAACTCGAGGCTGAGCGCGTTGTAGCGCTCGGCCTGCTCGTGCTGCGGCCAGTGCCCGCAGTTCTCGAAGAGCTCGAGGCGCGAGCCGGGAATGGCCTCGTGCAGGGCCGTCGCCTCGGGGGTCTCGCCGAAGGGGTTCTGGCGTCCCCACACCACCAGCGTCGGCTGGGTGATCCGCGCCAGGTGCTCGGGGCGCAGCAGGTTGCGCTGACGGCGCTCCATCTCCTGGAGGGAGAGGAGGTTGTCGACACCCGCGACGAACTCCGGCGTGTGGTAGATCGCGTGCCGGACCTCCACCAGCTCCTCGGTGGCGGAGGCGTCGTCGGCCATCAGCAGCCGCATCCGCTTGCGGGTGAGTTCGATGTCGTCGGAGGCGACGGCCTTCTTGGTGCTGGTCCGGATGCGGTCCATCACCTCGGGGTTGGCCACCGTGCCTCCGGAGCACAGGAGTTGGAGGCTGCGTACCCGCTCCGGGTGCTCGATGGCGGCGCGGGCGCCGACCCAGCCGCCGAGAGACTCGCCGACGATGTGGACGCTGTCGACACCGACGGCGTCCAGGTAGTCGAGCAGATGGGCCGCGTAGTCGGCGATCTCGTACGGCTTGTCGGGCTTGCCGGTGTAGCCGTGACCGAGCATGTCGATGGCGTGCAGGTCGTAGGCGGCGTGCGCGGTGATGTTGCGCGCGAAGGCCTCCAGGTGACCGCTGGTGCCGTGCAGGAAGACGACGGCCTGGCCGGCCGGGTCACCGGCGCGCAGAGCGCGGGTGGGGACACCACCGGCGTCGACGTACTCGACGCGGAAGGGGGTGGGGCTGATCTCCGTCCAGATGGACATGGGGCTACGCTCCGTAACGCGGTTGGGAAGGGGAAGGTTCAGCTCAGGGAGTTGAGGAAGCCGCTGACCACAGAGTGGTATGCCTGGGGGCGCTCCTCCTCGAGGTGGTGGGAGGTGTGGTCCATCACGTGGAGGTTCCCGCTGGGCACCATGCGGGCCAGCATCAGCGGGTAGTCCGGGGTGAGGAAAGCGTCCTGCATGCCCCAGATGAACAGCGTGGGAGCCTGGATCTGCCCCAGTTCCTCGGTGAGGTCCTGCCAGTCGCCGCGCGGTGAGTCGGACATGGCCGCCAGCGCGCGCTCCTCCTTGTCGAGGCTCTGCTCGTAGCGCAGCGTCAGCGTCTCCTCGGGGAGCTTCGCGCCGTCGTACCACTCCAGCTTCGTGATGAGGTCCCGCATCTTCTCGCGGGTCGGGCCCTCGCCGCCGTAGTAGATGTCGCGGGCCGTGCGGCCGCGGTGACCGTTCTCGGGGAGCGGGGCGAGCGGCCCGTAGAAGACGGGCATGCTGCCGGTGACGACGAGGGACCGGACGCGGTCCGGGTACTTCGCGGCGAGGTTGAGGGCGATGGTGCCGCCCCACGAGCTGCACACGAAGTCGGCGCGGTCGACGCCGAGCGTGTCGAGCAGGCCGACGGTCTTCGCCGCGTGGTGGTCCCACATCGGGCCCTCGATGGGGGACTTCTCCGACTTGCCGTACTGCTGGATGTCGACGAGCAGACAGCGCCGGTCGGCGGCGAACAGGTGCGCCACGGGCCCGAAGTCGCTCCACGCGGTACAGCCGGGGCCGCCACCGTGCAGGAACACGGTGTCGGGCCCCGAGCCGAGGTCGTGGTAGTGGTAGCGGATGCCCGCGCCGTCCGCGTAGTGGCTCTCCGGTGCAGGTGACATGTGAGTCCTTCCGTACGAATCCGGGGGTACGGTGCCGAGCCCATCACCGCGCCGGGCGCGAGCCCAGCGCCTCGGTCCGTTCAGCGAACCGCTCCCACTGGGCGACAGGGGTGGCGCTCACTGCGCGGTGTAGCCGCCGTCCACGTGCATGACTGTGCCGGTGGTGTAGGACGAGCCGGCGTCGAGCAGCGGGAGCACCGCGTGCGCGATGTCCTCGGGCGTGCCCCAGCGGCCCAGCGGCACCTTGGCGGTGAAGGCGGCCTGGGCCGCGGCGTCGGTGGCGCCCTCGTTCATGGGGGTGCGCACGGGGCCGGGCGCGACGCAGTTCACGGTGACGCCGGTCCCGGCGACCTCCAGGGCCGCCGACCTGGTGAGCGCGGCGACCGCGCCCTTGGTGGCGGCGTAGCCGCCCCGTTCCGGGGCGCCCGTCGAACCGAGCACGGAGCCGATCGTGACGATGCGGCCGTGACCGGCGTCGAGCATGCCGGGCAGGACGGCGCGCATCGCCAGCCACGTGCCGATGACGTTGGTGTCGAGGGCGGCGCGGAAGTCGTCCTGCGGGAGGTCGAGCACCGAGCCGCGGGCCAGCTGCCCGGCTGCCGTCACCAGGCCGGTGACGGGGCCCCAGAGTTCGGCGGCCCGGCTCACGACCGCGGCCAGCGCCTCGGGATCGGTGGTGTCGGCGGCCAGCACCAACTGGCGCTCGCCCGCGAAGCTTCGGAGCTGCTTCTCCGCTGCGCGGCAGCGGTCCCCGGAACGCCCGGTGACCACGACGGGGCGCCCGGCACGTGCAACCGCCTCCGCGATGGCGAGACCGATCCCGCTGGTGCCGCCCGTGACGAGCACGGGCCCGTTGTGCGCGGCTGCCTCGGTGTGCTGTGTGTGGGGGTGCTCTGGAGAACTCATGCGCCGAGCATGCGGAACGTACGCGAACACGCCAACGCGGGTGGTCCGGTCACCGGAACCGGACCACCCGCGTCGGCGCGGCCTCACCGTCCGGTGAACACCGGCGCCCGCTTCTCCAGGAACGCCTGCAGCCCCTCGGCCGCGTCGGCGGTCCCGGTCAGCTCGGCGACGCCCTTCGCCTCGCGCTCCAGGGCCTGTTCCACGGGCAGCCCGTACCCCTCGTCGACGACGCGCTTGAGCAGGCCGATGGTGGTCGTCGGCTTCTCGGCGAGGCGCTGGGCCCGCTCGGCGACCACCGCGTCGAACTCGGACCGCTTCACCACGACGTCGACAAGTCCGAGCTCCAGGGCGTGCCGCGGTCTCAACCCCTCCCCCTCGATCATCAGGCGCTTCGCCAGGTGGGGGCCGACGAGCCGGGGGAGTCGCTGACTGCCCCCGGCCCCCGGGAAGAGGCCGAGCCGCATCTCCGGGAACCCGAACGTGGCCTCCTCCGAGAGGATCCGCAGGTCGCAGGCGAGCGACAACTCCGCGCCGCCACCCAGGGCGTGGCCGTTCATCGCCGCAACGACCGGCTTGGGCGCCTGTTCGATCACCCGCTGGACCTCGACCCAACGGCGCATCTTCGCCTGGTTGCCCGCCGACAGGTCCCGCATGACGGCGATGTCGGCGCCGGCGATGAAGAACCGGCCGGTGCCGGTGACGACGATGCAGCGCACCTCCGGATCGGCGGCCAGCGGCGGCAGGACCGAGAGGAACTCCTCGACCATCGCCGGGTTCACGGCGTTCGCCTTGGGCCGGTCCACGCGGACCGTGGCCACGGCGCCGTCACGCGTCACGTGCAGTACGGAGGACTGCTCCTGGTTCACCGTGTTCTCCCGGTTCATCTTCGCCTCACTCATTCGGCCACTCCCTGAGCGGTCAGTGCTGCCAGCTGTTCATCGGTCAGGCCCAGCAGTTCGCGCAGCACCTCACCCGTGTGCTGGCCGAGCAGCGGCGCGGGCCGGTCGAGTCCGCCGGGCGTCGCTGTCAGCCGCGCGACGATCCCCTCGTGCGGGACCGGCCCGGTGAGGGGATGGTCGAGGACGGTGTAGAAGCCGCGGGCGGCGAGCTGCTCGTCGGCCTCGACCAGGTCCTGTCCGGTCGCCACGACCGCCGCCGGCACACCCTCGGCCTGGAGCAGTTCGGCCAGCTTGTGGCCGTCCTGCCCGCGCGTCCAGGCGGCGAGGGCGGCGTCGATCTCGTCCTCGCGCGAGCGTCGTGCGGCCAAATCGGCTGCGGCGCCGGGGAGGTCGACGACGCGCGTCAGGGCGTGCCACTGCGTTTCGTCCGTCACCGACACCGCCAGCCAGCGGTCTTCTCCGGCCACCGGGTACACGCCGTGGGGCACGGCGTGCGCCGACCGGTTCGGATGCTCCGCCGTCCGGGGATCGGGCGCCCCGGCGCCGAGGACGGGTTCCAGAGCCGCCGGGCCCATCGTCGCGGCCATCGCCTCCAGCTGGGACAGATCCACGTGACCACCACGCCCCTGCGCCAGCAGGTCGAGCGTGGCGAGCACCGCGGAGTTGGACGCGATCATGTCGCCGAGCCCGAAGGTCAGCCCCTGCGGCGGGCCGCCGGGGTCGCGGGTCTCGCTGGCCAGGCCGGACATCGCGGCGAGGGTGTCGGCAAAGGTCACGGCCTTGCGCCAGGGCCCGGTCCGCCCCACCCCCGCCATCGACACCAGGATGATGTCCGGGTTCAGCTCGCGCAGCGAGGCGTAGTCCATGCCCCACCGGTCCAGCACACCCGGGCTGAAGTTCTCCACGACGACGTCGCAGTGCGGGACCAGCTCGCGCAGCAACCGCCGGCCCTCCTCGGTCCGCAGATTGAGGGCCACGCTGCGCTTGTTGCGGTTGAAGTTGATGAAGTATCCGCTGTCGTCGGGATCGGAGCCCGGCCGCAGATGCATCGAGGGCGCGAAACGCGTGGGGTCCTTGCGGTGCCGGGACTCGACCTTGACGATGTCCGCGCCGTGCTCCCCGAACTGCTTGGTCACATACGGACCGGCGAGCACCCAGGTCAGATCGAGGATCCGCACGCCGTCCATCGCCCGGGACTTGGGCCGTTCCCGCTCCCGTTGCCCCTGCTCCCGGGCGGGGTGGTGCCACGGAGAGTCGCCGTCCGCCTCGTGGAGCGCGGGCAGGGTGACCGGGCGGGGGAGTGCCGCCCATGGGAAGCCGACGTCCTCGACGCCGCCCTCCGGCAGCCCTTCGCCGGTGATGGTGACCAGGGACGCGCGGTCGCGCAGCTGCGGATGGGTGGTCAGCCGCTCGGGCGGTACGACCTCGGCCCACGGCAGGGCGCGCCGCCGCGCCTCCAGAGCGATCTCGGCGGCCGGCAGCCCCCGCGCGAACCGCCGCACGATCTCGTCGACATGGGGGCGCTCGCGCCACCGGAACGCGGCGTCCTGCCAGCGTTCGTCGAGCAGGTCACCGGCCTCGCCGCGCTCCGCCATCCACGTCAGCAGATCCGTCCACATCCGGGGGCTGCCGGAGTAGCCCCCGGCCACATACCCGTCCGCCGCCTCGAAGATCTGATGCGCGACGTGCTCGTACACCCCTCCGCTGCGTACGGGGAAACGTCCCGCGTGGATCCAGGCGAGGGCGGCGGTCTCCAGCGTGGCGGCGACGGCCTCCTGCGCGGAGATGTCGACGAGCTGAGGGGTCCCCGACACGACGGCGAGCAGCGCCCCGATCGCGGCGTGGGCCCCCGCGGTCTGGAACGCCTGCTCGCGCGGCGGCGGCTTGGGCTGTCCGTCGGGGCGCCCGCCCAGCCAGGTCATGCCGCCCGCCGATGCCAGGACCAGATCGTCGACAACCCAGTCGCGGCGCGGTCCGGTCAGGCCGAACGGCGTCACCACCACGTGCACCGCGTGCGGCCAGCGGGACGAGCCGTCCTCGCGCAGGCCGCGCAAGTGCGCCACCGGCCCGCTCTCCAGTACGACATCGGCCCCCGCCGCCAGGGCGTCGAGCTCCGCCGCGTCGCGCACCGCGGTCCAGCGCTTGCCTGCGTGCCAGTGCGCGCGGGCCGCCGGACCGAGACCGGCACCCGACTCGGTCCGTACGACATCGGCGCCGATCCCCACGAGCAACCGGGCGCCTTGGAAAGCGAGCTCATCGGTCAGGTCGAGCACGCGCAGCGGCGTCGGGTTCGGATCTGTTCGCACCACGGCTCCTCCCCTCACATGTCCGCAGCCTTTGCGGCACCTCACGATCACCGGGGGAGGGGAGGCGGGCCACCGGTGTGTTCTGCTGGCCGGACCGGGACCGCCGCGGGGCGTGCTCAGCCCGCGACGATACGCACGGCGGCCGACTTCGGTTCTGGTGTGCGCACCGCGCGAGCGGGGTCGTACGACGTCTTCTGCGCCACACCGCGCGCGATTCTCTCCGCCGTGGCCTGCAACGTCGCGAGGTGTCGCTCCACCGACACCTGCGCGACCGGTCCGGTGACCGAGATCGCCGCGTACGCCGCCCCTGCCAGAGCCACCGGTACGGCGAGGCTGGCGTCCCCGAGCCTGACCCCCTCCAGCTCCAGCGCGTATCCCTGACGTGCCGCCCTGGACAGGCGCTGGGCCAAGGTCCGCGGGTCCGTGACGGAGCGAGGCGTCATCGCGGGCAGCCCCTTGCCGACGAGCGCCGCCACCCGCTCGGGGCCGTCCGGGGCCAGGGCGAGCAGCAGCTGACCGGTCGCCGTACAGGAGGCGGGCAGCAGGCCGCCGACATAGGAGTGGGTGAGCACATTGGCCTCACCGGCGATCTTCTCCAGGAACAGGACGTGGGTTCCGTCGAGGACCGCGAGGTGCACGGCCGTGCGGGTCCGTGTGAACAGGTCGGTCATCAGCGGCCGGGCCACGGTGCGCAGCACGGCGGAAGCGGGCACTCGCTGCCCGAGGTGAAAGAGCCTGATGCCGAGCTCGTACCTCTCGCCGTGCCGGTCGAGCAGTCCCCACTGCACCAGTTCCTGGGCGAGGCGGTAAGCCGACGCCTTGGGCACGCCCGAGCGGCGGCTCAGTTCGCTCAGCCGCAGCCGGTCCGCGCCCGACTCGAACGCGGCGAGCAGCAGCTGCGCCTTGCCCAGCACGGAATTGGGCAGCGGAACGTCCTCGTCCGCGTACGACCCCATTGGCGTCCCCTCACTTCGTCTCATGGCGACACAGGCCATTTGACGTGCAACAACGCCATGTTGCATAGAGGGGCGGGGGTGTAAAAATCAGGCGACAGGTGCGCTGATGCGCTCCTTTTGTGCCGGGTCGGCGGGGTGTTCGGGGGCCCTCGGTACCTTCGCGAAGAGGACCAGTGCCACCAGCGTGACGAGCGCCATCCCCATGGTGAGCAGCGCGATCGGCGGGAAGTGCCCCGTGGCGGCCAGCAGCGCCGCCGCAGCGACCGGCGACAGACCGCCGGCGATCGCCGATGACAGCTCATGGCCGAGCGCCATCCCGGAGTAGCGGGTGCTGGTGCTGAACAGCTCGGAGAAATACGAGGGCTGGACCCCGATCATCGCGGCGATGGCGATGTGCCCGACGATGAACGCCACCCACACCGCGGCGGGCCGTCCCGTGTCCATGAGCATGAAGAAGGGCGCCGCCCACAGCAGCATGCCGATCGTCCCGCCCAGATAGACCGGCCGCCTGCCCACCGTGTCGGAGAGCCGCCCGAAGACGACCATCATCACCGAGTCCACCAGCATCCCGACGATCCCGGCCCACAGCAGCACGCTTGAGGAGATCCCCACGTACGCCCCGTAGACGAGGGAGAAGGACATGAAGATGTAGCTTGCGCCACTGTCGGCGAAGCGCAGGGCCATCGCGAACAGCAGCTGGCGCGGATGCCGTCGCAGCACTTCCCGCAGGGGCGAGTGCGCCGGGGCCTCGGCCTTCGCGGAGTCGGCCTCGAAGCCCTCCGTCTCGCCGAGGTTGCGGCGGATGTAGATCCCCACCACGAAGATCACCGCGCTGGCCAGGAACGGGAGCCGCCAGCCCCAGGCGAGGAAGCCGTCCCCGGACACCTGCTCGGCCAGCCACAGCGCCAGCGACGACAGGACGAATCCCAGGCCCATGCCGCAGGAACTGAACGAGGCGAGGAAGCCGCGCCGCTCGGCCGGGACGTTCTCGGTGATGATGAGCACGCCGCCGCCCCACTCGCCGCCGGCCGCCGCGCCCTGCAGAACCCGGAGCAGAACCAGGAGCAGCGGCGAGAGCAGACCGGCCGTGGAGTACGAGGGCAGCAGCCCCATACAGAACGTGGCGCCGCCCATCAGAGAGAGCGTCCCCATGAGGGCGGCCTTGCGCCCCCGCCGGTCACCGATGTGCCCGAAGACCACGCCCCCGATGGGCCGGGCGGCGAACCCCACGGCGTGACCGGCCAGGGCGGCGATCGTTCCGAGCAGCGGATTCTCGCCGGAGGGGAAGAAGACCTCGCCGAGGACCAATGCGGCAGCGGTGGTGTAGAGGAAGAAGTCGTACCACTCCATCGTGTTGCCGGCGACGGACGCGATGACCACGCGTCGCGTCGGCGATGTGCCCTCGATGGTGCTCTTGTGGGGCATATGTGCTCCTTGCCGTTCGAGCCTGGGACCGGTGGAGCGTACGAATGACCCGATGCCGCCTCAATCGTGCTGGTCCGTCAGGCGGGACACCGCGCTTTCCGCGGGCATCGCGGGCTGCCAGCGTGCGCCCACACCTCGACAGCACTCCGACCCGGAGGTCGTTTCCCATGTTCCGCCATCACCGCACCGACGGGCGCGCGGCGACCGCCCTGCTCGCCCTGCTCGTCCTCTGTTTCGCCACCGCCTGCGGGGCGGGCACTACCGACTCGGCGGGTTCCGCCGGCGGCACGAGCCCGACCGTACGGATCGCGCTCGGTGTCGATGCCTCGTACGCGCCGCTGTACCTCGCCGCCGAACGCGGCATGTTCACGAAGGCCGGTCTCGACGTACAGCTGATGAAGGTGGAGGGCGGGCCTGCCGCCGCCCAGGCGGTCACGGCCGGTACGGCACAGATCTCCGCCAACGCCGATTCCACCGTGCTGCCGCAGATGGTGAGCAACCCGCGCCTGCGCGCCCTCGGCGCCTTCCAGTCCTCGGGCCGCTACCTCAAGGTCGTCCTGGGCAAGGGCGTCATATCTCCGCGCCAGATCAAGACGATGGGTTCGATCGGGGGCATCGGCCTGTACGCGACACACGAGTACCTGAGCCACCACGGCATCGACCCGGACTCCGTGAAGATCCAGCAGAGTTCGCCGCAGGAGATCCCCACCATGCTCCAGCGCGGTGACATCGACGGCTACATCCTCTTCGACCCCTGGGTGAGCAAGGGGGTCGAGGCGGGCGGTCACATCGCCGAGTCCATCGGCGACTTCGACGTCACGTACGTGCAGTGGCTCATCGCCGACCAGAAGTGGCTGAAGAAGAACGAGAAGCTCGCCGGCAAGGTGTTCAAGGTGGTCGCCGAGGCCGACCGGCTCGTGACGAAGGACCCGCACGCCGCCGCCCTCGCGGCCCACGAGCAGGCACAGCTGCCGGTGGCCGGGACGGAGAAGGCCATCGGGGAGATCTCGTTCACGGCCCGGTCCCTGACCTCGGCCGATGTCACGACCTCGCGCCGGATCACCGACTTCCTCACGGAACAGCGCCTCATCAAGAGCGCCCCCGATCTCGACAGGGCCCTGCTGCGCGGCTGGTACGACCGGCACGCCGGATGACCGGCCGCGACACGCCATTCCCGGCCCGTCCCGCTGAGCGGACCGACCCGCATGCGCCCGCCCTCCCCGCGGCAGTAGCGTGCGCCAACTCGCGAGCCAACCCCCCCGATGACCTGCAAAAAGCGTTCCGATCCGAGGTGCTCATGAAGACTGCGTCCCACCCGACTCCTCTCCGCCCCCCGGGGCGCGTCACCGGCTCCGCCCTCATCACCGCCACGTTGTTCGCCGCCACCGCGTGCGGCGCGGGCACCACCGACAGCGGCGCCGATTCCGGCTCGGGCGGAGGAGGCAAGCCGCACATCCGTGTCGCGGTCGGTGTCGACGCTGCGTACGCCCCGTTCTTCGTGGCCGGCGCCGAGGGACTGTGGGCCAAGCACGGGGTCGACGTCGACCTCGTCCAGTTCGCCAAGGGCGGGGAAGGCGTCGACGCCCTCAACGCCGGACAGGTCCAGATGGCCGGGAACTCCGACGCCACCACCATCGGCCTGCTCGGACAGAACCCCGACCTGCGCTCGCTCCTCGTGTACGAGGACTCCGGGCGGTACCTCAAGGTCGTCCTGGGGCACGGTGTGAAGTCCCCCTCCGAGATCCGGAAGATGGCCGTGGTTCCGGGCCTGTCCGAGCTGGCCGCCACCCGGTTCCTCGAATCGAAGGGCATCGAGCCCGGCTCGGTCGAGTTCCTCACGTCCGACCCCGCCGAGATCCCCGCCCTCACCAAGAAGGGCGACGTGGACGCCTACGTCCTGTGGGAGCCCTGGCCCGCCAAGGGGGCGGAGCTCGGCGAGCGGATCCTGGAGACCACGGGCGACTACGACTTCAGTTACCAGCACTGGCTGCTGTCGACATCTCCCTGGCTCAAGGACCACAAGGACACCGCAGCCAAGGTGGCAGCCGCCCTCGCGGAAGCGGCCAAGAAGGTCGAGAGCGACCCGGAGGCGGCGGCCAAGGCCACCAAGGACGCCGCGAAGATCCCCACGGCACAGACCGTGAACGCGGTGAAGGAGATCGACTTCGGCGTCCGCGACTTCACGGCCAAGGACCTGAAGGGCTACGAGGCCACGGCCGCCTTCTACCTGGACACCGGCAAGCTGAAGGCCCGCCCCGACGTGTCCCGCACCATCCAGCGCGGCTGGCTTCCCGAGAACACGAAGGGCTCCTGATGACCAAGGCGACCAAGGGCATCGAGAAGGAGACGCATGCGCATCCGCAGGAAGCAGCGGTGACTGTGGCCGCCCCCCGGACCGGTGCGGAGCCGGCGGCGGGGCGCGGAGCAGCCCTGCGCCTCGACGGCGCGGCCATCTCATTCGGAGACTTCCGGGCCGTCCAGGGCATCGACCTGGACATCCCGGCCGGAGAATTCCTCTGTCTGCTCGGCCCCAGCGGCTGCGGCAAGTCCACGCTGCTGTCGGCCATGGCGGGATTCACCCAGGTCAGCGAGGGATCTCTCACCGCCGACGGCGCTCCTGTCACCGGCCCCGATCCCGAGCTCGGCATGGTGTTCCAGAGCAGCGAAGCCCTCTTCGACTGGATGACGGTGTAGCAGAACGTCACCTTCGGGCCGCGCATGCGCGGCCGTTCCCGGGCCGAGCAGAACCGGGCGGCCGACGAGTTCCTCGGCCTGGTCGGCCTGCGCCACTGCGCGGACCGCTACCCCGGCCAGCTCAGCGGCGGTATGCGCCAGCGCGTCCAGATCGCCCGGGTCCTGGCCAACGAACCGGGCGTCGTCCTCATGGACGAGCCCTTCGGCGCGCTCGACGCGCAGACCCGGCAGGTGCTCCAGCAGGAGACGGCCCGTATCTGGAGCGCCTCCGGGTGCACCGTCGTCTTCGTCACGCACGACATCGACGAGGCGATCCTCCTGGCCGACCGGGTCGCCGTCATGACGGCGGGGCCCGCGGCCTCGATCAAGTCCCTCTACACGGTCGACCTGCCGCGCCCCCGTGACGAGTCCGACCCCGCCGCCCTGCGCCTGCGCAACCAGTTGCGCGAGGACATCGGCGAAGAGGTCCGCAAGGCCATGCGCGACCAGGGACTCGATGACCAGCTCGACCGAGAGGCGAAAGGCGCATGACGATCACCACAACCGAGGCCCCGGCTCCGGCCAGGGCGCGCTCGCGCCGCGTGAGCGGGCCGGGCGCCCAGGGGCTGCGCACCTTCGGCCTGTACGCCTTCGCCGTCCTGGTCGGCCTGGGTGTCTGGCAGCTCGTGGCCATGAAGTACGGTCCGTCCCTGGTCGCCTCCCCCAAGGAGACCCTGTCGGCCGCCCGTGAGCTGGCCGCCGACGGCACGCTGGGCAACTCCGTCATCGCCTCCAGCCGTCGCATCCTGATCGGCTGGGGCCTCGGCGTCGTGGTGGGCGCCCCCGTCGGCCTGCTCATCGGTCAGATCAGGATCGTCCGCCAACTCCTGGAGCCGTACCTCGAGTTCTTCCGGTTCATCCCGCCGGTGGCCTTCGTGACGCTGGCGGTGGTGTGGCTGGGCATCGGCGAGACGTCGAAGGTGGTCCTGATCTTCTACACGGCCGTGTTCATCGTCACGCTCAACACCAGCGCCGGTGTGATGGCCGTCAACGAGAACAAGCTGCGGGCCGCGGCCAGCCTGGGAGCCGGCCGCCGCCAGATCCTCCAGCGCGTCGTGCTGCCGTCCACCGTCCCGTACATCCTCACGGGCGCACGCCTCGCCATGGGCAACAGCTTCCTGACGATCGTCTCCGCCGAGATCGTCGCCGCTCAGGTCGGGCTCGGCTCCCTGATCTGGACCTCCCGCAACTACGGCCGCGTCGACTGGGTCTTCGTCGGCATCATCACCCTCGGCATCCTGGGCCTCGTCTACGACCGGATCCTGCGCCTCATCGCGATGCGTGTACTGCACAAGTATGGAGCTAAGGTGTAAACGGGGACGGCAGTGACCAACGGGGGCCGGTGCGCAGTCCAACGGGGGAAGAACGGAGAACACAGCACGTGAGCACCACCTCGTCCACATCGCGGGCCCTCTTTCTTGAGAAGTTCGGCACCCTGCCGCGCCTCGGGGAGCGGGCCGTGCCCGAGCCGCGGCCCGGGCACACCCTCGTCCGGGTGGCGGCGGCCACCGCCGCCCATCTGGACCTGAACATCCTCGACGGGCAGTTCGGCATCCTGCCCGAGCTGCCGTTCATCCCCGGTACCCAGGGCAGCGGCTACGTCGTCTCCTCGGAGACCCACCCCGAGGGTGCCCTGGTGCGGCTGCGCGGCGAGGGTCTCGGCCTGAGCCGCGACGGCGCCTGGGCCGAGCATGCGCTCGTCCCGGACGCCGCCGCGGAGATTATGCCCGAGGGCACGACCCCCGCGCTGGCCTGCATCTACTTCTCCCCGGTCGGCACCGCCTGGGCGACCGTCCACGCGATCGCCCAGGTGCGACCGGGGGAGCGGGTCCTGGTCACCGGCGCGTCCGGCGCGGTCGGCGCCATGGCCGTGCAGCTCGCGGGGCGCGTCGGCGCGGAGGTCATCGGCGCGGTCGGCCGCCCTGCGAAACTGCCGCACGTGCCCGACGCCGCCAAGGCCCTGCTCGCCTCGGACCTCTCCGCGGACGCGATCGGCGGCAAGGTCGACGTACTCATCGACACGGTTGGCGGCCAGATCCTCCGCAACGCCCTCACCCTGGTCCGCCCGCGCGGCCGTGCTGCGCTCCTCGGCTACACGGCCGGCCGCGAACTCACCCTGGACCTCGCGGACTTCTTCCTCGCCGATGTCACCCTCCTGCCCGTCAACATGATCAGCCGCAGTGCGGAGGTCGCCCCCGAGGTGCTCCGTCTGCTGCCGGAACTCTCGTCGGGCGCACTGTCGCTGCCGTACGAGCGTTACGGGATGGACGCGCTCGGCGAGGCCGTGGAACGGCTGCGGACGGGGCAGGCGGTGGGCAAGATCGTGCTCGACATGGAGCACACCGGCAACTGAGCCAGGAAGCTCGCCGCACGGAAGCCCGAAGGGCCCCCTCCCGCCGGAGGGGGCCCTTCACGCTGACCGGTTCAGGACTGCGAAACGCCTGCCTGCGCGGCGAGCTGGTCCGGATTGACGGGGAGCCAGTCGTAATCGATCGAGTTCCAGAAGGCGCACTGGCGGCGCGCCTCGTACACGCCGGTCTTCAGCGCCAGGCTCTCACCACCCGGCAGCAGCGACATGAACTTCCCTGCCCGGTACGAGGGCCAGGGGGCGATTCCCGGGGTGGCGGGCTTCCCGTGCTTCACGAACGAGCCCCAGTAGCGCACCATCTCGCCGGACAGCTGCTGCTGCTCCGGAGTCAGCAGCGCCGAGGTCGCCGAGGGCAACAGGTAGGGCATCTCGCTGGCATGCGAGGCGCCCGCGTCGAAGCCGGTCGAGGGCCGGCCGGTGGGCGGGTGCGGGTCGTTGAACTCGTAGTAATAGGTCTGCGGTTGACGCTTCGCGTACGTGGCCGTGAGGTTCTGGTACTGGCAGCCCCCGAGACCGAAGAAGGTGCTGCTGTCGCCCCACAGGGCGCCGAAGGCGTACGCCCCGGTATACGAGTCGCCGTAGGCACTGAACGGATAGTGAGCGAGGACGGCGTCGGCCTCGTCCCCGAACTCGATCCGCACCGCCTTCTCGTACTGGTCCTTCGTCGCGTTCGCGAACGGCCACGCCCACCCGCGCACCTCGTCGCGCGTGTGCCCGATCAGGAGGGGGACGTTCGCGGTCCGGCCGGTGCGTACGGCCTCGAGCGGAGCGACGGGCAGTTCGGGAACCCCGGACGTGGGCAGCGGGCCGCTCAGGACGCCGCCGGTGAAGTCCGCTGCCGCGGACTGCAGTTCATCGGCGGGCTTGGCCCGCAGGCAGGACAGGGCGGCCGAGGGGGCGGAGCAGCCGGCCGCCGCTGCGTACTTCTTCCCACGGGCGACGGCCTGCTCGACCGTGTAGCTCGGGCATCCACCGCTCTGGATGATCGCGCCCGAGAAGAGACCACGCGCCGGGGGGGGAGGCGAGGAGCGCGCAGACGGAGTGGCCGCCGGCCGACTCCCCGGCGATGGTGACCCGGCTCGCGTCGCCCCCGAACGCGCCGATGTTGCGCTGCGTCCAGCGCAGCGCCGCCTCCTGGTCGAGCAGGCCGTAGTTGCCCGCGCCCTGCTCGCTCAGCCCGGGCAGGTCGAGGAAGCCGAACACGCCGAGGCGGTAGTTGATCGTGACGACCACGACGTTGTTGGTCCGGGCGATCAGCGAGCCGTCCTCCGTGCCGCCCGAGCCGTAGGAGAAGCCGCCGCCGTGGATCCAGAACATCACCGGCAGCGGCCGGTCGGGCCTGTGGGAGGGCGTGTAGACGTTGAGGTACAGGCAGTCCTCGCTCATCCCCGGGCTCGTGCTGCTCCCGTTCTGGAGGCAGCGGGGACCGGGGGCCGTGGCCTGCCGGGTGTCCGTCCACGTGGCGGCGGGCGCGGGCGGCTGCCAGCGTCCGGCGCCGACGGGCGGAGCCGCGTACGGGATGCCGTAGAAGTGGTCGACGTCGTCGGCCGAGGCTCCCGCGACCCGGCCCTTGTCGGTGGCGACCGTCAAGGACCGTTCGGTGGCCCCCGCCGGCGCGGCCGATATGAGGGTCAGCAGGAAGAGGAGGCTCGCCAGACCGGCGAGTTTCTGTCGGACGGTGGATCGCACTGGGTCTCCTGAGAGGTAGGAGCGATGGAAGAAGTCATGCTTTGCCTCGCGTGGCGGGCGTGCGACGTTTCCGTTCCGCTCGCTGGACCCCCCATGCGTCCAACAGGCGCTGTAAAAAAAGTCAGTTGAGTCGTTCAGCGCTTCCGTACGGCACCCGGCTGCGGGCGGTCCAGGCCGGGATCGGTGAAGTCGTGCGCGACCGCGTGCAGAGCGCGGGCCATTCCCTGTACGTGGCTGCGGGCCTGGTGCACCTCAAGGGCGACCGCCCACCGCGGTCATGCGCCACATCAACACGGGCGCCCTCCTCGGGGCGGCGGGTGTGCCCAGAGGGTGAGCGCGGGCTCGGCCCGTGACGCGACGCCCGTCTACGACAGAGGCTCCGCGCCCGCGTGGTGCGGGCCAGGCACAGCCATCCCCATGCGGCCCTGGGAGGGCACGGGGAGGCGGGTGAGGTTGGAACCTCGGGTAGGGAGGCCGGTATCACCGCAGGCTTCCTCAGGCTCCTCGGTTCCCTTGGAGAATCCCTCCCAAGGGCCCACATTCGTGGTCGGCGGAGCGCGCTGAGCGGAGATGCAGGAAACGAATCGGGCTGCCCGGAGGTACTCCGATGCTGACTTTGACGGACTCGAACGCCTCTGACCCGCGGAAACGTCAACGGATCAAGGGGTGGTGGAACTTCGTGGGGAGGACCCAGGAGGAGATCGCCCGGGCCCGTGAGGACTGGATGAACGGTGACCGCTTCGGCACCGTGCGCGGTTACGGCGGTCCGCCGATCCCCGCGCCCGCGCTGCCCGGTGTGCCGCTGAAGCCGCGGGGACGGGTGCGTTGAGCTGCGGTTCCCCACTTCCGGGGTTGCCGAGTGCCGTTCGGGGCTGAGCTGCGGCGATCAAGGCATGCAGGCCGCTCCGGAGGGAGCTTGCCGCTGGTGGGGTGTTCCCGTCCGCGCCGGCGCGTTTCCTTGTGTGCCAGGACGGACGCTGACTCAATGCCGACCTCCTTGACGGTGCGTCAGGTCGATTCGGCCGGGGGTGGGGTGCTGACCGGCGGCGCTCTCGGCCGGTGTTCTCAGCGCGAGCGGAGGCGAGCCGGCCCGATACGGCGGAGCTCCGCACCGCTGTCGTACGGGTGAGCCCGGTTCAGGCCGGCGCTTGCTTCCGAGCCGCGCCGACTCCCGGAACCGGCGCGCGGCAGCAGGGAAGAAAGGTCAGCGTTCCGTCAGTCGCGTCGTCCCGGCCGTGAGGTCCTCGGCCGGGATCTCGCCGGAGCCGCGGGCGACGAGGCGGCTGGGGAGGGTCAATGTCGCCGGGGGCAGGGCCGGTTCGGCCAGCCGGGCCAGTGCCAGGCGTGCGGCCTGCCTTCCGACGTCCTGGGGATCACGGACGATCGCGGAGATGCCGAGGCCTGCGGACACCTCGGTCTCGTCGAAGCCGATAAAGGCGAAGGGGGCGGCGCCGGCCAGCCGTTCAAGGAGGACGCCGGTGCTGATGCCCAGGTTGAGGGCGAGGACGGCGGTCGGCGGATGGGGCAGGCGCAGCATGGCCCGCAGCGCGGTGCGGGCCTGATCCGGGGTCGCCAGTTCGCTCACCACGAGGTCCGGATCTTCGTCCGCGGCCACGCTGCCGGCCAGGCCGCGGCGGAAGCCTTCGAGTCGACGGCGCGCCGGGAAGGTGTCGCTGCGGCCGGCGAGCGCGGCGATGCGCCGGTGTCCCAGGCCGATCAGCCGCTCCGTGGCCTTGCGTACTGCCGCGTCGTCGTCCGTGGTCACCAGGTCGGCCGACAGGCCACCCGTGGGGCGGCCCACCATGACGACCGGTGTGCCGAAGGTGTGGTCCGCGTCCAGGTGGTCGCGTGCGTCGCTGTCCGGCATGACCAGCAGCGCGCTGACCCGTCGGTCGATCAGTGCGCGGACCACCTCCGGCTCGCGACTGGGGTCCTCGTCGGTCGAGGCGATGATCATCTGGAGTCCGGCGCGGCGCAGTTCGCGCTCGGCGCCGGCGGCGACACCCGCCTGGAAGACGTTGGTGAAGCCGCTGGTCACCAGGCCCACCGCACCGTTGCGCCGGCCGTCGCGCAGGCCCTGAGCCATCGGGTTGGGGGTGTAGCCGAGTTCCTTGACCGCCGCCAGGACGCGGTCCCGGGTGGCTTCCTCGACCCGGGGCGAGTGCTGCAACGTGCGGGTGACGGTGGCCGTGCTCACGCCCGCCGCCCGGGCGACCTCTCGCAGGGTGACCCTCCGCGCCGCGCGCTCGTCCGGCATGTCTCTCCTCTGGCGTCCCGGTCGTGCTTCCGCGCGGCCTGCTCAAGGTCACCTGTGACCGCATCCAATGTAAACGTTGACATGGCGGTGTCGGTAGCCAATACTCCGCATGTCAACGTTTACATGGCCATGTTGACGTTTACATAACGGCAATGGGTCATGGAGGGAGCAGAAGCCATGAGTCCCACCCTCACGGAAGCCCGTTTCGGTACCGGCCCTGCCCGGGGTCTGGTCGATCACGTGAACGCGATCGAACTGGACGACGAGACCGCAGCCGTCGCGCACTACATCCGCATGGACCTGGCCCACGTCCTGATGCTCACCCAGGAGGGCATTTTCCGCGAGGAGCAGGGCGCGGCCATCACCGCCGCCCTGCTCCGGCTGCTCGACACGGACCCCAGGACGGTCCTGGCCTGCGATCCCGCGATCGGGACGCTCGGCCTGCAGATCGAGCGATACCTCGAAGAGCAGTGCGGTCCTTCGGGTCTCGACATCCAGAGGGCGCGCAGCCGGATCGACCAGAAGTCCACCGGCATACGCCTGGCCGACCGCGAAGCCCTGCTGCACACCATGGACGCCTTGCTGCGCCTGGGCGAGGCCCTGCTCGCGGCCTCCGAGCGCCACGACGCGGTCCTGGCCCCCGGCTATACGCACCTCCAGCACGCCCAGCCGACCACACTGGGCCACTACTTCAACGCCCAGTACTGGCCGGTGGCCCGCGCCCTGGACCGGATGACCCATGTCCTTCGCCGGCTCGACGAATGCCCCCTCGGGGGAGCGGCGCACAGCGGCACCTCGTGGCCGATCAACCGGGAGGCCACCGCCTCCTACCTCGGCTTCACCCGGCCCGTGCGCAACGCCCGGGACGCCGGGCTGTCCGCGCAGGACGGCGGGGCCGAGATCGCGGCGGTGCTCGGCCTGTCCCTGGCCGGGGCGGCCCGGTGCGCGTCCGACCTCTTCTACTGGTCCAGTTCCGAAGTCGGCCTGGTCAGTCTCTCCGCCGCGCTGTGCGGCACGTCGAGCATGATGCCGCAGAAGCGCAACCCCATCGTCCTGGAGCGCATCCGGGGGCTGGCCGGTGAAGCTGCGGGCTGGACGGCGAGCCAGCTGGGCACGCTGCACTCGGCCACGTCCACCGATGCCGACCAGGCGTATGTCCACAACCGCATCCCCGGGTACTGCCGGGAGAGCGCCGGAGCGTTCGACCTGCTCGCCGAGGCGGTCATGTCTCTCGAAGTCGACGAGGAGGCCCTGCGGGTTTCGGCGGGACGCCACTGGTCCACCGCCAGCGCGCTCGCCGACGATCTGGTCCGCACCCGTGGGCTGAGCTTCCGCCAGGCGCACGAGGCAGTCGCGCGGTACATCGCCACTCAGGAGAGGCACGCTCCCTCGGACCCGGCACCGGCGCCCGTCGAGCTGGCCGGGTACGCCCCCGAGGACCTGGCGCGGATTCTCGACGCCGACGCCTTCGTGGAGAGCCGCATCAGCCAGGGCGGCACGTCCACGGGACGCCGCGAGGAACTGGCCCGCGAGGCCCGACTCGATCTGGACCAGCACCACCGGGGCATGGCGGACCTGCACGCCAGGATCGCGGAAGCGGACACCCGGCTCCTGCGCGACGCCGCCGCGCTCGCGGCCACGCACAGCGCCTGAGCACCGGTTCCTGGTGCCGCCCGCGGCCCCCGTACCCCCCTGAAGCACGTCATCCCCGTCCCCCTTGACGACAACGGAGTCGCTCCATGACGCCACCACACGCCGCCATCCCGGAAGCGGACGCCCACCAGTCGCCCGCCGAGGGAATACCGGAACGATCCCTCCGGCTCACCGGTCAACCGGTCGGCACCACCTTCATCAGCCTGTACATCCTCGCCATCATTGGCCTGTGGCTGGCCGTGCTCCCGCCCACCGCCGTCGCCCTGTCGCTGCGCGTCGCCGAGCTGGACCCCGCACACAAGAGCTCCTCCCTTGCCCTGGTGACCGGCGTGGGAGCGGTGTTCGCCCTGGTGGCCAATCCCGTCTGCGGAAGACTCAGCGACGCGTCGGCCTCGCGCTTCGGACGGCGCCGGCCCTTCATGGTCGGCGGCATCCTGCTCGCCACCCTCGCCCTGGTCGTGGTCGGCAGTGCCCCGAACATCCTCACCATGCTGGTGGGCTGGTGCGTCCTGCAGATCGGGGTCAACGCCGCCCTCGCCGCGCTGATCGCGGTGCTGCCCGACCGGATTCCCGAACACCGGCGCGGCCGGGTCTCCGGACTGATGGGCATGACCAACCAGGTGGCCACGGTCGCCGGCACGTTCCTCATCCAGCTCACCGGCACGCACGGCCTGGGAATGTTCCTGGCCCCGGCCCTCATCGGTGTCGTCCTGGTGGTGGTCTTCGCCTGCCACCTGCGCGAGGTCCCCCAGAGCCGCGCGGAACGCCGACCGCTGACCTGGTCGGACATCCCGCGCAGCATGTGGATCAACCCCCTGCGCCACACCGACTTCGCCTGGGCCTTCCTCAGCCGCTTCCTGGTATGGACCGGCAAAGCCTTCCTGCTGACCTACAAGACGTACTTCCTGATGGACCATCTGGGATACGGCGCCGATGACGCGGCGCGCATCCTCAGCTGGACGATGCTCCTCCTGGCCGTCGCCATCGTCGTGGGCAGCAACACCGCCGGCTGGCTCTCCGACCTCTTGAAGCGCCGCAAGATCTTCATCGGGGTCGCGTCGCTGCTGTTCGCCGCCGGCATGGTCGTCATCGCCTTCAGCGACTCGGTCGCAGGCTTCCTTGTCGGGGTGGCCGTCTCCGGGATCGGACAGGGCATTTACGTCGGCATCGACTACGCCCTGGTCGCGTCCGTACTGCCCGACAGCAGGAGCGAAGCCGCGAAGGGGATGGGCCTGTTCAACATCGCCAACGCGCTGCCACAGAGCGTCGCCCCGGCCGTCGCCCCCCTCTTCCTCGCCATCGGAGGGGCGGACGGCGAGGACAACTACACGGCGCTCTACCTGGCCGCCGCGGCCTTCGCTCTCCTTGGAGCCTTCGCCGTCCGGTTCGTCCGCAGCGCACGCTGAACCCCTGGCCCGGGGCGGTGCCCGGCCGCCCCGTCGGCCGGGACACGTCTACGAGGACACGTCCGGGCACCGGATCCCGCGCTTTCGCGGGTAAGCCCGGATCTGCGCGAGAGGAGTACGCCTTGTCGCCCCTCACCCGCAGCGGACGGACACGAGGACGGTCAGGCCCGACGCGAGGTACCCGGATGCCTTCAGGACGGCCGTGAACCGCGGGCTGTCACCGTGCTGACCGACGGTGGCCAGGAGGGACAGCGGCCGTTGGCCTTGCCTGGGTTCAGCCGGTGGTCGGGGCGGCGTGGTACTCCTCGTCGGTGACGGGGGTCAGCCAGTGCACGACGGCGTGCTCGTCGTCGCCCTCGTTGATGGCGAGGTGGACCATCAGCCGGTTCGGGGCGGCGCCGTGCCAGTGCTCCTCGCCGGCTTCGAACAGGACGCGGTCGCCGGGGCGGATGACCTCCACCGGTCCGCCGCGGCGCTGGCACAGGCCGACGCCCTCGGTGACGAAGACGGTCTGCCCCAGCGGATGCCGGTGCCAGTGGGTACGGGCACCGGGCATGAAGTGCACCAGGGCCGCGGTGACCCGGGACGGGGCCGGCGCGGCGGCGACGGGGTCGATGTAGACGTCACCGGTGAACCAGTCGGCCGGGCCCTTGGCGGTGTCGAGCGAGCTGCGGGTGATCTGCATGATCGTTCCTTCGGGCGGTGGGCGGACCGGTGTCAGGGGGTGAGGAGGGTCTTGACGGCGCGGCGCTCGTCCATGGCCTTGTAGCCCTCGGCGACCTGGTCCAGGGGCAGGGTGAGGTCGAAGACCTTGCCGGGGGCGATACGCCGGGTGAGGACGCGGTCGATGAGGTCGGGCAGGTAGCGGCGTACGGGGGCGGGGCCGCCACGCAGGCCGACGTGGGAGAAGAACAGTTCCTGCCCGTCGATCGCGACCTCGTGCGGGACGCCGACGAAGCCGACGTTGCCGCCGGGCCGGGCGGAGTGCAGGGCCTGGCTCATGGCCTGGGCGGTGCCGACGCACTCCAGCACGCTGTCCGCGCCGATCCCGTTCGTCAGCTCCTTGATGCGGGCGATGCCCTCCTCGCCGCGTTCGGTGACGATGTCGGTGGCGCCGAACTCCCGGGCGAGCTTCTGGCGGGGCTCGTGCCGGGACATGGCGATGATGCGTTCCGCTCCCCTCTCCTTCGCCGCGATCACGCCGCACAGGCCGACCGCCCCGTCGCCGACGACGACGGCGGTCGAGCCGGGCCTGACCTCGGCGGCCTCCGCGGCCCACCAGCCGGTACCCATGACGTCGGACACGGCCAGCAGTCCCGGCCAGAACTCCTCGTCGGGGACCTCGTCGGTGGCGACCAGGGTGCCCTGGGCGTTGGGGATGCGGACGTACTCGGCCTGGCAGGTCGACATGAACTCGCGGTGCAGGCAGTTCGACGGGAAGCCGTTCGCGCAGTTCGCGCAGGTGTTGTCCGAGGTCGCGAAGGAGCCGACGACGAACTGGCCCGGCTTCACCGAAGTGACGGCCGAGCCGACCTCCTCCACGAAACCGACGTACTCGTGGCCCATCGGATGCGGGTCACCGATCGGCTCCGCGCCCCGGTACGGCCACAGGTCCGAGCCGCACACACAGGTCACGGCCGTCCGGATGACGGCATCGGTGGGGTGAAGGATCTTCGCGTCGTCCACGGTCTCGAAGCGCACATCGCCGGGGGCGTGGATCACTGCTCCGCGCATCAGGGGGTTCCTTACGTACGAGTAAGGCCGGACCGCTCGGGACCGGCCCGCGTGCCGGTGTTCCCGGGACAGGAACACCGTGGGACCGAGGCGTCCCCTCCCGGCCGGCGAAACGGCGGAGAAGACGCCACGTCATCCAGATAACCCGCACTTCGCGCGTGCGGCGAGTCACTGACAAGGGGTGTACCGCCAGTACACCCCTCCCGCGCCGTGCCGGACGTACGGTCGGAGGGTGGACAACCAGAACGAGGTCCGCGAGTTCCTCACCTCGCGGCGCGCGAAGATCAGCCCCGAGCAGGCGGGACTGCCGGCCGGCCCCCGCCGGCGCGTCCCAGGCCTGCGCAGGAGCGAGGTCGCGGCACTCGCCGACGTCAGCGTCGAGTACTACGCCAAACTGGAGCGGGGCAACCTGGCCGGCGTCTCACCGGCCGTCCTCGAAGCCGTCGCCCGCGCCCTCCAGCTCGACGACGCCGAACGGGCCCACCTGCTCAACCTGGCCCAGGCGGCCGACGGCACCGACCTCCTCACCCGGCCGCGCCGACGGCGTACCAGGGACCAGTGGAAGCCGCACCGCAGCCTGCAGTGGACCCTGGACGCCGTCACCGCCGGGCCCGCGTTCGTACGCAACGGCCGCATGGACGTCCTGGCCGCCAACGAACTCGCCCGGGCCTTCTACGCCGACATGTACGCCGATCCGCGCAACCAGGCGAACCTGGCCCGCTTCCAGTTCCTCGACCCCGCTTCCCGGCGCTTCTACTCCGACTGGGACCAGGCCGCCGACATCGCCGTCGCCATCCTGCGCACCGAGGCCGGCCGCAGCCCTCATGACAAGGAGCTGCACGAACTCGTCGGCGAGCTCTCCACCCGGAGCGACGACTTCCGCACCCGCTGGGGCGCCCACAACGTCCGCCACCACGGCACGGGCACCAAACGTTTCCACCACGGCGTCGTCGGCGACCTCACCCTCGCCTACGAGGGTCTGGAAATGGCCGCCGAACCCGGCCTCACCCTCACCGTCTACACCGCCGAACCCGGCTCACCGGCGGAAGAGGGACTGCGTCTCCTCGCCTCCTGGGCCGCTACCCATGGCACGGGCCCGGCCGCGGAGCAGAGCCTCCGCTGACAGCGCTGCCCGCAGTGCCACGAGGATCCCTGCCGGGGCGGGCGGGACTGTCCGTGGCGGCGGATAGTCTGCCGGGATGAGTAACGCGATGTGGGACGCACTGATGACAACCCCTCTCTCCGAGGTACGGCGGCGGGCCGCCATCATGAACGACCTCGCCGAGGTCGCACCGGTGACGGTGCCCGGCGCGTACCGTCTGGCCTGGAACGACCGGGGCGGCCAGTCGGCGGTCTGGTACTTCGCAAAGGACGGCCGCGCGCTGCTGCTGACGTTCGACCACGAGTCGGACCTCAATCTGTACGCGGAGGACGACTACGCCCTCCAGGAGTCCTTCTACGACGGCGTCCCCGAATCCCTCGTCACCCTGGTCCGCGACCGGCCCGAGAACTACGAGTCGCTGAACCTCACGGATTCGGCGACGGGCCGGACCATTCATTACGCGGGCGGCGTCTTCTGGTACGACGGCACGCACTGGCACGTGTCCGACGGTCTGGCGGCGCATTGCGAGAGCGAGGAAGCGGACCTGTTCGTCGACTCCGGCTTCGGCTACTGCCTGGACGCCTACCGATTCGGCCAGGACTTCACCCCGGAGACCGTTGTGAGGGTCCGGGCCGAGAACGGTCTGTACGAGAACGAGGAGGAGCGGGAAGCGGATCTGCTCGGCCTCCGCGAAGTCTTCGCCCGGCACGCCTGAGGCGCGCAGTGCCCCTGCCCCAGGGACGGGGCGGGGGCACTGCGCCTCACTCACATGCGGGTCCCTGCCGCCGCCGGGCCGGAAGGCCGCCGCCCTGTCTTCGCTGCGCGGCGAGAAACAGGTCCAGGGCATGTGGGCCAGGTCCTGGCTCACGGCACCGGCCAGGTCCTGGCTCAGGGCCGTCTCCTGCGCCGGGAATCATTCCAACGGCAGTTCCAAAGATGCGCGGCCGAGGCAGTCCGGCAGGATCCATGGGGGAGAAGCGAGTGGCAGGAACGCGGCTCGGTGGTGCCGGGGCGGGCGATCGCGTACGACGGTGATCACCCGTGCGTTCCGGAGCTCTCAGCTCTCTGAAAGGAGATGGGGGCACATGCGGACCCGGTCCCTCTGCCATGCCGACGGCGCCGGCGAAGGCGTTCACATGGCGGCCGGAGACCGAGAACAGCGCGTGACCACCACCGCGCCCGACGAAGCCCGGGGCGTGCCGTCCGGCGCCGAAGCCGTCTGGGACCGGCCCGAGGTACTCACCGGCGTCCTGCGCCTCGTCGCCGGGCACACCGGCCGCCGGGCACGGGAGGCGGTCATGGCCAGGTACGGGTCCAGCACTTCCTGGACGACCGGGACCGACTCATGAAAGAGGTCACGCGATGACGCAACCCCTGCCGCGACCCGCACGGATCGCCCTGGTGTCCGAACACGCCGGCCCGCTCGCCGAACCCGGCTGCCCCTGCGTCGGCGGACAGAACGTGTACGTGGCTCAGCTGGCGGGATGCCTGGCCCGCAGGGGATACGACGTCACCGTCTACACCCGCCGCGACCGGCCCGAGGAACCGACCCTCGTGCGGACCGAGGCGGGCGTGAAGGTCGTCCACGTACCGGCCGGGCCGCCGGCCCCCGTACCGAAGGACGACCTGCTGGCCTGGATGCCGGAGTTCGGCGCCTACCTGGCCAGGCTCTGGCGGCTCAACCGCCCCGACGTCGTCCACGCGCACTTCTGGATGTCCGGCATGGCCGCGCTCGCCGGGGCCAGGGAGACCGGAGTCCCCGTCGTCCAGACCTACCACGCCCTCGGGACGGTGGAGAAGCGCCACCAGGGCGGCGAGGACACCAGCCCGCCCGAGCGTGTCGGCATCGAGGCCCGGATCGGCCGCGAGGCCCACCGCATCCTCGCGACCTGCGCGGACGAGCTCAGCGAACTGACCGCCATGGGCGTCCCGCGCTCCAGGATCAGCGTCGTGCCCTGCGGCGTCGACACCGAGCACTTCGCCCCGGTGCCCCTCGCCGACCGGCCGCCCGGCGCCCCGCACCGGCTGCTCTCCGTCGGCCGGCTCGTTCCCCACAAGGGATTCGACCGCGCCGTCAAGGCCCTCGCCGACGTCCCCGACGCCGAACTGCTCATCGCCGGCGGACCGGACGCCCCGCTCCTGTTCGCCGACCCGGAGGCCGAACGCCTCCGCAAGCTGGCCGCCGAGTACGGGGTGACCGAGCGGGTCCGGCTGCTCGGCCGCGTACCGCAGGACCTGATGCCCCATCTCATGTCCAGCGCCGACCTGATCCTGTCCCTGCCCCGCTACGAATCGTTCGGCATCACCCCCGTCGAGGCCATGGCCTGCGGCACTCCGGTGGTGGCCACCGCCGCCGGCGGACAGCTGGACACCGTCGTCGACGGCGTGACCGGAACGCTCGTACCGCCCACCGACGGGGAGGGCCACGACCTCGCCGCCACCATCCGCGGTCTGCTCGACGACCCCGAACGGCGTGCCCGCTACGGAGCCGCCGGCCGCACGCACGTGCTCGCCCGCTTCACCTGGGACGAGGTGACCGACGAGATCTCCCGCGTCTACACCGAACTCCTCCGCACCCCCCGGCCCTCGGCGACGGCACGATGAAGCCGAGTACCCCGGCCGGCGCCGCGACGGCCTCGCCCGCGCCGCCGGCCGACCGGGACGGGGCCGGGCCGTCGACCCCGCCCCGGCGGCGGCCGGCCTCGGAACGGGCGCGGCGGCAGGGATCGCGTCGTGGCGCTACGTCGGCCGACCGGTCTCCTGGAGCGCCTGCGTGCGAACCTCCTCGCAGCACTGGGCGATCAGCCGGGAGACGTGCATCTGCGATATGCCGAGCGCCTCGGCGATCCGTTCCTGCGTCATGTCGCGGAAGAACCGCAGGTAGAGGATGGTGCGTTCGCGTTCCGGCAGGCTCCGCAGGCCCGGCTTGACCGCCTCGCGGTCGACGGCGACCTCCAGTGCGTGGTCGTACAGCCCGAGGGTGTCGGCGAGGCAGGAACCGTCGCCGGACCTCGGCATCTCGGCGTCCAGCGACAGCGTGCGGTAGCTGTCCAGGGCCTCCAGACCGGTCCGGACGTCCTCGACGCGGAGCCCCGTCCGGGCCGCGATCTCCGCTTCGGTCGGCAGCCGTCCGCCCAGCGTCTGGGCGAGGTCGCGGCGGGCCACCCGCACCTGGTTGCGCAGGTCCTGGACCCGGCGCGGTACATGGACGTCCCAGGTGTGGTCGCGGAAGTGCCGCTTGAGTTCGCCGACCACAGTGGGTATGGCGTACGTCTCGAAGGCCTTGCCGCGCGCCGGGTCGTAGCGGTCCACCGCCTTGACGAGGCCGACGGCCGCCACCTGGCGCAGATCGTCCAGCGGTTCCCCGCGGTCGCGGAAGCGCGAGGCCAGCCGGTGAGCCATGGGGAGCCAGGCGCAGACGGTCGCGCGGCGCAGCTCCTCCTTCTCGGGACCGTCGGGAAGGGCCCGGAGCCGGTGGAAGGCGGCCGTCATCGGGGCCATGTCCTGACGTCGTCCGGGCGCTGTCTGTCGGGCACCGGCCATGGTGTTCACTCCCTCGGCGTCGTCTGTGCGGACCACCGTGAGAGCGCCTGCCGGACAGGCGACACCCGGAGCAGAGCTCCCACGGGCGCGCCTCTTGTCCGAAGCACGCCTGGCCCTTTCCCGCCCCGTGCCGCCTCAAACATGCCCGGGCCGCGCCTCGGGTCAGGAGGTCGGAAGCTCGCGTACCGCGGGTCAGGAGGCCGGGAGCCCGCGTACCGCCTTCTTCACCGGCCCGACCCCCCTTCTCCACCGGACCGGGCCCCGCGTCGCGGGGCCGGCCGTGGACCGGGGCACTCGCCCGGGTTCAGGCAGCTGGTGCGCTTGCTCGCACGGATTCGGTCAGCGGTCGGAGACGGTGAACAACGCGCCCTCCGGGTCGCGGATCACGAACGCGGTTCCCGGCAGGCCGTCCACGGGCGTCGCCTCGCCGCCGGCTGCGACGGCGGCCTTTGCCGCCCGGTGGCTGTCCGCGACGAGGAAGTCGGTGATCCAGCGCGCCCGGACCCGGGGGTCCGGATCGTTCTCCACGCCTCCGCCGCGCAACGTCACGACGGTGTGCCCGCCCGCCTGCACCAGGACGCGATCCTCCGCGTAGTCGACGGTGCACCGGCTGTGCGGCTTGGCCCAGCCGAAGACCTCCGCGTAGAAGATGGCCGCTTCGAAGGCGTGGCGGGCCTGGAGGTCCACCCGCGCCGGTGCGCGCGGCCCGTCCGCCCAGACGGGCGCCGGGCCCTCCCAGAAGCCGAAGACGGCCCCTTCCCGGTCGGCCGCGATCGCCGCACGTCCCTCGCCCAGCGGCAGCGGACCGACGGCGAGCGTGGCGCCGCGTTCCCTGATCCGGTCGGCCGTCCCGTCCGCGTCCGGTACGGCGAAGTACGGGATCCAGACGGGGGGCGGGCCGCCGGTGTCCGGGCAGCAGCCGATGCCGGCGACCGCCCTGCCGTGGGCGCGGGCGAGAACGAAGTCGTCACCGAGGGTGCTGTCGTGGAACTCCCAGTCCAGGACCTGCGCGTAGAAGGGCTGAGCGGTCCGCAGCTCGCGGGTGGTCAGGCTCACCCAGCAGGGCGCACCCGCTACGGGTGTCTTCCAGTCGAGGCTAGGCATGCGGCGCTCCTTCGCCGGGGTCCCTCTTGAACGATGCGCCCCCGGCCGGGGCAGCGCACACGGCCGTCCCGGCGCCCGCGCCCGATTCCGCACCGGGCCCGCTGCCGGCGGAGCGTTCAGCTGGTCAGTACCTGGGGCGAGACGACCTTGATCATCGTGTTGGCCCAGCGCTGCTGGCGCAGTGTCTGCGGGTGGCAGCGCTCGGTCAGGTCGAGGAGTTCCTGGTCGCGGGCGGCCTGGGCCGTCTTCGGCTCGGGGGAGAGGTCGACGCCGTGATCGGAGGCCGCGTCCGCGGGTTCCCGCACGTGGTGCCGGGACCAGGCGGCGAGGTCGCGGGCGACGTGATGCACCTCGTGGTCGGTCGTATGGGTGCTGGAGCGCCGCATCAGCCGCACGGCCAGGGCGTTCTCCCCGTGGTGCACCTCTTTCAGGACCATGTCCAGTTTCATCGGCTTTCCTCCGGGTACGCGTGCGGCTCCTCGCCCGCCCCGCCCCCCGCCGTCGGGGGCACGGCCGATCCGGCGACCGGGGCCGAGGCGGTGGGCGCCGGCGCGGGGGAGCCGGTGGCCCACAGCATCCGGATGGAGCCCTCCTCCACATACCGGAACATCTGCATCGCGTGCGTGGGCGGGCCGTAGTGCGGCACCCGGAGCGGGTCCAGGTTCCACAGGCGGGTGAGCTCGGCCATGTGCGCGTCGTTCTCCCAGTTGCGTGCTCCTCAGGTCCGGCCGCGCGGGCGCCGTCGGCGGGAAGTGCCGTGCCGCCCTCGCCGGGTGTCAGATCGTTGAGCAGGGCCTGGCATGCTGCCAGCGAGGCGCAGGCGTCGGGGCCGTGCAGGTGCTCCTGGGCGTCGGCAGGGCGCGTCGGGCCTCGCCCAGGTGGCAGCCCGTCGCCCGGGTGAGTGCGCCGCCCGGGGGCCCGCCGTCTTCCCGCTCCGCAGCACCGACAACCCTCCCCGCACGTCTGTGGACCGCCCGCCCCGTACGGACCAGGGCCGGCCCCGCCGCGTGGTCAGCCCTCCCGCCCCTGGCCCTCCTCCTCGTCCGTGGTGTGTACGGCTGCCTCCTCCGCTGAGGCCGCGCCGCCGTCGATGCCCACGTCGTCGGCGTAGACATCGGTGAGCCGGCCGGGCACTTCGTCCGCCGCGCTCAGCCGGCCGGAGCGGGTCTCGTCCTCCACCTCCAGCGGCTCTCCCTCGCCGTCCGCCAGGTCCCCGATGTCGTCGTCGTCCAGCGGTTCGACCTCTTCGACCTCCTGCGCCAGGCGCTGGTCGAGGGATTCGCCGCGGCGTTCCTCCTCGCCCGTCGTCCCGTACCTGTCGACGGCGAGGGGACGCTCGGGCGGGGAGTAGCCCTCTTCCATCTGGTCGTCGAGGCCCCGCTCACCGAGCGTGTTCTCCATGTCGAGGTCGTCGTTCGGCGGGTCCTGGCCGTCGCTCTGCGGCTGGTAGACATCGTCGCCACGTGCCTCTGTCGGCATGATCCGTCCTTCCGTCGGAGGCGCCATGGATGACCGGGGCGCCGCGGGTGGCTCCTGTCCACCCGCGGCCACCCTCCGCATCCTGCGAGTGCCCTGCCGGTCACGGTGGAAACACCCCCATTTGTCACCCTACGTGTGCGGCCGGTCCGCGTCCTCCTGGGCCTCTTCGTTCGGGGTCAGCGCATCGCCGGCCTCGCTGTCCCTGCCGCGCCGCCTCGCCGGGTCCGCGGTGTCCGCCACGTCGGTCGCGGCTTCCTCCGCCTCCTGGACGACCTCGTCGGCGGCTGTCCGGGGAGGCTTTTCGGGCTCGGGGCGGCTGTGCTCACGCTCCTTGTGGTTCATGTGTCTCCTCGTATCGGCATCGTCCCGCCGGGGGCGGGACGGCGTGAAGGGGATGGGCGGGCACGGGGAGCGCCTGCCCGTCCTCCGGCCTCCTCCCGCGCGTGCCCCCGGCCGGGCCGGCTACGCACGCCCGCCCGGCCCGGGTGTTAGAGCGCCGGAGTGAAGCGGTCCCAGGCGCGATGACCTGCGAGGAGCTCGGTGATGCCGTTCAGCACCGTGGACGCGGCCCCGCCGGCGACCACCCCGGGGGCGTCCGCGGCCAGACCGGCCTTCTCCAGCACCGTCGCTCCGTCGCCGCAGGCGCCGATGGCCTTGCCGTGCCGGAACGCCTCGGTGACCAGCAGCAGGACTCGGGGATCGACTCCGGTGGCCGTGGCAGCGTCGTCGGTCTCGGCGTCACGGGCCCCGTAGGCGTCCGCGGCGGGCGCGGGCGCCCCCGCCACCACGATCGCGTCGAACTCGATCGACCGGGTGGTGGCGAAGGTGCGCTGCACGGTGACCGGTTCGCCACCGGAGCCCAGTTCGCCGCCCGAGGGCGCGATGACCAGGGGGACCATCCCGGCGTCGAGGACCGCGCCGCGTGCTTCCCGTACGGCGTCCAGACCGGTCTCGCCGTCGGTGACGATGCCGACGACGCGGCCGTCGACCGGCCAGGTGCGACCCAGCTGGGACAGCGCGGGGCTCGGCTCGGGCGAGGCCAGGGACACGGTCGCCGCCGGCGCCGGCAGGCCCAGGCCCCCGGCGACGCGCGCGCACAGCTCCGGGTCGATGTTGGCGAGCACCTTGAGAGCGCGCTCCTTGATCGTCCGGTCCCAGCACTTGCCGAGTTCGAAGGTGTACGCGGCGGTGATGTGCTCGCGCTCCGTGGGCGTCATGCTGAGCCAGAACAGCCGGGGCTGGCTGAAGTGGTCGTCGAACGAGGCCGCCGCGTCCCGCACCTTGCGGGCCGCCGGCACCTCGGCGGGCACCTCGATGTACGCACCGGTGTCCGCCCCGGCGGCGAACGGGCAGCCGCCGTCCAGCGAGTTGGGCCGGTAGGGCGCCACGCCCCGGTGCACGGCCGTCTGGTGCATGCCGTCGCGCAGCATGTCGTTGACGGGCGCGTGCGTGCGGTTGATCGGCAGCTGGCCGAAGTTGGGACCGCCGAGCCGGGTGATCTGGGTGTCGACGTACGAGAAGAGGCGCCCCTGCATCAGCGCGTCGTTGGTGACGTCGATGCCGGGCACCAGGTGGCCGACGTGGAAGGCGACCTGCTCCGTCTCGGCGAAGTAGTTCGACGGGTTGGCGTTCAGGGTCATCAGCCCGATCGGGCGGACCGGCGCCAGCTCCTCCGGCACGATCTTGGTCGGGTCCAGCAGGTCGATGCCCTCGAACATCTGGTCCTCGGTGTCGGGGAACGTCTGCACCCCCAGCTCCCACTGGGGGAAGGCACCCGCCTCGATCGCGTCCGCCAGGTCACGGCGGTGGAAGTCCGGGTCCATGCCCGCGGCGATCTGGGCCTCCTCCCACACCTGCGAGTGCACACCCAGCTTCGGCTTCCAGTGGAACTTCACCAGCGTGGTCGCGCCCTCCGCGTTGACCAGCCGGAACGTGTGGACGCCGAAGCCCTCCATCATCCGGTACGAACGTGGGATGCCCCGGTCCGACATGTTCCACAGGGTGTGGTGGGTGGCCTCGGTGTGCAGGGTGACGAAGTCCCAGAACGTGTCGTGGGCGCTCTGCGCCTGCGGGATCTCCCGGTCCGGGTGCGGCTTGCCCGCGTGGATGACGTCGGGGAACTTGATCGCGTCCTGGATGAAGAACACCGGGATGTTGTTGCCGACCAGGTCGAAGACGCCTTCGTCGGTGTAGAACTTCGTCGCGAAGCCCCGGGTGTCGCGCACCGTGTCGGCGGAGCCGCGCGATCCGAGCACGGTGGAGAAACGCACGAAGACCGGCGTCTCGGCGCCCTCGGCGAGGAACGCGGCCTTCGTGATGCCCGCCGCCGCGCCGTACGCCCGGAAGACCCCGTGCGCGGCGGCACCGCGGGCGTGCACCACCCGCTCCGGGATGCGCTCGTGGTCGAAGTGGGTGATCTTCTCCCGCAGATGGTGGTCCTGGAGGAGCACCGGGCCGCGGGGGCCGGCCTTCAGCGAGTGGTCGGTCTCGTACAGCCGTGCGCCCTGCGCGGTGGTGAGATAGGCGCCGTCCTGCGCCACCTTGTCCTGCGGGGCGCCTGTGGGCTGCCCGGTGGGGCTGTAGGTGTCGGGACCGCGCTGGTCGTGCTTGGGCGGCAGCGGCTCGCGCGGCGTCGTGGGTTCGTCGGCCTGGGCGGGCTCGGGAGCGGGGGCGCCGGGGATCTCGTTGCCCGGGGCGGCGGCGTCCTGGATCTTGGCGGCGATCTTCTCCGCCGCGGCCGACACCGGGTTCTTCTTCTCGCTCACTGAATTCCAATCTCGTGGGGGAGGGGGAGGAGGGCAGTGCCGGGCGCGGAGGGTCGGCACACGCGGGGACGGCATCGCCTGACCACGCGTACCCCCCGGCCTCCGGCCGGACACATGGGTTGCGCCATCCGGCCCGGCCGCCCGTTCCCACGGGCGACAGGGCTCCGTACGGTCGCCCGACCGTCGTTTGCCACGGCCCGCGCCGGTTATGCGGGCTCCGTGAAAGCTCCCCGTACCACGTCAGGGAAGCCGGGTGAGCGCGAAGCCCGGTTGCGGGGCCTCGTGATGCTCGCCATGGGTGCGGTCGCCGCACCACGACTGCGCCGCGCCCGCTGAACGGCAGCTCCGTATGCTTGCGCACACGTGAACGACAAGGGGGGCGTGGTGCACGAAAGATCTGCTGACGGCCCGGCGATTCCGTCGGTGGCCGGGCGGCCCTGGTGGGCGGCGAACGAACTGCTCGCGTTCCTCCTGGAACTGGTGGCGTCGGGCTGCCTCTTCTGGTGGGGGTTCTCCCTGGCGGACAACCCGGCAGCCCGGCTTCTGCTGGGCAGCGCCGTCCTCGCCGTGGCCCTCGTGCTGTGGGCTCTGTTCGCCGCACCGCGCGCCCGGTTCCGCCCACCGCTCGCGGGGGTGCTGGCGGTGAAGGCCCTGGTGCTCGGTGGTGGCGCCTGCGCGCTGTACGGGGTCGGGCACCCGGCGGCCGGCGCCGTGATGGGCGCCGTCGTCGTGGTGAACACGGTCCTGGCGGAGACCTTCCGCCGCCGGCCGGCGCCCGCCGGGTAGGACCCGGTCAGCCTTCCACGCCGGTCGCCCCGTGCGAGGCGCCGACGGGCTTGGACTCCGGGGAGCCGCGCTGGCGCAGGTACACCGAGAGGATCACCATCGAGGCGACGGCGAGGAACTCGGACTGCCAGTTCTGCAGCGTACGGCTCCAGAAGTCGGCCGACACGAGATAGCTTCCCCAGCTGACGGGCGCTTCCAGCTGCCGCAGCTGCGTCTCGTTGTACGCCGCGGCCCCGGACACGGACTGGACCAGCCAGGAGAGCACGAACAGGCCGCCCATGGTGATCCCGAGCGACCGGGAGTACACCAGCCGGCGCCAGCCGTCGGCGGCCGCCCAGCGGGGCGAGTCGGCCCGTGCATGGGGGCCGACGCGCTGGTCCCTGTCGGATTCGGGCCCGGCCGCGTCGATGTGCTTCGACTCGGGCGAACCGTGCTGGACGAGCCACACCGTGCCGAAGATGTAGAGGAAGAACTGCAGGTACTCCGACTGCCAGTTCTCCGTCACGTCCACCGCGAAATCGGACGACATCAGGTAGGCGCCGAAGGAGACCGGGTAGAGGCCGTCCACGGCCAGTTGCTCGTTGAACTCGATATGACCGACGAGGGCCTGCCCGGCCAGCGCCAGGAGAAACGCCCCGTCGAAGGCGAGCGTCAGCGAGTTGTGCCGCAGGAACCGGCGCACCACCGCGCCGGAGGAGAACGTCACCGGTGCATCACTCCCAGCGCCAGGAAGTACACGAGGCCGATCAGAACCACCGCCAGACACACGACGAAGAGCGCTCGCACCGCGCTAACCTCCCTCGACCGTGCAGTCGTAGGGCAGGCCGGGGCGGGGTACGCACCCGGCGGCCACCACCTTCCAGCCCTGCGGGAACCGTGAGAGGAACAGCGTGTCGGAGTCGAGGACGACCCGGGCCTGACGGCCGTACACGTCCACCGTGCGCGTGGCACCGCCGACGGGAGGTGGATTCTCACCGACCGCCGACGTGCAAGGAGCCCGACCGTCGGACTCCACCTCGGAGCGCGTACCGGGTGCGAGAGCGGCGCAGATGCCCCGTACGTCGTGCTCCGCCACGTCCCGTTCGAAGGCGGCCGCCGCGTCCCGTACCGCCGACGACGGGGCGCCGCAGCCGGTGAGGAGCAGCAGCGCCGGGGGCAGGCACACCAACAGCGGGACACAGCGGAAGCGGATACCGGTCACCGTCACCATCGACCTCGCCCGTCATGGAAGGAATGCCGCATTCTGCCCGCCGGTGTTCCGCGTCCCGCGCGGACACGCCGCAGCGGCCCATGGGGGCGCGGCTGGGCGACGGGCCCGCGGAGTCGGTAGCGTGGACATAACGACGACGACCGGACGCCCAGGGGCCGAGGACCGAAGAACCACCACCGGTACGTCCGGCCCGGCCCCTGCCCGCCGCCCGGGAAGGGACGCCGCTCATGTGCAGATGGCTGGCCTACTCCGGCACGAGTGTCGTACTCAGCGATCTCCTCTACAAGCCGGAGCACTCGCTCATCGACCAGAGTCTGCACTCCCGCATGGGGGTCGAGACGACCAACGGGGACGGCTTCGGGATCGGCTGGTACGGGCCGGAGAGAGACACGCCCGCGATCATCCGCGACACCGGACCCGCCTGGAACAACCGCAACCTGCGGGAGCTGGCGAGCCACATCAGGTCGCCGCTGTTCTTCGCCCATGTGCGGGCCTCCACGGGGACGGCCATCCAGCAGACCAACTGCCACCCCTTCCGGCACGGCCGCTGGATGTGGATGCACAACGGGGCCGTCGCCGACTTCCACCGCCTGCGCCGCGACCTCTCCCTGGCGCTCGACCCGGCGCTGTTCTCCGTCCTGGAGGGCTCGACGGACTCGGAGGTGATGTTCTACCTCGCGCTGACATTCGGGCTCGACCAGGACGTGCCGGGCGCCGTGGCCCGGATGGCCGGTCTGATCGAACGGGTGGGGCACGACCAAGGGGTGGAGTACCCGCTCCAGATGACCGTGGCGGTGTCCGACGGCGAGCGGCTGTGGTCGTTCCGCTATTCGAGCCTCGGCAAGTCGCGCTCGCTGTTCTGCAGCAGCAAGGCGGAGACCGTGCGGGCCCTCCACCCGGACTGGGATTTCCTGCGGGGCGTCTCCGACAGCACTCGCCTGGTGGTCTCGGAGCCCTTGGGCGGCCTGCCCGGCGTGTGGAAGGAGGTGCCGGAAAGCAGCTACGGCGTCATCCAGCCGGGCACCGACGAATTCCTCCCCTTCGTGCCCGAACCCGTGTGAGCGCATGCGGGAGCCGCCCGGCCGTTCTGCCCGGCGGCTCGGTGCGGGGCCTCAGCCGGCGAGCGCGGCGTCGACCTCCCCGAGGAACGGTTCCAGGTCGCCCGGGTTGCGCGAGGTGATGAGCTTCCAGCCCCCGGACCCGTCCGTCACGACCGGCTCGTCCACCCAGTCACCGCCCGCGTTGCGCACGTCCGTCCGCAACGAGGCGTACGAGGTGAGCCGCTTGCCCGACACGCTGTCGGCCTCCACCAGCACCCACGGGCCGTGGCAGATGGCCGCGACGGGGCGTCCGGAGGAGGTGAAGGAACGCACGATGTCGCAGGCCGTTCCCTGGAGCCGCAGCGTGTCGGCGTTCAGCGTGCCGCCCGGCACGAGCAGCAAGTCGTAAGCGGCCGGATCCACGTCCTCCAGCGTGAGGTCGGGGTGCACGGACTTGCCGGGGTCCTTGTCGCCGACGAGCGTCTCGATGTCCTCCTTCTTCAGCGCGGCGACATCGACCTGGACGCCGCGCTCGCGCAGATGGCGGAGGGGCACGACGAGTTCGTCCTGCTCCACGCCGTAGTTGGTGACGATCGCCAGCACCTTGCGCTTGCTGCCGTTGTCGCTCATCCTCTGCCGTCCTTCCGTCCTGCGGGGAACACGCCCGGTGTCGTCGCTACCGGTGCGCAGCCTCTGGGTTCCCCCCATGGAGGCGGTCATTCCTTCCGCCTGCCCGCCCTCGGCAGCCTGCTGTCCTGCCGTGGCCCCCGCAACCGCACCGCCGCCGTCCCCGGTGTAGCGGCATCGGCGCCGGGACCACATGGTGGAGAGGCGAGGCGATGCGGCGCCCCGGCGGTTTGACGGGGCGGACGAGGGGTACCGGACCGCAGCGCTCAAGCAGACGTACGAGGAGTGACACCATGGCCGGTCAGACGGGCGGACCCCCGCTTCCCCGGGCCCGCGGAGAGCTTTCGGCGGCGGTCCTCGCCCGTCTGCGGGGAAGCGGGCCCCTGCCGGCCCCCGCCCTGGCCGACGCGGCGGAGCCCTACGGGGACGACCTCCAGCTGGCCCTGTACGTCTGCTACGAGCTGCACTACCGCGGCTTCGCGTCCGTGGACCCGGCCCTGGAGTGGGACCCGGAGCTGCTGGCGGTCCGAGCGGCCCTGGAGCGCCGCTTCGAGTCGGCCCTGCGACGAGACGTCCCGGCCGGGGCCGCTCTGGACGACACGCTGGACGCGCTGCTCGTCGAACCGGTCGACGGCACGGGCGTGTCGCACTTCCTCCAGGAGCACGGCACACCGGACCGGCTGCGGGCCTACGCGGCCCAGCGCTCGCTGTACCACCTGAAGGAGGCCGACCCGCACGCCTGGGTGCTGCCCCGGCTCAGCGGGCGCGCGAAGGCGGGCATGGCCGCGATCGAGTACGACGAGTTCGGCGCCGGCCGGGCCGAACGCGTCCACGCCCGGCTGTTCGCCGATCTCATGGCGGACCTGGGCCTGGTGACGGCGTACGGCCACTACCTGGACGAGGGCCACGCCGAAATGCTCGCCCTCGTCAACCTCATGTCCCTCTTCGGACTGCACCGGCGGCTGCGCGGCGCCCTGGTCGGGCACTTCGCCGCGGTGGAGATCACCTCCTCGCCCGCTTCGAGCCGACTGGCCCTCGCGATGAAACGGGCCGGCGCCGGGCCCGCCGCGGAGTTCTTCTACACCGAACACGTGGAGGCGGACGCGGTCCACGAGCAGGTGGTACGCCACGAGGTCGTCCGCGGGCTGCTGGACGACGAACCCGGCCTGGAGGCGGACGTCGTGTTCGGGATCGACGCCACCGGCTACCTGGAGGACCGGCTCACCACCCGGTTCCTGACCGACTGGGACAGCCCTTAGCCCTCGCCCCGTACCTCACCCAGCAGCCGCCGCAGTTCCCGCGTGCTGCCCCGGCCCCTCACCCGTACGATCCGCGCCGCGACGGCGCTCAGCTTGCGGTTCGTGCGCTGCGACAGGGTGCGCAGCACGTCGAAGGCGTGGTCCGCGTCGCAGTCCAGCATGTGCATCACGATGCCGCCGGCCTGGTCGATCACGGCCCGCGAGGCCATCGCCGTCCGCAACTGATCGGCCTCCGCCTCGGCGCCCGCCCGGGCGTGCTCACGCAGAAGTCCCTCGGCCGTCTCCTCGGCCAGCACCCGGACCACCTCCTGGACCGACGCCGGGAGGCGCCATGGCCGGAACGCGTACAGGGCCACCGTCGTCGTGGCGCCCTCCGCCGCCGGTACGGCCGTACAGGCGCGCAGGCCACGCTCCAGCGCCGCCACCCGGAAATCCGGCCACCGCGCGTCGGTGACGAGGTCGGCCGCGGACACCGGCCGGCCGGAGCGGGCGGCTTCGGCGTCGGGTCCCTCGCCGGTCTCCTCCTGGAGCGCGACCAGGGCGGCGAGGTCCGGATGGGTCGCGGCGCTGTGGCGTTCCCCGTCGGGAAACCGCAGAACCACGGTCGCGCCCCGGCAGCCGGCCGAGCACCGCATGGCCCGCCGACCGAGCCGCAGCGCCGCGGCCGCGGCTTCGGACGTCGTGTCCACCGGCCGGGTCACTCTCAGCCTCCCTGGGTGCCGAGGGGCCGCCCGTGCCGCTCAGCGTCGACGCACGGGCGATCGGCTAGCTTCGTCGTATGAGCCGACCACCGGAACGCGAGAGCGGTTTTCAGGCCCTCGTCGCCCGCGTGCAGGAACTGCGTGCGGCCCGGGCCCATCCTCCTTCCGAATACCCGGTGCTGCTCGACGCGGCCCTCGCGGAGCTGGAGCACGCGGTCGAGGCCCTGCGCCCGGTGGCGGAGGCAGCGGTCCCGCCGCGGGCCCCGGGGGCCAAGGCGGCGTATCCGTTCAAGGCCATCTTCGATCACCTGCCGTGGCCCGTCATCCTGACCGACGAGCAGACCGTGGTGCGCCGGCTGAATCCGGCGGCCGCCGAACTGACCGGTCTGCCCGCCGCGTACGCCGCGGGCAGACCGGTCGCCGCGTTGCTGCGCCCCGCCGACCGGGCGGCCCTGCGCGCCCATGCGGCGGCCGTCGCCCGGGGCGACGGAGACCGCAGCCTTCCGGTCCGCCTCCAGCGGCTGCCGGAGGGCCCGCTGTACGCCACGCTCACCGGCATCGACGTGCCGGGGGAGCGGCGGCGGGACGTGCTCCTGGTGCTCACCCCGGCGTCCGTCCCCCGGCCCGCCGGACGCACCGAGGGCCGGGCCGACCCCGCGGCGGTCGTGCGCCAGGCCGAGCTGACCGGTCTCCTGGACCGCACGGCCCGCGAACTCCTGGCGGCCAGGACCCCGTCGGTGGCGCTCGTCGCAGCCGCGGGCCTCCTGCGCGAGGGGCTCGCGGACTGGGTCCTGCTCGACCTGGGGTTGCCGGCGGAGCCCGCCAGGGTGGCGGTTCACGGCCCTCCGGCGCCGGACGACGCGGGGCTGGAGAAGGCGTTCCTCCGGCAGGACCCGCGTGACTGCCCGGTGGCCGCGGAAGTCATGGCCTCCGGCGCGGCCGTGGTGGAGCAGCTGACGGACGATCCCGAAAGGCTCGGTACGGACGAGGAGGGGGCGCCGCTGATGGCAAGGGCCGATGTGACCTCGCTGCTCTCCGTGGCCCTGACCGCGTCCGACGGCACGACGGTGCTGGGCGCGCTGACTCTGCTCAGGACCGGGGACGGGGCGCCGTTCTCGCTGCTGGAGGCCTGCGGCGTGGAGATCGCGGCCGGCCACATGGCCCTCGTCGCGCAACGGGGTGGGATGTGCGGACCCGGTCCGTGCTGAGCGGGCGCGTACGGAGAAACACGGCCGGGCCGGGGGTGCCGGGGCCGGGAGGTGGCACACGGCGATGTGGGGGAGCCTTGAAGGGCCGCTCCGCGGGCGCTTCGGCGCGAGCGGGCCCGCCCCCCGGCCGATCGAGCATGGAGGACATGATGGTGCGGACTGTGGGTGTCGAGGAGGAGCTGCTGCTCGTGGACGAGCGGAGCGGCGACCCCCGGGCGCTGTCGACGGCCGTCCTGGCACTTGCGGAGCGGCGCGCCGAGGGCGGATCGGTCTTCGAACAGGAGCTGCACCGCCAGCAGTTGGAGTTCGCCACCGAGCCGCGCGCGGACATGGGGGAACTCGCGGACGAGATCCTGCGCTGGCGGGCGGAGGCGGCCCGCAGCGCCGCCGAGGCCGGGGGCGCGGTCGCCGCGCTCGCCACTTCCCCGCTGCCCGTCAGCCCTTCCATCGGCGAGGGCGAACGGTACCGCTGGCTGGCCGACAGGTTCGGGCTGACCACGCAGGAGCAGCTGACCTGCGGATGCCATGTGCACGTCTCCGTGGAATCGGACGAGGAGGGCGTCGGCGTCCTGGACCGCATCCGCCCCTGGCTCGCGGTGCTGCTCGCGCTGAGCTCCAACTCGCCCTTCTGGCAGGGCAGGGACACCGCGTACAGCAGTTACCGCAGCCGGGTCTGGGGGCGCTGGCCCTCGGCCGGACCCATGGAGCTGTTCGGCTCCGCGCGCCGCTACCACGACGAGGTCGAAGCGCTCGTGGGCACGGGCGTCCTGCGCGACAAGGGCATGATCTACTTCGACGCCCGGCTCTCGCACCGCTACCCCACGGTCGAGGTCAGGGTCGCGGACGTGTGCCTGGACCCCGCCGACGCCGCGCTGCTCGCCACGCTGGCGCGCGGCCTGGTCGAGACGGCGGGCCGGGCCTGGCGGGCGGGCGATCCGCCGGAGCCGTACGGGGTGGGCCTGCTGCGCATGGCCGCCTGGCAGGCCGGCCGCTCGGGCCTGGAGGGGGAACTCCTGCATCCCGCCACCATGCGCCCCGCCCCCGCGCCGGCCGTGGTGCGCGCCCTGCTCACCCATGTGCGCGACGCGCTGGAGGACAGCGGGGACCTGGCGGAGGCGGAGGCGGGGGTCGAGCGGGTGCTGAAACGGGGCACGGGGGCGCGTTTCCAGCGCGACGCGCTCACCCGCACGGGCAGTCTCCGCGGCGCGGTCACCGAATGCGTCAGCAGGACACGCGGGTGAGCCGGGGGCGGCCTCCGCCCCCTACGGGCCCGGCGGCCGCGAGGCGTCCGGTGCTCAGGCGTCCTCGTCCGCGCAGACCCGTACGGTGCGCAGCTGCGGGTCCGCCGGGTCGGGCAGGTTCATCCCTGCTTCCAGGCCGGTCAGGAGGTAACGCAGCACCGGCTCTGTCAGCCGTTCGCCCGGCAGCACCACGGGGATGCCCGGGGGATAGGGCGTGATCATCTCCGCGGCGACGCGGCCCACGGCATGCTCCACCGGGACGTCCTCGGTCCCGTGGAAGTAAGCGTCGCGCGGCAGTCGCGCCTGCTCCATCCTCAGCTCCGGCGGGGCAAGAACCGCCACCTCGGGCCCCCGGGGCAGCGAGGGCGCCTGCCGGGCGAGATCGTGCAGCGCCGTCATGAGCCGCTTCGTCGTCTCGGCGTCGTCGGCATGGGTGAGCTGGGTGCTGATGCGCCGGTGGTCCATCAGGTGCGTGTCCACGTGGTGGTGTTCGCGCAGCCAGTCCGCCGCCAGGTACCCGGACACCCCGAGCTCCGCGATGTCGATGACGACCGGCAGCGGGTCGAACTCGGAGCCGGCCCCCGGGCCGCAGAAGTCGTCGCGGTCGTTGACGTGCATCCCGTCGATGGACTCGATCTCCTCCCGCACCGACGCGGCGAGGGCCAGCGCGCGCGACATCAGCGTGCGGCCCTCCAGCGCCATCTGCCGCCGCCAGCCGTCCATGCCGGCGTACAGCAGCACGGAGGGGCTGGTCGTGCCCAGCAGGTCGGCCCGGGACGCCAGCGTGTCGTGGTCGATCAGGTCGCCGCGCAGATGGAACACGGACCCCTGCTCCAGGCCGCTGCCCATCTTGTGGATGCTGGTGACGCAGACGTCGGCGCCCGCGTCCATCGCCCACGTCGGCAGGTCCGGATGGAAGGGCAGATGCGCGCCCCACGCCTCGTCGACGACGAGCGGGCGGGAGCGGCGGTGGCACACCTCGGCGATGGCGCGGAGATCCGCCGCCACGCCGTACGGCGTGGGGCTGGTGACCAGGGCGCCCTTCGCGTCCGGATGCTCCTCGAAGGCCCGCTCGTACGCCTCCGCGGACGGCGGATGCGCGAGATGGCGTTCCGTGTCCCACTGCGGTTCGACCCAGACCGGCTGGATGCCGGAGAGGATGAGCCCGGAGACCACCGACTTGTGCGCGTCCCGTCCCACCAGGAGTTTCTGACCGTGCGCGGCGACGCTCAGCATCGCCGCCTTGACCGACAGGGAGCTGCCGCACGTCGAGAAGAACGCGTGCTCCGCGTGCACGGCGTCGGCCATCAGGTCCTCCGCGCGCTGCAGCACTCCCGACTTCATGCGCCGGTCGTCGAGCCCGCCGCTGGCCAGGACGTCGCCGAGGAACACGGCGTCGCCGAGGACCGCCCTGACCTCCGTCGCCGCGCCGCGGGCCTGCTTGTGACCCGGGGGAGTGAACCCCAGCTCGCCCTGCTGCCGGTAGGCGGCCAGGGCGTCCAGAACGGGTGCTTCCTCATGATTCTTGGGCATGCATGCCGCCTTCCCGTCGTCAACCCCGCCAATCACCCGCCGGACGCCCCGGAGCTACGGAAGGGGGGTGCCGCCGGTCGCGTTCACGATTTCCCCGGTGATGAAACTCGCGTGGTCGGAGGCGAGGAACACGTACGCCGGAGCCATCTCGGCCGGCTGGGCGGGCCGCCCGAGCGGACTCTGCTTCCCGAACTCCTTCGTGTCGGGCAGCGTCGCCGGGATCAGCGGCGTCCACACCGGGCCCGGGGCCACGGCGTTCACGCGGATGCCGTCGGACGCCAGCATCTGCGCGAGGCCGTGGGTGAAGGTGACGATGGCGCCCTTGGTCATGGCGTAGTCCAGCAGATGCGGACTCGGCTGGTACGCCTGCACCGACGTGGTGTTGATGATCGACCCGCCGGCCGGGATGTGTGGCAGGGCCATCTTGCACAGCCAGAACATCCCGTACAGGTTGGTGCGCAGCACCCGGTCGAACTGCTCCGTGGAGATCGCGGAGATCCCGTCCGGCTGGGCCATCTGGTACGCGGCGTTGTTGACGAGTACGTCGATGCGCGCGAACTCCTGTACCGCGCTGCCGATCAGGGCACGGCACTGCTTCTCGTCCCGGATGTCGCACGCCTCCGTCAGCGCCTGCCGGCCCGCCTCCTCGACCAGGCGGGCCGTCTCCCGGGCCTCGTCCTCCTCGGATTCGAGGTGGGTGATCAGCACATCGGCCCCCTCCCGGGCGAAGGCCAGCGCGACGGCCCGGCCGATCCCGGAGTCGCCTCCGGTCACGACGGCCTTGCGGTCCTTCAGGAGCCCGTGGCCCCGGTAGGAGTCCTCGCCGTGATCCGGGGGCGGGTCCATGGGCCCGGTCCAGCCGGGGTGTTCCTGCTCCTGCTGCGGGAAGCCGGGCCGCGGGAAGCGCTCGGTGGGGTCCTGGCCGGGTGCGGACTCGGTCATGACGGCATCTCCTTCGTTGTCGGTGGCGGAGGTTCGGGCAGGGGGCACCGGACGTCCTCGATGACGAACCCGCTCCGGGGAGCGGTCGGAATCCGGTGCAGCGCAATGGAGAGGTCCTGGTCCGGAACCCGGTACGAGAGGCCGGACAGCAGCACCGCCAGGGCGGACAGCAGGGCGAGGGTGACGTCCTCGCCCGGGCACCGGCGCCCCGCCGCCGGGTCGCCGCCGCCCTGCGGGACGAGCTCGTCGGGCCGTACCGGCGTGCCCCGGAAGCGTGCGGGCTCGAAGACGTAGGGCCGGGGCCACAGATCCGGGTCGTGGTTCTGGCCGTAGAGGTCGAGGAGCACCAGCGTGCCCGTCCGGATGGTGCGGCCCTCCCATGAGAGCCGGCCGCCAGCCCGCCGACGAACGGCGCGAACGGGTGGAAGCGGCGGACCTCCTGCGCGAAGGCGAGGGCGACGGAGGGATCGCCGCCCCGGAGCGCCGCACGGTGCTCGGGCCACCGGTGCAGGGCGTGCGCGGGGGAGGCCGCGAACCAGCTGACCGCGACGGTCGGCCACAGGACGTTGAGCACCTCGACGGCCCCCTTCCACTCCAGGGCGGCCGGCCCGCCGTCCCGCCGTCGATCCTGGGCGTCCCGGGGCCGGCGCGCGACTCGGAATCCGCTGGACGGCGCTGCGGCTGTGGTCCCAACCGGCAGCGCCTGCTCCCGCGTACGCCGGGAGCCTGGCGAGGCGGGTACCCCTACCGGCCGGGGACATGCGGGAGAGGCCGGGCCGTTCTCGTACGCGGGGCCGGCCCGCTCCCCGGCTTGAATCGGGCGTTCCGGTTGAACCCGTGTTCCGTGGGAACCCGTCGCACGGAACGGCGGAGCGGGCACGCCCGCAGGACGACCCGGGAGGAACCGAGGAACATGGGAAGGCATGCCGAAATCGTCCGTGCCCTGGCCATGAGGGCGAAGGCGGCGAAACTCAAGGCTGACGGCGCCGCACTGGGCGACGAGGGCCTGAAGGAGGAAGGGCGCCGGCGCGAGACCGCCGGACGGATCGCCCAGGCCGAGGCGAAGGCGGCGCGGCGCACGGCCCGCCACTGACCCGGCGGCGCAGCCGTCACCCGACAGCGAGGAGATCACCCATGCGTGCATTGACCTGGCAAGGAAAGCGTGATGTCCGCGTCGAGACCGTTCCCGACCCGGTCATCCAGGAGCCGACCGACATCATCATCCGGGTCACCTCGACGGGCATCTGCGGATCGGACCTCCATCTGTACGAAGTGCTCGGCCCCTACCTCGATCCCGGCGACATCCTGGGGCACGAGGCGATGGGCATCGTCGAGGTGACCGGACCCGACGTGACCGCCGTGGCACGCGGCGACCGGGTCGTCATCCCGTTCAACCTCTCCTGCGGCACCTGCTTCATGTGCGCCAAGGGCCTGCACTCCCAGTGCGAGACCACCCAGGTGAAGGAGTACGGCACGGGGGCCTCGCTCTTCGGATACACCAAGCTCTACGGGCAGGTCCCCGGCGGGCAGGCCGAACTGCTGCGGGTCCCCTTCGGTAACACCCTGCCCATCAAGGTGCCCGAGGGGCCGGCGGACGACCGCTTCGTCTACCTGTCGGACGTGCTGCCCACCGCGTGGCAGGCCGTCGATTACGCGGCGATCCCGCCCGGCGGCAGCGTCACCGTCCTCGGCCTCGGACCGATCGGCGACATGGCGGCCCGGATCGCCCTGCACCGCGGCGCCGGCCTGGTCATCGGCGTGGACCTCGTCCCCGAACGCCTCGCCCGCGCCGCCGCGCGCGGCGTCCAGACCCTCGACCTGGCCCACTACGGGAAGGACCTCCCGCAGGCCGTCCGCGACCTCACCGGCGGCCGGGGCACCGACGCGGTCATCGACGCCGTCGGCATGGAGGCACACGCGTACGGCACACCGATCGGCAAGGCCGGCCAGTGGGCCACCGGGCTGCTGCCGGACGCGGCGGCCCGCAAGATCATGGAACACGCCGGCATCGACCGGCTCACCGCCCTCCTCACCGCCATCGACGTGGTGCGCCGGGGCGGCACGATCTCCCTCTCGGGCGTCTACGGCGGCGCAGCCGACCCGCTGCCCCTGCTCACCCTGTTCGACAAGCAGATCCAGCTGCGGATGGGCCAGGCGAACGTCAAGCGCTGGGTGCCCGACATCCTGCCGCTGCTCGACGACGACGACCCGCTGGGCGTGGACGGCTTCGCCACGCACCACCTGCCCCTCGAGGACGCCCCGAAGGCGTACGAGACCTTCCAGGCGAAGGCCGACGGCATGGTCAAGACGCTCCTGCGGCCCTGAGCCGCCCCGGCCCCCCGGGCGAGCGCGGAAGCGGAAGGAGTCACGGTGAACGCATCGCAAGAGCTGCGCGTCGTCGTCACGGGCGCGACCGGCAACGTGGGCACGAGCCTCGTCCGGGCCCTGTCGCAGGACCCGCACGTGGGATCGGTCCTCGGCCTGGCCAGGCGGCTGCCCGATCTCACCCTGCCGGGCGTCGAGTGGGGCAGAGTGGACCTCTCCCGCCCGGACAGCGCCCGCACGCTCGCTTCCCTGCTGACGGGCGCGGACGCCGTCGTCCATCTGGCCTGGCGCTTCCAGCCGACCCACGACCCCGTCGTCACCTGGCGCAGCAACGTCGAAGGGTCCCTGCGGGTCTTCGACGCCGTGCGTACGGCAGGCGTCCCGGCCCTGGTCCACGCCTCCTCCGTGGGCGCCTACGCACCGGGCCCCAAGCGGGAACCGGGAGTCGACGAGCAGTGGCCCACACACGGCTGGCCCGACGCCGCCTACTGCCGCGAGAAGGCGTACCTGGAACGGGTCCTCGACACTTTCGAGCTGCGCCACCCGCAGATCCGGGTGGTGCGCATGCGGCCGGGCTTCCTGTTCAAGGAGACGGCGGCCCCCGAGCAGCGGCGCATCTTCGGCGGGAAGTACCTGCCCGGTGTGCTGCTCCGCCCCGACCTGCTGCCCTTCGTGCCCGACCTGGAGGGGCTGCGGTTCCAGGTGCTGCACACGGACGACGCGGCCGAGGCGTACCGGCTGGCCGTACTGGGCGATGTGCGCGGCCCCTTCAACCTGGCCGCCGCCCCCGTCACCGACGCCCGCACCCTCGGCGACCTCCTCGACGCGCGGGTGGTGCGCGCGCCCGTGCCGCTGGTACGCGGCGCGCTGGCGACCGCCTGGCACGCACGGGCGGTCCCGGCCTCGCCCCACCTCTTCGACGCGGTGCTGCGCCTGCCCGTCATGGACTGCGCACGGGCGCACGAGGAGCTGGACTGGCGGCCGCGTCACTCGTCGTCGGACGCGCTGACCGCGTTCCTGCGCGGGGTCGTCCGCGGTGAGGGCGAGGCGACCGCCCCGCTGGCGGGCAGCCGGTGGAGCTGAGGGCGCCGGACAGGGCGGAGGCGTACCGGGGACCGGTCGGCGGCCTGCGTGTGGCCGCGCGGTTCCTGGAGTGAACGGATGACGAACGCCCCGCCCCCCGACAGCTCGCCGCGCCAGCCGACCGGTGCCACCATGACAACCATGTCCCGCAAGGCGCTGATCGTCATCGACATGATCAACCCGTACGACCACGAGGACGCCGACCGGCTCGTCGCCTCCGCCGAGCGGGCGGTACCCGTCATCGCGGGCATGCTGGAATCCGCCCGGGGCAGCGGTTGCCTCGTGATCTACGCCAACGACAACTTCGGCGACTGGCGCTCCCACCACGGGGAGATCGTGGAGGCGGCCATGGCGGGCGCCCGCCCCGACCTCGTCGAGCCGCTCAGACCCGACGAGAACTCGCTCTTCGTGGTCAAGGCCCGGCACTCGATCTTCTACGAGACGCCCCTGCCGTACCTGCTCCACCAGCTGGGCGTCGACCACCTCGTCCTGACCGGCCAGGTGACGGAGCAGTGCATCCTCTACTCCGCGCTCGACGCGCACCTCCGCCACATGGACCTGACCATTGCGCGGGACGCGGTGGCCCACATCCACTCCGACCTGGCCGACGCGGCCCTGCGGATGACGGAACGCAACATGGGCGCCCGGGTGTGCGCCGCCGAAGAGATCGACCTGTGACACGGCGGGTCACGCCGGACCGCCGTAACACAGGCAGAACGGGTGCCCGGCCGGGTCCGCGAAGACACGGAAGTCGCGCTTGCCGCCGTCGTCGTCGAGATCGAGCGGCGCGGCCCCCAGGGCGAGTACCTCCCGCTGGGCCGCCTCCATGTCCCGCACCTTGAAGTCCAGGTGCTCCTGCTGCGAGTTCCGGTCGTCACGCGGCCACTCGGGCGGGCGGTACCCGGGGGCCAGCTGAAAGGCGAGGCGCGCCCCGTCTGGGGCCCGGAGCTCGTACCAGCGGTCGCTGTCGTGCGTCACCTCCCCACCCAGTACCCCCTGGTAGAAACCGGCGAGTGTCTCCGGGTCCGGGCAGTCGATGGCAACCAGGCAGAAGGTCGCGACGGCCATGTCGTTCCTCGCTTTCCGTGCGTGCGGGCGTTCGGACGTCCCCTCCCGGGTTCCGCGTCCGGCGCGGAGGAAACATGATCCGGGAACCGCCCCGCCGGTACGTTTCGGCCGCCGGAGATCGGTAACCCATCCCATATGGCGCAATTCGGATACACGATGATGACCGAGCAGTCGGGACCGCGGGAGCTCGTCGAGGACGTGGTGGCGGCCGAGCAGGCCGGCTTCGACTTCTCCGTGACCTCCGACCACTCCTTCCCCTGGCTGAAGTCCCAGGGGCACGCCCCGTACGCCTGGAGCGTGCTGGGCGCCGCAGCACAGGCCACCACCCGCATTCCGCTGATGACGTACGTGACCTGCCCGACCACCCGCTACCACCCGGCCGTGGTGGCGCAGAAGGCCGCGACGCTGCAACTGCTCTCCGAGGGGCGGTTCCGGCTCGGGCTCGGCTCCGGCGAGAACCTGAACGAACACGTGGTGGGCGGGGGATGGCCGGACGCCCGGGTGCGGCTGGACAAGCTCGAAGAGGCGGCGGAGATCATCAAGGCGCTCCTCGCCGGAGGCTACGTCAACCACCACGGCCCGCACTTCGACGTGGAGAACGCCAAGCTGTGGGACCTGCCCGACGTGGCCGTGCCCCTCGGTGTCGCCGTGTCGGGCGACCGGTCGTGCGAGATCGCGGGCCGGCTCGCGGACCTGGTGATCGCCACCGAGCCCAAGGAGGAGCTGCTCACCGACTTCGACCGGCACGGCGGCGGCGGGAAGCCCCGGGTCGGCCAGCTGCCCGTCTGCTACGACACCGACCGCGACGCGGCGGTGAAGCGGGCCCACGACCAGTTCCGCTGGTCCGTCGGCGGCTGGAAGGTCAACTCGGAACTGCCCGGCCCGTCCGCCTTCGACCAGGCCACGCAGTACGTCACGCCCGAGGACATCGCCCGGTCCGTTCCATGCGGCGACGACGTCGGGGAGTTCACCGACGCGGTCCGCGCGTTCACCGACGCCGGGTTCACCGAGGTCGCCCTCGTGCAGATCGGCGGCGGCCACCAGAAGCCGTTCATCGACTGGGCGGAGGAGAAGCTCCTGCCCGCGCTGCGCGCCTTGTGACACGCCTGCGCGCTCGTGTCCCCCTGCCCGCGGGCAGGGGGACACGAGCGCGCGCGGCGTCACTTCCCGCCACCGGAGTCCTTGCGCCCGTTGGGCGAGCGGGCCAGCGCCCAGGCGGGGAACACGAACCAGCAGATGAAGGACCACAGGGCCATCGCGCCCACCAGCCACAGCGCCAGCCGGTTGTGCAGTGCGACGCGCATGATGAGCAGCAGCGCCGAACACATCGTGCAGAACAGCAGCACAAGACCGAGCAGGGTGAGCCGCGACGCCCACACCACCGTCTCCGGCTTCAGATGTCGCCCGGTGAGCAGCCGGTGGTAGCACACGGGGCCGATGAGTGCGGCGGCCGTGGCCGAGCCCAGGAGCACGGTGACGACGTAGATCGTCCGGTCCGTCTCCGACAGGGTGGCGAAGCGCGGCTGGAAGACCACGGCGAGCAGGAAGCCGAAGAGGATCTGCACCCCCGTCTGGGCCACCCGCAGCTCCTGGAGCAGTTCCGTCCAGCGGCGGTCCGCTCTCTCCTCGGTCGTCTCGTTCCGCCCACGGCGGGTGTTCTCCCGGTCGTCGTCGCCCTCGTCCACGTGTCCGTTGTCCATGTGCGGTGTCCCTCCCTCGTGCCGAAACCTTTGTGGGGGGGGGGGGCGGGGCCCCCCCC
>NZ_JBEYCF010000055.1:0-53938 GCF_040632605.1 Streptomyces sp. NPDC019224 | reverse complement strand
CTCCTTTTAGGAAAAGCCCCGTGCCCCTGTGGCACGGGGCTTTTCCGCGTTCCGGAGCCGCTTCCCACCCCCGTGCACCCGCCGACCGGAGCTGATCCGTAGCACAGTGCAGCTGAGCCGCGGTTCTGGCCCGGCCGCCGCCTCGTAGATCGCCTCCACTGTGCCGTGTGCGCGAGGGCTGCGGTGATGAGCTCGCGGGCGTCGTCTCTACGGGTGCGGGTTCGAGGGGCGTGAACATGTCGCCCAGGGCGGCAAGACTCTGCCCGCTGCCTGACCCCGGGCCCTTGGGGGTGCCCCCCTCCGTCTGGGCTTCGGGGCGCAGGTGGAGGGGGCCGGAGCACCGATAGGGCCAAGGTCGTCACATCATCCGGGGCGCTTTAGCCGTGGCCGGTGAGCCAAACCCAGGCTCGGGCCGGGGACGGCAGAGGGGTGGCTCCGCGGGGAAGACGCCGAGGGAAATCGAGAGGGAAGCGCGTGGCACGACAGATATCCACTATGTAGTCGGCGATCTCGGGGAGGTGGCCGTCCCGGTGACCGCGGTGCAGGCGGCTTCGAGATCGGCGGGCCGACGGGGCGTACGCCCGCGGCCTTCAGGTCGCGGGGACCGAATCCGCCGGCATGGCGGGGCGGGATGCTGATCTCGTCATTCCGCGTGGGTAGGGGGCGGTCAGTTTCATTAGGAACCGGTCCAGTTGGGCGTCGGGGAGGGAAGTGCCCTTGCGCTCGACCGGGTTCCGCGTAGCGGCGACGAGGAGGGTTCAGACAGGGGCGTTGAGTGCTGTCGACGGTGACCTGCCGTTCTTCCAGCGCCTCCAGGAGAGACGACTGCATCTTGAAGGCGTCCGGTTGATCTCCTCGGTCGAGGAGGAGGTTGGTGAGGACGAGGCCCGGCTGGAAGGGGAACTCGGCAGCGCGTGCGGCGTGGACGAGCGATTCGGTGACATCGCTCTGCATCAGATCAGGGGTGAACTGCACGCGCTTGTTGGCCAGTTCGAGTGACGCGGTGAAGGCTCGGACGAGCAGGGTTTTGGTCATGCCTGGGGCGCCTTCGAGCAGGACATGACCCTGGTAGAGCCGTGCCACGACAAGCCCGGTGATGGCCGGGTCCTGGCCGACCACGGCTTTGACGATCTCGGAGCGCAGTGCTTCCAGCGAAGGGGCGGGCTACGTGGGCGGTGGCGGTCCCGGCTGTCCTGCTGTGCCAGGGGGAGTGGGAGGCGAGGTGCTTCGGCAGCCGTGCTGCCACGCAGCCCGCCTCCGACACGTTGTCAGCTCTTGTCGTCGAAGCCGGGGAGCCCCGCTGCCCTGGCGAGGTCGAGGTCGAGCGCCTCGCGGCGGATGCGCTGGTCCACGTAGAGCAGGGCCATGACGCCGGCGGAGAGCGGGTATGTGATGGCGGCGACGACCACGTCGCCGATGGCGGAGACGATGAGGAACGGCCAGCCGAATTCGGTGGCCCCCTCGGTGAGGAAGGCACTCAGGCTTCCATCGTCCAGGCCTACCGCGACAAGACCGAAGGGGACGCCGACCACCAATGTCACGATGAGCGTCAGCAGCCAGGTCAGGGCGAGAATGCCGAACGTCCGCCACCAGGCGCCGCGGACCAGCTTCGCGGAGCGTCGCATGGAGGCGGTGATCGACTGCCGCTCCAGCATCAGCGCGGGGGAGGCGAGGATGAAGCGGACCATCAGCCAGAAGAACACGGCTCCCGCCGCGAGTAGTCCCAGGAAGGCGAGGCCGAGGCCCGCCGTGTCGCCGATCAGGAATCCGGGGAGGATGCCGATGGTAATGATCGCTCCGGCCATGACAGCCAGCAGGAGCGTCAGACCCAGCAGGGGCAACAGCCTGGGCCGGGCCTCGGCCCAGGCGTCGGACAGGGTGACCGGACGGCCCAGAACCGCGCGGCTGATCACCACGGTCAGCACCGCTGTGGTGAAGATCGTGGCCAGCATCGAGATGAGCAGGGGCGGGGCGCTGTCGAGCAGGCTGTAGCGGAGGGACTCGGTGGCCTGGTGCAGCGCCTCGGATCCGGTGGCGTTGCGGTCGATCGACGGGGGCTCGGGCAGCAGATATCGCTGGACGAGAAGGATGGCGGTCTGGGCGACCACGGAAACCGTGAGCGTGATGCCGAGGACCGTGCGCCAGTGGGCGCGCATGGTGGAAACGGCGCCTTCCAGGATCTCGCCGACGCCGAGCGGCCGGAGCGGGATGACACCGGGCTTTGCCGCGGGCGGCGGGCCGCCCCAGGCCGGCCCTTGCGCGGAGGCGCCCCAGCCCGGCCCCTGGGACGGGGTGTTCCGACCTGGGCGGGGAGGTGGTGCGGTGGGGCCGGTTCCGGCGGAACTCGGCGGGGACCACTGGCCGGCGGGCGGTTGCTTGGAGGCCCAGGTTCCCGAGGGGGTGGCGTCGTCGGCCGGTTCGGAAGGCCGGGGGACTCCCGTCTCCTGGCCGTCGGAGGGGGCGGATCCGGGCGAGGCCCAGCCCGGAGTGTCGTTCATGCTCGCTCCTTCACGATCCTGTCCGCGCATCGGGGCGTCAGGTTGGCAGCCATCGTGCCACGCGTTGCGGGTGTCCGGGCCTGGCCGGGTATTCCGCTCGCGCCTTCATGTCCCGGTGGGTCACCGGGCAGACTGGACGGATGGCTGATCAGGACGCGCAATCACCGGTGGGCAGCGAGCCCGCCGGGCTATCCGTACTTCGCTGGGACGAACCTCCGGAAGGCCCCGTGCTGGTGCTTCTCGACCAGAGGCGATTGCCGGCCGAGGAGACGGAGCTGGTGTGCACGGATGTGCCGGCTCTGGTGGACGCGATCAGGACGCTCGCGGTGCGGGGGGCGCCCCTCCTGGGCATCGCCGGCGCCTATGGGGTGGCCCTGGCCGCGGTGCGGGGCTATGACGTTGCGGAGGCGACGGGGCTTTTGGAGCAGGCGCGGCCCACCGCGGTGAACCTCGGGTACGGCGTGCGGCGGGCCGCTGCGGCGTACTGGGCGGCGCTCGACCGGGGGGCCGGTCAGGAGCGGGCGGGGGCGGCCGCGCTGGCGGAAGCCAGGGCGCTGCACCGGGAGGACGCCGAGGCCAGCGGGCGGATGGCCCGGTACGGGCTCGCCCTGCTGGACGAGCTGGTCCCGGGCGGGGGCCAGCGGCTGCTGACCCACTGCAACACCGGGGCGCTCGTGTCGGGAGGCGAGGGCACCGCCTTCGCCGTGGCGCTCGGCGCGCACCGGGAGGGCCGGCTGAGGCGGCTGTGGGTGGACGAGACCCGTCCGCTGTTGCAGGGCGCCCGGCTCACCGCGTACGAGGCGGCGCGCAACGGCATGCCGTACAGCCTGCTCACGGACAATGCGGCGGGTTCGCTGTTCGCCGCGGGGGAGGTGGATGCCGTGCTGATCGGGGCGGACCGCATCGCCGCGGACGGGTCGGTGGCCAACAAGGTGGGGAGTTATCCGTTGGCGGTGCTCGCCAAGTACCACCACGTGCCGTTCATCGTCGTGGCGCCGACGACGACCGTGGATCTGCTCACCGCGGACGGGGCGGCCATTACCGTTGAGCAGCGTTCCGGGCGAGAAGTGACCGAGCTCACAATCCCGCGCGGGGTGGGAGGCGAGGAGACCGGCGGAGTGCTCGTGGCCCCGGTGGGGACGCGGTCGTACAACCCTGCTTTCGACGTCACGCCGCCGGAGCTGGTCACGGCGATCGTCACGGAGGAGGGCGTAATCTCGCCGGTCACGGGGGCCGGGCTGGCAGAGCTGTGTGCCAGATCATCGCAGGTAACGATTAGCTAATGGGATGATGTCGTTTATGAAGGGACGCGTCCTTGTCGTCGACGACGACACCGCACTGGCCGAGATGCTCGGGATTGTGCTGCGTGGTGAGGGGTTCGAGCCGTCGTTCGTAGCGGACGGCGACAAGGCACTTGCTGCATTTCGAGAGGCGAAGCCGGACCTGGTCCTGCTCGACCTCATGCTGCCCGGCAGGGACGGCATCGAGGTCTGCAGGCTGATCAGGGCCGAGTCGGGGGTGCCGATCGTCATGCTCACTGCCAAGAGCGACACGGTTGACGTGGTCGTGGGCCTGGAGTCCGGGGCCGACGACTACATCGTCAAGCCGTTCAAACCGAAGGAGTTGGTGGCCCGGATCAGGGCACGTCTGCGCAGGTCCGAAGAGCCGGCCCCGGAGCAGTTGACCATCGGGGACCTGGCCATAGACGTCGCCGGGCACTCGGTGAAGCGGGACGGGCAGTCCATCGCCCTGACGCCACTGGAGTTCGACCTGCTGGTCGCGCTCGCCCGCAAGCCGTGGCAGGTCTTCACCCGTGAGGTCCTCCTGGAGCAGGTGTGGGGCTACCGGCACGCGGCGGACACCCGTCTGGTCAACGTGCATGTGCAGCGGCTCCGCTCCAAGGTCGAGAAGGACCCGGAGCGGCCGGAGATCGTGGTGACCGTCCGCGGCGTCGGTTACAAGGCCGGACCGAGCTGACATGTCCCTGGGTAGCACTGCTCCGCAGCCCGGGGAGCCGGGAGTCCGTGCGGAGCGGGCTACCGGCTCAGGGCACCCCTCGTCCACCGTCGAGCGCTTCCTGCAGGGCGGCCGGTTGTTCCAGGACCGGGCGCCCGGCGGGCCGGTGCCGCGGCTGCTGATGCGGTGGGTGCGGCGTCCGCTGCTGCCCGCCGTACGGCTGTGGCGGCGCAATCTCCAGCTGCGGGTCGTCGCGGGCACGCTGCTGATGTCGCTCGGAGTGGTGCTCCTGCTCGGCCTCGTCGTGATCGGGCAGGTGCGCAACGGCCTGCTGGACGCGAAGGGCAAGGCCGCCCAGACCCAGGCCGCGGGCGGGTTCGCGGCCGCCCAGGAGAAGGCGAACGCGCCTCTCACCCCTGCCCCCGGCCAGGGCGACGACGCCGCGGACGGTACGACCGCCAACAACTCCTGGCGCACCGAACTCGTCGACCAGCTCGCCAGCGGCGGGAAGAACGCCTTCAACGTGGTGGCCCTCAGCGCCGACGAAGGATCCCGTGCGCCCCGTGGCTCGGGGAGTGTCGAGGCCGCGAGCATTCCGCAGAGCCTGCGCGAGGCGGTGAACAAGGGCCCCGGGGCCTTCCAGACGTACTCGCTGATCCAGTACGCGAACGGCCAGGAGTCGCAGCCCGGCCTCATCGTGGGCAAACGCCTCTACGACATCGACCGCAACCCGTACCAGTTGTACTACGTCTTCCCGCTCACGCAGGAGGAGAAGTCCCTGACGCTGGTCAAGGGCACGCTGGCGACCGCGGGTCTGTTCGTGGTCGTGCTGCTCGGGGCCATCGCCTGGTTCGTGGTGCGCCAGGTCGTCACCCCCGTACGCATGGCGGCGGGCATCGCCGAACGGCTCTCCGCCGGCCGGCTGCAGGAACGGATGAAGGTCACCGGCGAGGACGACATCGCCCGGCTCGGTGAGGCCTTCAACAAGATGGCGCAGAACCTCCAGCTGAAGATCCAGCAGCTGGAGGAGCTCTCCCGGATGCAGCGGCGGTTCGTCTCGGACGTCTCGCACGAGCTGCGCACCCCCCTGACCACGGTACGGATGGCCGCCGACGTCATCCACGAGGCGCGCGTCGACTTCGACCCCGTCACGGCCCGGTCCGCGGAACTGCTGGGGGACCAGCTCGACCGCTTCGAGTCGCTGCTCTCCGACCTGCTGGAGATCAGCCGCTTCGACGCGGGGGCCGCCGCGCTGGAGGCGGAGCCGATAGACCTGCGGCAGGTGGTGCGCCGGGTGATCGGCGGCGCCGAGCCGCTGGCGGAGCGCAAGGGCACCCGGATCCTGGTGACCGGAGACGAACAACCGGTGATCGCCGAGGCCGACGCGCGGCGTGTCGAGCGAGTGCTGCGCAACCTCGTCGTCAACGCGGTCGAGCACGGCGAAGGACGCGATGTCGTCGTGCGGATGGGCGCGGCGGGCGGAGCGGTCGCCATCGCCGTACGGGACTACGGCGTGGGCCTGAAGCCCGGCGAGGCGACCCGGGTCTTCAACCGCTTCTGGCGGGCCGACCCGGCACGTGCCAGGACCACCGGCGGGACCGGCCTCGGCCTGTCCATCGCGGTGGAGGACGCGCGGCTGCACGGCGGCTGGCTGCAGGCCTGGGGTGAGCCCGGCGGCGGTTCCCAGTTCCGGCTGACGCTGCCGCGCACGGCGGACGAGCCGCTGCGGGGCTCGCCGATACCGCTGGAGCCCGAGGACTCACGGCGCAACCGGGAGAGCCGGGAGCGGGCCGCGGACGCCTCCGCCACGGGCAGCGAGCACAGGCTGCTGGCCGTGCCCCCGCAGCACGCCGGTACGGGGCGCGCCCCGCTGCCGGTCCCGGGCCGGGCACCGGTGCCGGCCAGGACCGCGCCCGCCTCGGTGCACCCGGCTGCCCTGCCGGGCAATGGGGCGCGGGTGGTGCCGCGCCCCGCCGAGGAGCGGCAGGCCGGGCACAACGACTCTCCGGGGCACGGACAGGGGCGGGAGGACACGACTCGTGAGCAGTGACCGTCGTGAGGGGGGCCGCGGGCGGGCGGCGGGGGTGACCGTGCTGATCGGGTGCGGTGCGCTGGTGCTGTCCGCGTGCGGCTCGATGCCGGTCTCGGGGGACGTCAAGGCCGTCGACGCCTCGCAGCCCGGGGATTCCCAGGTGCAGGTGTACGCGGTCGCCCCGCGCGACGGTGCCACGCCGAACGAGGTGGTCGACGGCTTCCTGGAGTCGATGACCAGTGATGACTCCGACTTCCGGACGACGCGCAAGTACCTCACCAAGGAGGCGTCGCACCGGTGGAAGCCGAGCGCGGAGACCATCGTGCTGGCCAAGGCTCCGAACCGGAGTGACCGCCCGGTCCACGAGGACGACCGCAGCACCACCGAGGTCACCTACACCCTGACCGGCGAGAAGGTGGCGACGGTCGACGAGCAGAACGCGTACCAGCCACTCGTTCCGGCGGACTACTCCCGCACGCTCCACCTGGTGCGGGAGAAGACGCCGGACGGCAAGGAATGGCGTATCGATTTCGTGCCGGACGGCCTGGTGCTCGGCCAGTCCGACTTCAAGCGGCTGTACCGCTCGGTCAACAAGTTCTACTTCGCGGCCGGCCGGTCCGATGCGCAGGCCACCCTGGTCGCCGACCCCGTCTACCTCCGTAATCGCACCGATCCCGCGTCCGGGATGGATACGGTGACGCAGGCGGTCCGCAGCCTTCTGCGAGGGCCGACCGACTGGCTGCGGCCGGTGGTCACCTCGCGCTTCCCCACGGGGACGGACCTGAAGAAGGGCGTCGCCTCCCTGACGCCCGACGACCGCAACGTCCTGAAGGTCCCGCTCAACAAGAAGGCCGACGGAGCCGGGCAGCGGTCCTGCCGGATGATGGCCTCGCAGGTGCTCTTCACCCTCCGGGACCTGACCTCCGCGCGGGTCGAGCAGGTGGAGTTGCAGCGCTCGGACGGTTCGCCGCTGTGCGTGCTCGACGCGGACCAGGCCGAGGCGTACGCCCCCGACGGTTCCTCGGGCGGACCCGACAGCCAGTACTTCGTCGACGCCAAGGGCCGGGTGGAGCGCATCCCGGGCAGCACCAGGGGCAGCGGCGAACCGGAGCCGGTGCCCGGCCCGTTCGGCAACGGCGCGCTGAAGGTGAGCGCGGTCGGCGTGGCCAGGGACGAGCAGTCGGCGGCGGCGCTCTCCCAGCACAACGAATCGCTCTACGTGGCGTCCATCGCCGCTGACGGCGAACTGCCCGTACCGGCCGTGACCAGCAGGGCGGCGGACCCCGATGACCGGCTGACGGCGCCGAGCTGGGACGGCCGGGGCGACCTCTGGGTGGCCGACCGTGACCCGAAGAACTCCAGGCTCCTGAGGCTGCCCCAGGGAACGGACAAGCCGCAGGAGGTCACCGTGCCGAGCCTGAACGGCAGCCGTATCGCGGGTCTGCGGCTGTCCTCGGACGGGGTGCGGATAGCGCTGCTGCTGACGAGGGGCGGCCACACGACGTTGAAGATCGGCCGGATCGAGCGGCTGGGCAGGCAGGACGACGCGCAGGTGTCCGTGGTCGACCTGCGGCAGGCGGCCCCGCAGCTCGCGGACGTGACGGCGATGTCCTGGTCCGGTCGCAGCCGCCTGGTGGTGGTCGGCAAGGAGCAGGGGGGCGTGCAGCAGGTCCGGTACGTGCAGGCGGACGGCTCGACACCCTCCTCGGGCGTGCTGCCCGGGGTCAACCAGGTGCTCGCCATCGCCGCCGCCGATGACGAGCAGCTGCCGTTGATGGCGGACACGTTCGGCGACGGGATAGTGAAGCTGCTCCCGGGGGACAACTGGCAGACGGTCCTCAAGGAGGGCTCGGCGCTGGTCTATCCCGGCTGACACCCGGGGCCCGGGCGGGCGTTTTCCACAGGGGTGGCCCGCCGGCCGCGGGAGAGGCACAGTTGAAGGGTGCGCGGGTGGTGGCGGGAGATCAGCGGGCTCGTTCTGCCCGTGTCCTGCGGCGGGTGCGGCAGGGAGCGGACGGAGCTGTGCGAGACGTGCGGCAGGCAGGTATACGGCGGAGTGCCGCGCCGGGTGCGGCCCTCGCTGGAGCCGCCCGGCCTGCCCGTGGTGCACGCCGCCGCCGCATACGAGGGCGCGGTACGGGCGGTGCTGCTGGCCCACAAGGAGCGCGGCGTGCTCGGTATGGCGCGTCCGCTCGGCAAGGCGCTGGCGGGGGCGGTGAGGACCGGGGCCGGACAGGTGGCGGACGGCCGGTCGTTGCTCCTCGTACCCGTGCCTTCCGCGCGCCGGGCGGTGGCCGCGCGCGGACATGATCCGGCGCGGCGGATCGCGCTGGCTGCGGCCGCGCACCTGCGGCGTACGGGTGTTCCGGCGACGGTGGCCGCGGTGCTGCGGCAGCGGCGGGCGGTGGCCGACCAGTCGGGACTGACCGCGGCGGAGCGCCGGGCCAACCTGGCCGGTGCGCTGGACGTGGCGGCCGGGGGTGGGCGGTTGCTCACCGCCGGCCGGGTGGTGCTGGTGGACGATCTGCTGACCACGGGGGCCACGCTGGCCGAGGCGGCACGCGCGATCGACGCGGCCGGCAGGGGCGTGGGGAGCGGTGCGACGGTGCGCGACGCGGTCGTGGTCGCGGCCTCCCCTCTGGCCTTCGACGCAGCATGTCCCGTCGGCCGGGAAATAAACCGGAACGGGCACTGAACTTTCATCGTTGCAGGTGGTGAGTGGGTAAAAAGACCTGAACGGAGGTACGTGCGAGTAGCAGGTGCCGACAACCGTCCGGGCAGGCTATGTTCGGTTGTGAGGAATGGTGAATGCCAGCCCTCGACGAATGCACCGCCAGGTTTCGGACAGGAGACCCGCCAGTAGTCCAGAAACCGGAAATCCGGTGGGGTGGAGACCTTGCCGGCGGGGGAGGAGGAGGTGGAAGTCACCGAGTCCGCGGCTCCGGTCATCACCGGGGCCTGGTGCAAAAAGGGAGATGCTCCGCCGCTGAGCGGAGCGATCCGGGAACGGAGTTCTGCGTGGACATCGTCGTCAAGGGCCGCAAGACCGAGGTGCCCGAGCGGTTCCGCAAGCACGTGGCCGAGAAGCTGAAGCTGGACAAGATCCAGAAGTTCGACGGCAAAGTGATCAGCCTCGACGTGGAGGTGTCCAAGGAGCCGAACCCTCGTCAGGCAGACCGCTCCGACCGGGTGGAGATCACCCTCCGCTCGCGTGGACCGGTCATCAGGGCAGAAGCGGCCGCAGGCGACCCGTACGCAGCGCTGGACCTGGCCACCGGCAAGCTGGAGGCCCGGCTGCGCAAGCAGCACGACAAGCGCTACAGCCGCCGGGGCACGGGACGCATCCCCGCTGCCGAGGTCGGTGAAATGGTGCCGGACGCGGCATCGTTCAACGGTGACGGCGAGCTGATCGCCGATGAGACGGCACAGCCCGTACCCACCACCAGGATCGGCTCGCTCGAGGTGCAGGGCGAGGGTCCGCTGGTGATGCGCGAGAAGACGCACGTGGCGGCGCCCATGTCGCTCGACCAGGCGCTCTACGAGATGGAACTGGTCGGACACGACTTCTATCTGTTCGTCGACAGCGAGACGAAGGAACCCAGTGTCGTCTACCGGCGGCATGCCTACGACTACGGTGTCATCCACCTGAGGACCGATCCGCTGGCCGCCGACGAGGCGGGCGGCGCGGGCGGGGCGCTCGGCGGCTGACGCCCACCACCGAGTGGTGCCCCTGGAGCGCTCGTGCGCCCTCAGGGGCACCCGTGTGTCACCAAAGGATCACCGCGTTGACGTCCCGGCATGAAATCATGGCGGCCCAAGGCAATCGGTGCTCTGCGGACTGCCGTTGGCGGACCATGCGTGAACTTCAGGCCGTGGATTTCAGGGGGAGGAACGATGGCGGACACCTTCGGGCCCGTGCGCGACGCGAGTGATGCCGGCGGGGCCGCGCGCGTCCTCGGCGCGGATCGGGACGCCGGCTACCGCAAGGAGCCGATCCGGGTCCTGGTGGTCGACGACCACGCCCTCTTCCGCAGAGGCCTGGAGATCGTCCTCGCGCACGAGGAGGACATCGAGGTCGTCGGCGAGGCCGGGGACGGTGCGGAGGCGGTCGACAAGGCGGCCGATCTGCTGCCCGACATCGTGCTGATGGATGTGCGGATGCCCAGGCGAGGGGGCATCGAGGCATGTACGGCCATCAAGGAGGTGGCCCCCAGCGCGAAGATCATCATGCTGACGATCAGCGATGAGGAGGCCGACCTCTACGACGCCATCAAGGCCGGCGCCACGGGCTATCTCCTCAAGGAGATCTCCACCGACGAGGTGTCCACCGCGATTCGCGCGGTCGCCGACGGGCAGTCCCAGATCAGCCCGTCCATGGCGTCCAAACTGCTCACCGAGTTCAAGTCGATGATCCAGCGGACCGACGAACGCCGGCTCGTACCGGCGCCCCGGCTCACCGACCGTGAACTCGAAGTCCTCAAACTGGTCGCCACCGGCATGAACAATCGCGATATCGCGAAGGAACTGTTCATTTCCGAGAACACCGTGAAGAACCACGTCCGCAACATTCTGGAGAAGCTCCAGCTGCACTCCCGGATGGAAGCGGTCGTCTACGCCATGCGGGAGAAGATCCTCGAGATCCGGTGAACCGGTGCGGTGACCGGTGTGCCGCCGCCCGTCAGGCCAGGAGACGGCCGATTTCCGCCGCGAGCGGGCCGCGCAGCTCCGGAGCCTCCACCCGTTCCAGCCGGACGTCCGTGCAGCCGACCCAGGAAGCCGCCTCGACCAGGGCCTGCGCCATCGGTGCCACGGCCTTCGCGCCCACCAGGGACACCTGCCGGGCGATCAGTGTGGTCCCCTCGCGGGCCGGGTCGACCCGGCCCTGAAGCTTTCCCCCGGCCAGCAGCGGCATGGCGAAGTAGCCGTGGACCCGTTTCCGCTTGGGCACGTACGCCTCCAGGCGGTGCGTGAAACCGAAGATCCGCTCGGTGCGCGCCCGCTCCCAGACCAACGAGTCGAAGGGCGAGAGCAGCGTCGTCCGGTGTCGCCCGCGCGGTTCGGAGGCCAGTGCCGCCGGGTCCGCCCAGGCCGGCTTCGTCCAGCCCTGCACGGTCACCGGCACCAGTCCGGAATCAGCCACCACGGCGTCGAACTGCTCTGCCCTGAGCCGGTGGTAGTCGGCGATGTCCGCCCGCGTGCCCACACCCAGCGACTGCCCGGCGAGCGCGACCAGCCGACGCAGGCACTCCGTGTCGTCCAGGTCGTCGTGCAGCACGGCGGCGGGCAGGGCGCGCTCCGCCAGGTCGTAGACCCGCTTCCAGCCGCGCCGCTCGGTGCACACCACCTCGCCGTACATCAAGGCGCGTTCGACGGCCACCTTCGAGGCCGACCAGTCCCACCACTCCCCGCCGTTCTTCGCGCCGCCCAGCTCCGTCGCCGTCAGCGGGCCCTCGGCGGTCAGCTGCTTGATCACGGTCTCGTACGCGCCGTCCGGCAGGTCGTGGGACCACTGCGGCCGGGCCCGGTAGGCGCGGCGGCGGAACGCGAAGTGCGGCCACTCCTCGACGGGCAGGATGCATGCCGCGTGCGACCAGTACTCGAAGGCGCGGCCGCCCGACCAGTACGCCTCCTCGACCGTGCGCCGGCCGATCGCGCCCAGGCGCGCGTACGGGATCAGCTCGTGCGAGCGGGCCAGCACCGAGATCGTGTCCAGCTGTACGGCGCCGAGGTGCCGCAGCACTCCGGGCACGCCCGCCCGGCGGTCGGGGGCGCCGAGGAAACCCTGGGCACGCAGGGCGATCCTGCGGGCCTCGTCGGCGGAGAGTTCGACTGCGGGGGGCTGCACAGACGTCATGCTCCGCACTCTAGGCGGCGGCACTGACAGCGAGGAGGGGGCCGGCCCTCCCCGTGACATCAGGGGGAGCTCGCCGGTATGTACGCGTGGGTGCCCGGCAGACCGAGGTCGGCGGGGAGCAGCGCGCCCACCCACGTATCGCGGCGCACACCCTTGTTGAGCAGGCCCGAGCGCTGCCCGCCCTCCATGCGGAAGCCCGCACGCAGGGCGACGGCCCGCGACGGGACGTTGCCGGTCTCGGCGCGCCACTCCAGCCGGTCGCAGCCGAGCGAGGTGAAGGACCATCGGGCGGCGCACAGGGCGGCCTCGGTCATGTAGCCGCGACCGCGCTGCTCCTTCGCGGCCCAGAAGCCGATCTCGTACGTGCCCGAGAGGGTCCGGCGGCTGATGCCGAGCGCGCCTGCCAGGGGTCCGCCCTCGCGGGGCAGCACGGCGAAGTTGTACATGGAGCCGTCCTGCCAGCCCTCGGGGCACATCCGCGTGGTGAAGAACTCCGCGTCGGAACGTCCGTACGGCGAGGGGACGACCGTCCAGCGCTGGATGTCGGGGTCCTGACATGCCTCGTACACCGCGTCGGTGTCCTCCGAGCCGAAGGGGCGCAGCAGCAGACGGTCGGTAGTGAGAGTGATCGGTTCCATGAAGGGATTCTGGCGAGGGGCAGGCATGGAAGCGAGTACTTTTCGTGGTTCCCCGGCACCTTCGGCGTCCTTCGTCCGTTGTCCCGGAAGGGCACTGCGGGGACAACGCGGTGGCAGCCCTCCCGGCGCGGCGGGGTCCTCGCTTACGATGACCGTTGCGGTGGGGCCCACCTGCCGTGCCCGTGCCCGAGTCCATCACACGACCCCGTGCCCAGGCCCGACCGGCAAGGAGACCAGCCTCAGTGTCCGTCTTCAACAAGCTCATGCGTGCAGGCGAAGGCAAGATCCTGCGCAAACTGCACCGCATCGCGGACCAGGTCAGCTCCATCGAAGAGGACTTCGTCAACCTCTCCGACGCCGAGCTGCGGGCGCTCACCGACGAGTACAAGGAACGGTACGCGGACGGCGAGAGCCTGGACGACCTGCTTCCCGAGGCGTTCGCCACCGTCCGCGAGGCGGCCAAGCGCGTCCTCGGCCAGCGCCACTACGACGTCCAGATCATGGGCGGTGCCGCGCTGCACCTCGGGTACGTCGCCGAGATGAAGACCGGTGAGGGAAAGACCCTCGTCGGCACGCTGCCCGCGTATCTGAACGCCCTGTCCGGCAAGGGCGTCCACCTGATCACGGTGAACGACTACCTCGCCTCGCGCGACTCCGAGATGATGGGCCGGGTCCACAAGTTCCTCGGTCTCAGCGTCGGCTGCATCATCGCCAACATGACGCCGGCCCAGCGCCGCGAGCAGTACGCCTGCGACATCACCTACGGCACGAACAACGAGTTCGGCTTCGACTACCTCCGCGACAACATGGCGTGGTCCAAGGAGGAGCTGGTCCAGCGCGGCCACAACTTCGCGATCGTCGACGAGGTCGACTCGATCCTGGTCGACGAGGCCCGTACGCCGCTGATCATCTCCGGTCCCGCCGACCAGGCCACCAAGTGGTACGGCGACTTCGCCAAGCTGGTCACCCGCCTGACCAAGGGCGAGGCGGGCAACCCGCTCAAGGGCATCGAGGAGACCGGCGACTACGAGGTCGACGAGAAGAAGCGGACCGTGGCGATCCACGAGTCCGGCGTCTCCAAGGTCGAGGACTGGCTCGGCATCGAGAACCTGTACGAGTCGGTGAACACCCCCCTCGTCGGGTACCTCAACAACGCCATCAAGGCCAAGGAACTCTTCAAGAAGGACAAGGACTACGTCGTCATCGACGGCGAAGTCATGATCGTCGACGAGCACACCGGCCGTATCCTCGCCGGCCGCCGCTACAACGAGGGCATGCACCAGGCGATCGAGGCGAAGGAAGGGGTGGACATCAAGGACGAGAACCAGACGCTCGCCACGATCACCCTGCAGAACTTCTTCCGCCTCTACGGCAAGCTCTCCGGTATGACCGGTACGGCGATGACCGAGGCCGCCGAGTTCCACCAGATCTACAAGCTGGGCGTCGTGCCGATCCCGACGAACCGGCCGATGCAGCGCGCCGACCAGTCGGACCTGATCTACCGCACCGAGGTCGCGAAGTTCGCCGCGGTCGTCGACGACATCGCCGAGAAGCACGAGAAGGGCCAGCCGATCCTGGTCGGCACCACCTCCGTCGAGAAGTCGGAGTACCTCTCGCAGCAGCTCTCCAAGCGCGGTGTCCAGCACGAGGTGCTCAACGCCAAGCAGCACGACCGGGAGGCGACGATCGTTGCCCAGGCCGGCCGCAAGGGCGCGGTGACCGTCGCGACGAACATGGCCGGACGAGGCACCGACATCAAGCTCGGCGGCAACCCGGACGACCTCGCCGAGGCGGAGCTGCGCCAGCGCGGTCTCGACCCCGTCGAGCACGTCGAGGAGTGGGCGGCCGCCCTTCCCGCCGCGCTGGAGAAGGCCGAGGAGGCCGTGCGGGCGGAGTTCGAGGAGGTCAAGGAGCTCGGCGGGCTGTACGTCCTGGGCACCGAGCGGCACGAGTCGCGCCGTATCGACAACCAGCTGCGCGGTCGTTCCGGCCGTCAGGGCGACCCGGGCGAGTCCCGCTTCTACCTGTCGCTCGGCGACGACCTGATGCGGCTGTTCAAGGCGCAGATGGTCGAGCGCGTCATGTCGATGGCCAACGTGCCGGACGACGTGCCGATCGAGAACAAGATGGTCACGCGGGCGATCGCGTCGGCTCAGTCGCAGGTCGAGCAGCAGAACTTCGAGACGCGCAAGAACGTCCTGAAGTACGACGAGGTGCTCAACCGGCAGCGCGAGGTCATCTACGGCGAGCGGCGCCGGGTCCTGGAGGGCGAGGACCTCCAGGAGCAGATCCGTCACTTCATGGACGACACGATCGACGACTACATCCGCCAGGAGACGGCGGAGGGCTTCGCCGAGGAGTGGGACCTCGACCGGCTGTGGGGCGCGTTCAAGCAGCTCTACCCGGTGAAGGTCACGGTCGCCGACCTGGAGGAGGCGGCGGGGGACCTGGCCGGGGTCACCGCGGAGTTCATCGCCGAGTCGGTCAAGGACGACATCCACGAGCAGTACGACGAGCGTGAGAAGACGCTCGGCTCCGAGATCATGCGTGAGCTGGAGCGGCGTGTGGTGCTGTCCGTCCTGGACCGCAAGTGGCGTGAGCACCTCTACGAGATGGACTACCTCCAGGAGGGCATCGGCCTGCGGGCCATGGCGCAGAAGGACCCGCTGGTCGAGTACCAGCGCGAGGGCTTCGACATGTTCAACGCCATGATGGAGGGCATCAAGGAGGAGTCCGTCGGCTACCTGTTCAACCTGGAGGTCCAGGTCGAGCAGCAGGTCGAGGAGGTTCCGGTGCAGGACGCGGCGACGTCGCTGTCCAAGGAGGACGCGGTGCCGGCCGCGCGGCCGGAGATCCGGGCGAAGGGGCTGGAGGCTCCGCAGCGGCCCGACCGGCTGCACTTCTCCGCTCCCACGGTCGACGGGGAGGGCGGGGTCGTCGAGGGCGACTTCGCGAATGAGGCCGGGGTCGGTGCCGGGTCGGAATCGGACGGCCTTACTCGGGCGGAGCGGCGTAAGGCGCAGAAGTCCGGGGGCGGGCGGCGGCGTAAGAAGTAGTTTGCGCTGACGTTGTTGGTTGCGGCCGGGCCGGGCACCGATTGGTGTCCGGCCCGGTTGTTGTTCGGTGTGGGTGTGGGTGTGGGTGCGGGTGTGGGTGTGGGTGCGGTGCGGGTGCGTTGCGCCTGCGGCGGGCCTGTGCCCCGCCCCCGCCCCTTCCCGAAACCGGGGCGCTGCCCCGGACCCCGCTCCTCAAGCGCCGGAGGGGCTGGGGGTTTCGGGGTGTCGGCCCGGACCCCGCTCCTCAAGCGCCGGAGGGGCTGGGTTGGTCGGCTGGGCTGGGTTGGCCGGTGGGGCTTGGGGGGTTCGGGCGCTTGCCCCCCGGAGGGGCCTGTGCGGGGCTTGTAGGGCCTAGTACAGGCCCCTGCGGGGCCTCGCCCGGCCCGGCCCGGTGGGCTTTCCGGGCGGCCGGTGGCTTTGGGGCGGCCGGGGGGCTTCGGGCTCGTGGCCTTCGGGCGCTCACCGGGTCCGCATCGGTGTGTTGCCCAGTTCCACCGCTGCGCAGCGCCAGCGGAGGTCCGGGCCCTGTTCCAGGCGGAAGGCCATCGCTCGTACCTCTTCGCCCGCCGCGATGCTTGCGCAGGCCTCCACCACCCCGGGGGCCGGCTGGGCGCCTCGGCACATGCGGATGACCGGGCGGGTGCCGCGGGTCCTCAGCGGGGTGGTGGGGGCCAGTTCGGCCAGTTGGTCGTAGGCCTCGCCGATCGTGTGGCCGAGCATCCAGTGAACCGGGCGCTGGCCGCTCAGGACCGCGAGCAGGCGTTCCGCGAACCAGTGGTGGGGGCGCATGCGCCTCGGGGTGCGGTGGCGTTGTGCGGGTACGGCTTCGGGCCTGCGGGCGTCGTGCCGTCCTGCGGGCCGGGTCCTGTTCATGGTCATCTGTCGCCCCCGTGCTCCAGAGGCCCGGTGTACCGGGCAGTAACTTCTGTTGGGGATCTTCTACGGGGGAGTCGGATTTGTCGCAACTGTCGGAGGGAGGGTGCGGGGCGGTGCGGGATTCACCTGTCCGGGTGGTGGGCGGGCGGGGGAACGGGGCCGGGGGCGGGCCGGGCAGGGTGAGTGGGTGGCGCGAGGTGGACGGGGGCGGGGCCGTGCGCGTAACCCCAAAGGGGGACGCCGCACGTATCCTGAGGGCGTCTCCGACTACGAAAGCGGCCGAGCCCATGCGCGTGTACGTACCCCTGACCCTCGCCGGTCTCGCAGCCGCGCACCGGGCCGGTGAGCTGGGTCCCGGCCCGTTCACCGCCTACGCCGTCACCCCGGCGCTGCGCGAGTGGTACGTCTCCGACGACATCGAGGAGCTGGAGTACGCGGCGCTCAACCGGGCCGCGTCCGCCTCGCTGCGGCTGATCGCCGGGGACCCGCGGGCGGCCCGGCGGCGGGTCGTCGTCGCCGTGGACGTCCCGGACGGTGCCGCGGTCGCCGACCCGGACCACATCCTGGACGCCTCCTCGCTCGGCGAGGTCACGATCGCCGCCGCCGTCCCGCTGGCCGAGGCCGCCGCGGTGCACGTCGACTCCGACGACGCGGACGAGGACGTCACGGCCGCCGCGGCCGCGCTCGGGGCCGCGGACCTCGGGGACGACGACGCGCAGTTCACCGTCGACGGCGCCGAGGACCACGAGCTGCTGTGGTTCGGGGTGCAGGAGATCCCCCAGCTGATCGCGTAGGGCGGGTTGTCGGTGGGGAGCGGTATTTTTCTCGGCATGGGGACTGCACCGGTGAATCACCGCACGCATCTGGTCTGGGACTGGAACGGCACGCTGCTCGACGACAACACCGCCGTCGTCGGCGCGACCAACGCCGCGTTCGGCGAGGTCGGTGTGGCGCCGATCACCGTGGAGCAGTACCGCGAGATGTACTGCATCCCGATACCCCGCTTCTACGAGCGGCTGATGGGCCGGCTCCCCACCGACGCCGAGTGGGAGCTGATGGACGGCGCCTTCCACCGCCACTACACCCAGCGGCGCGACGCCTGCGGGCTGACCGCCGGGGCCGCCGAGCTGCTCGCCCGGTGGCAGCTGACCGGGCGCAGCCAGTCGATCATGAGCATGTACCGGCACGAGGAGCTGGTTCCCGTCGTGCGCGGTTTCGGCATCGAGCGGCACTTCGTCCGCGTGGACGGGCGCACCGGCCCGTCCGGCGGCAGCAAGGCGCAGTACATGGAGCGGCATCTCGCGGCCATGGAGGGGATATCGCCGGGGCACACGGTCGTCATAGGTGACGCGGTGGACGACGCCGTGGCCGCCGCCCACGTCGGCGCCAAGGCCATCCTCTACACGGGCGGTTCGCACAGCCGCGCCAGTCTGGAGAAGGCCGGCGTGCCCGTCGTGGACACCCTGGGCGACGCCGTCACCCTCGCCGAGCAGCTGACCCGGTAGCCGGGGAGAGTGCCGTCCGGCGGCCGGTCCGCGTTGTCCGGAGTGTCAAATTTCGCGGCCTCCTTTTGTACACATCCGGCTCGTGACGGTCACCGGTGCGGGCGAGATAGCCTGGACCCCGTGATCAGCGCGATACGCCTCGGGGGCAGTGAAGCCCCCGGCCCACGCCCGGAGCGCCCTTGTGCCCGGGCTGTCCCGACTGATCCCTCTCACCCGGACCGGTCGCTGGAATTGGCCGATAAGGTCCCGGGACTCTCTCATCGCGGCATAGCGTCGACCCAGACCGGAAACCCCGCGTCGTGGCGTTACGCCGACCTTTTCACCTACGTCACGCAACGGCGCGCGACAGGAGCCAGAGGACATGCAGACCAAGCTGGACGAAGCCAAGGCCGAGCTGCTCGCACGGGCCGCCAAGGTAGCTGACAACAGCCCGGGCGGTGGTGTCGGCGGGCCGGGCGGAGCCTCCCGGGTGCACGTCGCGTCCGCCGGGGCCGACGGCGGCACGGGTGCCGGGCAGGAGCGCCCCCGCCAGGACGTCCTGCTCTCCTACCTCCAGCGCTACTACCTGCACACCGCCCCCGAGGACATCGTGGGCCGGGACCCGATCGACGTCTTCGGCGCCGCCTCCTCCCACTACCGGCTGGCCGAGGAGCGCCCCCAGGGCAAGGCGAACGTCCGGGTGCACACCCCGACCGTCGAGGAGAACGGCTGGACGTGCAGCCACTCCGTCGTCGAGGTCGTCACCGACGACATGCCGTTCCTGGTCGACTCCGTCACCAACGAACTCTCCCGTCAGGGACGCGGCATCCACGTCGTGATCCACCCGCAGGTCGTCGTCCGCCGCGACGTGACCGGCAAGCTGGTCGAGGTCCTCACCGACGGCACCGGCCGGGAGAGCGGCAAGAGGGCCAAGGGCTCCCAGGCCGGGCTGCCGCACGACGCGGTCGTCGAGTCCTGGATCCACGTCGAGATCGACCGCGAGACCGACCGCGCCGACCTCAAGCAGATCCAGAGCGACCTGCTGCGCGTCCTGTCCGACGTACGGGAGACCGTCGAGGACTGGGAGAAGATGCGTGACGCGGCCCTGCGCATCGCCGACGATCTGCCCGGCGAACCGCTCGACGAGCTCGCCGACGAGGAGATCAACGAGGCCAGGGAGCTGCTGCGCTGGCTCGCCGCCGACCACTTCACCTTCCTCGGCTACCGCGAGTACGAGCTGAAGGACTCCGACGCGCTGGCCGCCGTCCCCGGCACCGGCCTCGGCATCCTGCGCTCCGACCCGCACCACAGCGAGGACGAGGCGCACCCGGTCAGCCCCTCCTTCGACCGGCTGCCCGCCGACGTCCGCGCGAAGGCCCGCGAGCACAAGCTGCTCGTCCTGACCAAGGCCAACAGCCGGGCGACCGTGCACCGCCCCAGCTACCTCGACTACGTCGGCGTGAAGAAGTTCGACGCCGACGGCAACGTGATCGGTGAGCGCCGCTTCCTCGGCCTGTTCTCGTCGGCCGCCTACACCGAGTCCGTGCGCCGGGTCCCCGTCATCCGCCGCAAGGTCGCCGAGGTGCTGGAGGGCGCCGGGTTCACGCCCAACAGCCACGACGGCCGCGACCTGCTGCAGATCCTGGAGACCTACCCCCGGGACGAGCTGTTCCAGACGCCCGTCGACCAGCTGCGCTCGGTCGTCACCTCGGTGCTCTACCTCCAGGAGCGGCGCCGGCTGCGGCTCTACCTGCGTCAGGACGAGTACGGCCGCTACTACTCCGCGATCGTCTACCTGCCGCGCGACCGCTACACCACCGGGGTGCGTCTGCGGCTGATCGACATCCTCAAGGAGGAACTGAACGGCACCAGCGTCGACTTCACCGCCTGGAACACCGAGTCGATCCTCTCCCGGCTGCACTTCGTCGTCCGCGTCGCCCCCGGCAGCGAGCTGCCCAGCCTCACCGACGCCGAGGCCGACCGCATCGAGGCCCGCCTCGTCGAGGCCGCCCGCTCCTGGGCCGACGGATTCCAGGAGGCGCTGAACGCCGAGTGCGGCGAGGAGCGCGCCGCCGAACTGCTGCGCAAGTACGGGCACTCCTTCCCCGAGGGCTACAAGGCCGACCACTCGGCGCGCGCCGCGGTCGCCGACCTCGTCCACCTCGAAGCACTCAAGCAGAACGCCCGGGACTTCTCCCTCAGCCTGTACGAGCCGGTCGGCGCCGCACCCGGCGAGCGCCGCTTCAAGATCTACCGCACGGGTGAGCAGGTCTCGCTGTCCGCCGTCCTGCCCGCCCTGCAGCGGCTCGGCGTCGAGGTCGTCGACGAGCGCCCGTACGAGCTGCGCTGCGCCGACCGTACGCACGCCTGGATCTACGACTTCGGGCTGCGGATGCCGCAGGCCACCGCCAACGGCGGCTACCTGGCCGACGGCGCGCGCGAGCGCTTCCAGGAGGCCTTCGCCGCGGTGTGGACCGGCGAGGCGGAGAACGACGGCTTCAACGCGCTGGTGCTGAGCGCCGGACTCGACTGGCGGCAGGCCATGGTGCTGCGCGCCTACGCGAAGTACCTGCGCCAGGCCGGTTCGACGTTCAGCCAGGACTACATGGAGTCCACCCTCCAGAACAACGTCCACACCACCCGGCTGCTCGTCTCGCTCTTCGAGGCCCGGATGTCGCCGGGGCGCCAGAGCGCGGGCACGGAGCTGACCGACGGGCTCCTCGAAGAGCTCGACGGGGCCCTCGACCAGGTCGCCTCGCTCGACGAGGACCGCATCCTGCGCTCCTTCCTCACCGTCATCAAGGCCACCCTGCGCACCAACTTCTTCCAGCACGGGGACGACGGCGAGCCGCACGCGTACGTGTCGATGAAGTTCGACCCGCAGTCCATCCCGGACCTGCCCGCACCCCGTCCGGCGTTCGAGATCTGGGTCTACTCGCCGCGTGTGGAGGGCGTCCACCTGCGGTTCGGCAAGGTCGCCCGCGGTGGTCTGCGCTGGTCGGACCGGCGCGAGGACTTCCGTACCGAGATCCTCGGCCTGGTCAAGGCGCAGATGGTGAAGAACACCGTCATCGTGCCGGTCGGCGCCAAGGGCGGCTTCGTCGCCAAGCAGCTGCCCGACCCCTCCGTCGACCGGGACGCGTGGATGGCCGAGGGCATCGCCGCCTACCGCACCTTCATCTCGGCGCTGCTCGACATCACCGACAACATGGTGGCCGGCGAGGTCGTGCCGCCCAAGGACGTCGTCCGGCACGACGAGGACGACACCTACCTCGTCGTCGCCGCCGACAAGGGCACCGCGAAGTTCTCCGACATCGCCAACGAGGTCGCCGTCGCGTACGGCTTCTGGCTCGGGGACGCGTTCGCCTCCGGCGGTTCGGCGGGTTACGACCACAAGGGCATGGGCATCACCGCCCGCGGCGCCTGGGAGTCCGTCAAGCGGCACTTCCGCGAGCTGGGCCACGACACCCAGACCGAGGACTTCACCGTCGTCGGTGTCGGCGACATGTCCGGCGACGTCTTCGGCAACGGCATGCTGCTCTCCGAGCACATCCGGCTCGTCGCCGCCTTCGACCACCGGCACATCTTCATCGACCCCACCCCGGACGCCGCCACCTCCTTCGCCGAGCGGCGCCGTCTCTTCGACCTGCCGCGCAGTTCCTGGGCCGACTACGACCGGGAACTGATCTCCGCGGGCGGCGGCGTCCACCCGCGCAGCGCCAAGTCCATCCCGGTCAACGCCCACATGCGCGAGGCGCTCGGGATCGAACCCGGCGTGAGCAAGATGACGCCCGCCGAGCTGATGCAGGCCATCCTCAAGGCCCCCGTCGACCTCGTGTGGAACGGCGGCATCGGCACGTACATCAAGTCCACCGCCGAGTCGAACGCAGACGTCGGCGACAAGGCCAACGACGCGATCCGCGTCAACGGCGCCGACCTGCGCGCCAAGGTGGTCGGCGAGGGCGGCAACCTGGGCGCCACCCAGCTCGGCCGGATCGAGTTCGCCCGGGACGGCGGCCGGATCAACACCGACGCCATCGACAACAGCGCCGGCGTGGACACCTCCGACCACGAGGTGAACATCAAGATCCTGCTCAACGGCCTGGTGCGGGACGGTGACATGACCGTCAAGCAGCGCAACAAGCTGCTCGCCGAGATGACCGACGAGATCGGCCGCCTGGTGCTGCGCAACAACTACGCCCAGAACACCGCCCTCGCCAACTCGGTCGCGCAGGCGCCCTCCCTGCTCCACGCCCAGCAGCGCTTCATGCGCCGGCTCGGACGCGACGGGTACCTCGACCGGGCGCTGGAGTTCCTGCCCAGCGACCGGCAGATCCGCGAGCTGCTGAGCGCCGGCAAGGGGCTCAGCCAGCCCGAGCTGGCCGTGCTGCTCGCCTACACGAAGATCACGGTGGCGCAGGAGCTGATCGGGACCAGCCTGCCGGACGACCCGCACCTGCAGAAGCTGCTGCACGCCTACTTCCCGGCGCAGCTGCGTACGCGCTTCCCGGAGGCGGTCGACGGGCACGCCCTGCGGCGCGAGATCATCACCACGGTGCTGGTCAACGACACGGTCAACAGCGGTGGTTCGACCTTCCTGCACCGGCTGCGGGAGGAGACCGGCGCCTCCGTCGAGGAGATCGTGCGGGCGCAGTTCGCGGCCCGGGAGATCTTCGGGCTCGGCGAGGTGTGGGACGCCGTGGAGGCCCTCGACAACGAGGTCGCCGCCGATGTGCAGACCCGTATCCGGCTGCACTCGCGCCGGCTCGTCGAGCGGGGCTCGCGCTGGCTGCTGGGCAACCGGCCGCAGCCGCTGGCGATCTCCGAGACGGTCGACTTCTTCCGTGACCGCGTCGAGCAGGTCTGGGCCGCGCTGCCCAAGATGCTGAAGGGCGCCGACCAGGAGTGGTACCAGGGCATCCTGGACGAGCTGACCGGGGCGGGCGTCCCGGACGAGCTGGCGCAGCGCGTCGCCGGTTTCTCCTCCGCCTTCCCCGTGCTCGACATCGTGGCGATCGCGGACCGCACGGGCAAGGAGTCGCTGGCCGTCGCCGAGGTGTACTACGACCTCGCGGACCGGCTGGGGATCACCCAGCTGATGGACCGGATCATCGAGCTGCCGCGGTCCGACCGCTGGCAGTCCATGGCCCGTGCGTCCATCCGCGAGGACCTGTACGCCGCGCACGCGGCGCTCACCGCGGATGTGCTGAGCGTGGGCAACGGGGCCTCCTCGCCGCAGGAGCGGTTCGAGGCGTGGGAGGAGAAGAACGCGGCGATCCTGACGCGGTCGCGCTCCACGCTGGAGGAGATCCAGGGGTCGGACGCGTTCGATCTGGCGAATCTGTCTGTGGCCATGCGGACGATGCGGACGTTGCTGCGTACGCACGTTTAGCTTGTGCGGGGTGGGGTGGGCGGTCGCGGGTGCGTTTCCGTGGCCGCCCGCCTTGTCCTCAAGCGCCGGACGGGCTTGAACGTGCCGTTCGGGCGTCCTCAAGCGCCGGACGGGCTGAAAAGATGTCCTCAATCGCCGGACGGGCTGGATGTGGCCGGACGGGCCGGCCGGGGGCGTGGGGGGTCGGCTATCGCTTCTTCGTGAAGCTCTCGTACTCCGCCATGACGTCCTTCGCCGGGCCGTCCATCCGCAGCGTCCCCGCCTCCAGCCAGATCGCCCGGTCGCAGGTTTCGGTGATCGACCTGTTGTGGTGGCTGACCAGGAAGACCGTGCCGGCCTGTTGGCGGAGTTCGAGGATGCGGGCCTTGCTGCGCTGCTGGAAGCGGGCGTCGCCCGTGGAGAGGGCCTCGTCGATCAGCAGGACGTCGTGGTTCTTCGCGGCGGCGATGGAGAAGCGGAGCCGGGCGGCCATGCCGGAGGAGTACGTGCGCATGGGCAGGGTGATGAAGTCGCCCTTCTCGTTGATGCCGGAGAAGTCGACGATCCCGTCGTAGCGTTCGCGGATCTCGGTGCGGGTCATGCCCATCGCGAGGCCGCCGAGCACCACGTTGCGTTCGCCGGTCAGATCGCTCATCAGCGCGGCGTTGACGCCGAGCAGCGAGGGCTGGCCGTGGGTGTGGATGCGGCCCTTCGACGCGGGGAGCAGCCCGGCGATGGCCTTCAGCAGGGTCGACTTCCCCGAGCCGTTGGAGCCGATCAGCCCGATCGCCTCCCCCTTGTACGCGGCGAAGCTGACGCCCTTGACGGCGTGCACCTCGCGCACGCCCGGGGCCTGCCGGCGCGAGGCGATCCGGCTCAGCGCCGAGGTTGCGCTGCCCCGGCCGGTGCGGGCCCCGTTGACCTTGTACGTGATGTGGACGTCGTCGACGACGACCGTCGGGACCGCCGAATCCTTGCGCTCAGCCACGTCCGTAACTCTCCTCGGCCTTCCAGAAGTAGACGAAGCCGCCCACGCCGCACAGCAGCGCCCAGCCCGCGGCGACCGCCCAGACGTGCGGGGGCAGCTGGTTCGCACCGAAGCTGTCGATGAGGGCGAACCGCACCAGGTCGATGAAGACGGCCGCCGGGTTGACCTCCAGGGCCAGCTTCACCCAGTGCGGGACCCGGTCGCCGCGCAGCATCGTGTCCATGCTCCACATCACGCCCGACGCGTACATCCAGGTGCGCAGGACGAACGGGGTGAGCTGGGCGATGTCCGGGGTGCGCGCGGCGAGGCGGGCCATGACCATCGAGACGCCCGTGTTGAAGACGGCCTGAAGGGCGAGGGCGGGCACCGCGAGCAGCCAGGCCGGCCGCGGGTACTGGCCGAAGGCCAGCAGGATCAGGGCCAGTGCGCCCAGGGAGAAGAGCAGCTGCTGGAGCTGTTGCAGGGCGAGCGCGATCGGCAGCGAGGCGCGCGGGAAGTGCAGCGCCCGTACGAGGCCGATGTTGCCGCTGATGGCGCGGGTGCCGGCGGTGATCGAGGAGCTGGTGAAGGTCCAGATGAAGACCCCGGTGACCAGGAACGGCACGTAGTCCGGCACGCCGTGCTTCGTCTTCATCAGGATGCCGAAGATGAAGTAGTAGACCGTCGCGTTGAGCAGCGGGGTCATGATCTGCCAGATCTGGCCGAGCTTCGCCTGGCTGTACTGGGCGGTGAGCTTGGCCGTGGCGAAGGCCGTGATGAAGTGGCGCCGCCCCCACAGCTGCCGTACGTACGCCGGCAGGGAGGGACGCGCGCCGCTCACGGTCAGCCCGTGCCGTGCGGCGAGCGCGGCGAGCTCGCCGGAGCCGTACACGGGCGGTGTGAGGGGCGGCGGGCCGGCCACCGGGGCCGGGGCTGTTGTCTGGCTCACCACGATCGCTTTCGACGGGAGGCGGGCAGGCGGAAGGCGCGGCAGGCGGTGCGGGGCGTGCACGGGGACCGCACGGGAAACGCACCGCTCGGCGACGGGACGGGACCGTATCGTCGCAACGCCGAGGGTAGGACGTACCGACGTCGGAACGCAACCGTTTCGTCGTCGCGGACTATGATTCGGCCATGACCACCGACCCCGGAAGCCGCCGCCGAGCCCCGGCGGGAGCCGCCGTCCTGCGCGAGGACGTGACCGACGCCATCCGCAGCGCGGTGTTCGCGGAGCTGGCCGCGGTCGGGTTCGCCCGGATGTCCATCGAGGGCATCGCCCGCCGGGCGGGCGTCGGCAAGACCGCCGTCTACCGGCGCTGGAAGTCCAAGCTGCACCTGGTCCTGGACCTGGTCTCGGCCGTCGCCGCGCAGGGCATGCCCGCCCCCGCCACCGGCTCGCTGCACGGGGACGTGCGCGCCGTGCTCGAACTGGCCGCGTACGCCCTGCGCCACCCGCTCGCCTCCCAGGTCATCCCGGACCTGCTGGTCGAGGCCGCCCGGAACCCGGAGATCTCCGACGCCATCAAGGCCGCCCTGCTCGACCCGCAGCAGGGCGTCGCCGCCGTGGTCGTCCGGGACGCCGTCGCCCGTGGCGAGCTGCCCCCCGGCAGTGACCCCGAACGAGCCCTCGACCTGATCGTCGGCCCCCTCTACTGGCGGCTCGCGGTGGTCCGGGGGGAGCTGGCCCCGGGGTATCTGGACGACCTCGCGGCCTCGGCCGTGGCCGCGCTCACACACACCGCGACCCCCGCCGGATGATCCCGGGGCGTCTCGCGCACCTGCGCAAGCGTGCTTGTAGGAGTCACCCTTCGATCGGTTAATCTGGTGGGCGGGCCGCCCACCGGGCCCTCCGGAGCGTGCGCGCGGGGCGAGCACGGTGCAGGCGTGGTCACTCGTTCGGGACCGTAACCGGTGACCCGCGACCGCCCCCGCGGTTGAGCCCTACGGATAGCCAGGCCCTTGATGAACGGACGTGCTCAACATGCCGCCACGGCTCAGTGTCGTTGTCCCCGTCTACAACGTGGAACTCTTCCTGACGGACTGCCTGAAGTCCCTCGCGGAGCAGACCATGACCGACCTCGAGGTGGTGATGGTCGACGACGGGTCCACCGACGGCAGTGCCGCGCTGGCCGCCGAGTTCGCGGCGGGCGACGACCGCTTCAAGCTGGTCAGGCAGAAGAACGGCGGCCTGGGGCACGCCCGTAACACCGGCTTCCGCAACTGCCACCCGGAGAGCCGCTACCTGGCCTTCTGCGACAGCGACGACATCATCCCGCCGAACGCCTACCAGCTGCTCGTCGAGTCGCTGGAGGAGACCGGCTCGGACCTGGCGTCCGGCAACGTGCTGCGGCTGCGCGCCGGCGGCAAGCTGGTGCAGTCGCCGATGTTCCGCAAGCCGATGGCCACCACGCGCAAGCGCACCCATGTCTCCCGGGACCTGGACCTCCTCGGCGACCGCATCGCCTGCAACAAGGTCTTCCGCCGTTCCTTCTGGGACAAGCACGAGTTCGCCTTCCCGGTCGGCGCGCTGTACGAGGACATCCCCGTCGTGCTGCCGGCCCACTTCCTGGCCGGCTCCGTCGACATCGTCAAGGACCCCGTCTACTACTGGCGCGACCGCCCCGGCTCCATCACCACCAGCCGGGCCGTCGTCCGCGGCGTCCGCGACCGCGTCGCGCACGTCCAGGGCGTCTCGACGTTCCTGGCGGAGCAGCGCACCGCCGCCGACAAGAACCACTACGAGGCCCACGCGCTGGCCAACGACCTCTGGTACTTCATGGAGGTCCTGCCGGACGGCGACCAGGAGTACCGGGACGCGTTCCTCACGTACACCAACAAGTTCATCGACCAGGTCGACCCCTCGGTGCTCGACGGGCTGCCGCTGCGCCTGCGCGTGATGTGGTACCTGGTGCGCGAGCACCGCATGGACGAGCTGCTGGCGCTGCTGCTCCAGGACAAGCGCGAGCCCGGCGCCTTCGAGGTCAGCGGCATGCGCCGCCGCCAGGCCCACTACCCCGTCCTCACCCGGCCCGTGCCCGCCCCGGTGCTGCGCGTCGCCGACCGCGACCTGCCGCTCGCCGCCCGGTTGCGCGACGCCCAGTGGCGCGACGGCAAGCTGTTCCTCAAGGGCTACGCGTACATCCGCAACCTGCCGGTCACCTCCGGGCCCAGCGAGTTCCGCATCGGCTGGCTCCGGGCCGGCCGGCGCAACGTGGTCCCGCTCCGCCTGCGCCGCGTCGACGAGCCCGAGGCCACCGCCCGCTCCCGCCAGAGCCTGCACGACTACCACCGCTCCGGCTTCGAGACCTCCGTCGACGCCTCCAAGCTCCGCATCCAGGCCGACACCGGACCCAAGCAGCTCACCTGGCAGTTCGAGGTCGGCATCGCCCGGGGCGGCCTGCTGCGCCGCGCCTTCCCCTCGGTCCGCGAGGCGTCCGTCGCGCCGCCCGTCCACCGTCCCGACGGCGACCACCGCATCGTCCCCGCCTTCGACGGCGACAAGCTGGTGCTGCACTCCGAGCGCGTCGACGCCCGCTTCGAGACCCACGGCGCCGGCGAGCAGCCCGGCACCGTCAAGGTCTCCGGCGCGGTCCGCGCCCGCCTCGTCAAGGGCGAGCTGAAGCTGCGTCTGACGCACAGCGCCACCAAGACCACGTACGAGGTCCCCGTCACCGTGGGCACCGGCGCCGGTGCCGGCTGGAGCCGCTTCACCGCGGAGCTGCCGCTCGCCGCGATCGAGGAGACCCGCCCCACCGGCGAGGACGCCCCGAAGAGCGTGGCATACAGCATCCACCTCGTCGGCAAGGGCCTGAAGGCGTCGCTCGACGTGCCCGGCTCCGTGCACCCCGGCCGCTACCCGCTCGCCGACGGACCGGACGGCGCCCGTCGCGAACTGGCCCTCGGCGCCAGCTCGCGCGGCAACCTGCTGATCAGCGACCGCCCCGTGCAGCCCGCCGTCGAGCTGGCCAGCTGGACCGAGGACGGCCGGCTCTTCCTGGAGGGAACCTTCCCCGAGGACCCGGAGCACCCGGTCGAGCTGGTCGTGCAGAACAGCAGCCACCGCGAGGAGCAGATCTTCCCGGTCGAGTTCACCGGCCCCGGGAACGCCCGCCGCTTCCGCGCCGAGCTGCGGCCCGACGCCGTCGAGGGCCCGGGCGGCGCGGTGCCGCTGGGCGAGGGCAACTGGTACTTCTTCTTCCGGGACAAGGGCGCCGCCGACGAGAGCGGCGACCGCGCACTGCGCATCCCCGCCTCGGCGTTCCACACGCTGCCCGCCACCCGCAACCTCGCCGGCCGCGACTACACCCTGGAGCGCCGCTTCGGCGACCAGCTCCTCGTCGTCTCCGGCTCCGTGCTCAGCGCCGCCGAGCGCGGCCCGCGCGCCAAGCGCCTGCTGAGCGAGGCGTACGCCGCACAGCGCTCCGCACCGCTGCGGGCCGCCGCGCTGTACAGCACCTTCGACGGCCGCCAGTACTCCGACTCGCCGCGCGCCGTCTACGAGGAGCTGGTGCGCCGGGGCACCGAGGTGGAGCACCTGTGGGTCGTCCGCGACCAGCAGGCGATCATCCCCGAAGGCGCCACCGCCGTCGAGCACGGCTCGGCCGCCTGGCACGACGCGCTGGCCCGCAGCCGCTACATCGTCACCAACACCCAGCTGCCCGAGTGGTTCGTGCGCCGCGAGGACCAGACGGTCGTCCAGACCTGGCACGGCACCCCGCTCAAGCGCATCGGCCTCGAACTCGCGGGCACCGTCCAGGCGAACGCCGCGTACATCGCGACCCTCGCCGAGCGGGCCAAGCAGTGGAACTTCCTGGTCTCGCCGAACACGTACTCCACGCCCGTCCTGCGCCGCTCGTTCGGCTTCGAGGGCGAGGTGCTGGAGTGCGGCTACCCGCGCAACGACATCTTCCACGCCCCGGACCGCGCCAAGGTCGCCGCCGCCGTACGCGAGAAGCTCGGCATCCCGGCCGGCAAGCGCGTCGTCCTGTACGCACCGACGTGGCGCGAGGACCAGCGCCTGGGCGGCGGGCGCTACTCGCTGGGCCTCCAGCTCGACCTGGCCGCCGCCGAACGCGAACTCGGCGACGACACCGTGCTCCTGGTGCGCCGTCACTACATGGTCACCGACCGGCTCCCGGACAGCGGCACGGGCTTCGTCCGCGACGTCTCGCGCTACCCGGACGTCGGTGAACTCATGCTCATCAGCGACGCCCTGGTCACCGACTACTCCTCGCTGATGTTCGACTTCGCCCAGACCGGGCGGCCGATGCTCTTCCACACCTACGACCTGGAGCACTACCGCGACACGCTGCGCGGATTCAGCTTCGACTTCGAGTCGAGGGCGCCCGGCCCCCTGATCCCGGCCTCCGACGACCTGATCGCCGCGCTGCGCGACCCGGAGCGCGCCATCGCCGGACACGCCAAGGCGTACGAGCAGTTCCGGCACGACTTCTGCGACCTCGACGACGGCCGGGCCACCGCCCGCGTGGTCGACCGCATGCTGTAGTCGACGCTCCCCCCGCCAGCGGGGGAGCACCCTGTGCCCGGCCGGTGCCGTCACCGGCCGGGCATCCGCGTTTCCTGGGCCAGGGTTTACGCCACGGTGACGATTCGCTGCGTCGCATAGCGTCGCCGCCTTGCTACGTTCTGCTTTCATGGGTATCCGAATGTGGGGCGAAACCGACGTGTGGCGGGCCAGGGCCGTCGTGCTCGTCGCGGCGACCGCGGGCCTCCTCACCCGCATGATCATCGCGGCCGGCTCACCGGGCCCGGCAGATGTGCGCATCTTCGAGGGGTTCGCCGAGGCCATCACCGGCTACGGCCCCGTCCGCATCTACGCGCACCCGCTTCCCGGGCTGCCCGTCTACAACCACCCGCCGCTGGCCGGGTGGATGCTGCTGGGTCTCGACCGCCTCACCGAACTCGGGTTCTCCTTCGCCACGCTGATCCGCGTCCCCGCCTCGGCCGCCGACTTCGCCTGCGCGCTCCTCGTGTTCGAGATCGTCCGCCGCCGCGCCACCCCGCGCACGGCGATGCTGTGCGGAATCGGCGTCGCCGTCAGCCCGGTGCTCGTCGCCACCTCCGGCTACCACGGCAACACCGACGCCGTCGCCGTCGCCTTCGCCCTGGCCGCCGCCCACCTCCTGGCCGACCGGAAGGCGCCGCTCGCGGCGGGCGTGGCCGCGGCGCTGTCGATCAGCGTCAAGTTCATCCCGGTCGTGGTGATCCCCGCCCTGTTCGTGGCCGCGCTGCGCGGCGGGCGGCCGGTCCTCGTCCGCTTCGCCGCGGGCTTCGCGGGCGTCACCGCCCTCGTGTGGGGGCCGGCCCTGCTGACCGTGCCGCTGGACCTGGTGCACAACGTCCTGGAGTACGCGGGCGGCAGCTACCGGCTGTGGGGGCTGGTGCGGTTCGCGGACGCCCTCGGAGTACCCGAGCCGGCCATCGCCTTCATGCAGGGTGGCGGCCACTTCCTCTTCGTCCTGGTGTGCGTGGCCGCCGGGGCCCGGCTCGCGTGGCTGCGGCCCGCCGAGGCCCCCGGCGTCGTCGCCCTCACCCTGGGCCTGCTGCTGCTCCTGTCCACCGCGTCCGGACTCCAGTACCTGACCTGGGCGGCCGCCGGCATGTTCGTACTCGGCCCGGTCGAGGGGTTCGCGTACAGCGCGGTCGTCGGCCTGGTCGCCGTGCTCGGCTACAGCGGCCGCTCCGCCGTGCGCTGGAGCGAGCCCCTGCTGCACCTGGGCGCCGCCGGCTGGTTCGTCCTGGCGGCCGGCCTCGCCACCGGCGTACGCCGCGTCCTCGCCACGCCCCCGGACGCGCCCCCGCGCGCCGTTACCGCCGAGCGGGCGCCCGTCTCCGCACCCCGTACGGAACACCGCTCCTGCTCATCCGTCGACTGATCCCGCAAGCCCCCGTCCCCGACCCCGGCACCGCACCCCGAGCGCAACTGGAGAACGCCCCGTGAAGGAAAGCCCGAGCCCCAGGATCGGCATCCTGGTGGTCGCGTACAACGCGGAGACAACGCTGGAGAAGACCCTCGACCGGATCCCGGAGGACTTCCGGTCGCGGATCGACGAGATCCTGATCCTCGACGACGCGAGTCACGACGCCACCTTCACGGCGGGCTGCCGCTGGTCGCAGGCCGAGGGCATGCCGCGCACGGTGGTGATGCGGCACACCAAGAACCTCGGCTACGGCGGCAACCAGAAGGCCGGTTACGCGCTGGCCGCCGAGCACGGACTCGACATCGTCGTGCTGCTGCACGGCGACGGGCAGTACGCCCCCGAACTGCTCCCCGAGATGGTCGCGCCCATCGAACGCGGCGAGTGCGAAGCGGTGTTCGGGTCACGGATGATGACGTCCGGCAGCGCGCTCAAGGGCGGCATGCCGATGTACAAGTGGCTCGGCAACCGCATCCTCACCCGGCTGGAGAACGGCCTGCTCGGCTCGGACCTCACCGAATTCCACTCCGGCTACCGCGCGTACAGCGTCGAGGCCCTGAAGAAGCTGCCGGTCGACCGGAACACCGACGCCTTCGACTTCGACACCCAGATCATCGTGCAGCTGCTGAACGCGGGCATGCGGATCAAGGAGATCCCCGTCCCCACGTACTACGGCGACGAGATCTGCTACGTCAACGGCATGAAGTACGCCAAGGACGTGGTCAAGGACGTCCTCGAATACCGGCTGGCCGTCAAGGGGTTCGGGACCTGCGCCTGGATTCCCAAGCCCGTCGAGTACGCCTTCAAGGAGGGCGACGGCTCCTCGCACGCGGTCATCCTGGAGAAGATGCGCGCGCTGCCCCCCGGCCGCGTCCTGGACCTCGGCTGCTCCGGCGGTCTGTTCGCCGAACGGCTGGAGTCCCTGGGCCACGAGGTGACCGGCGTGGACTACGTCGAGGTGCCCGGTGTCCGCGAGAAGTGCAGCCACTTCCACCTCGCCAACCTGGAGGAGGGGCTGCCCGCCGAGGCCGGTACCGGCTTCGACTACGTCGTGGCCGGTGACGTCATCGAGCACCTCTCCCGCCCCGAACGCGTCCTCGCCGAGGCGGCCGGTGTGCTGCGCCCGGGCGGCCGGGTGCTGCTGTCCGTTCCCAACTTCAGCCACTGGTACTCCCGGCTGCGGGTCGCCGTCGGCGCCTTCGACTACGACCGCCGGGGCATCCTCGACGAGACGCACCTGCGCTTCTTCACCCGGGCCAGCCTGCGCCGCACCGTGCGCGCCGCCGGCTACGACCTCCTGGAACTCTCCTCCACCGGTGCGCCGTTCTGGTCGCTGCTCGGACGGGGGCCGCTCGCCACGGTGCTCGGCGGGGCGTCGCGGCTGCTGACCCGGGTCCGGCCGACGCTGTTCGGCTATCAGCACGTCGCACTGCTCACCCCGCACGCGGCCGAGACGATCATCGCTGGAGAGCACGTCGATGTACAGGACATCCTCAACCGACAGTACGTCCCCGCCGACCGGGTCGGTGTCTGAGGCGCCCCGCCCCCTGCCCGCCCCCGCGCGGGCACCCGAACCCCCCGCCCCCGCAGTCAGGAGCAAGTCCTTGACCCTCCCCAGTGTGCTGCTGCTCCTGTTCGCCGTGTTCTCCTCGGCGGGCGGCCAGATCATGCTCAAGCACGGGATGAAGGGCGCCGCGGCCGCCGCCGGGCGGGACGGCGGGTCCGTCGCGCTGCGCGCCGCCGGCAGCCCGTGGGTCGTGGTCGGGCTCCTCGTCTTCGCGGTCTCCGCGCTCGCCTGGATGACGACCCTGGCCAAGGTGCCGCTCTCCGTCGCGTACCCCTTCAACGCGCTCGGCTACCTGCTGATCGTGCTGGCCGGGGCGACCGTGCTGCACGAGCGGACCTCGATGTGGACCTGGGGCGGCTCGCTGCTCGTGGTGATCGGCCTGATCACGGTCATGGCCGGGCAGCAACGCTAGTGCCGCGGCGCTAGGACGCGACACGCCGAGGGGCCCGCCGCCGGAACGTTCCGGTGACGGGCCCCTCGGGGGCGTACGGCTAGGACTCCTCGCCCAGCAGCACGCGGCGCACCACGCGCTCGGCGGCGCGGCCGTCGTCGTACGGGCAGAACCGCTCCTTGAACGCCTTCAGCAGCGCCTCGTTCTCCGGGCTGTTCCAGCTGCCGTCGGTGAAGACCTCCGCCAGCTCGTCCGTGGTCCTGGACACGGCGCCCGGCGTCTCGCCCGGCTGCCCGGACAGCAGGTCGAAGACGACACCGCGGACCGTGCGGTACGTCTCCCAGTCCGGGGCGTGGATCACGATCGGGCGGTTCAGGTGGGCGTAGTCGAACATCACCGAGGAGTAGTCGGTGATCAGCGCGTCCGCCGCCAGGCACAGGTCCTCGACGCGCGGGTACTTGGAGACGTCGATGACCGAGGCGTTCTCCGGCAGCCCGGCCCCGCCGTAGAAGTAGTGGGCGCGCATGAGGAGCACGGTGTCCGGGCCGACGGCCGCGCAGAACCGGTCCACGTCCAGGCGGCTGGTGAAGCCGGACTCGTAGTCGCGGTGCGTCGGCGCGTAGAGCAGGGCGCGCTGGCCGGGGCGGATCCCCAGGTCCTCGCGGATCCTGGCGATCTGCTCCTCGGTCGCCGTCGCGAAGACGTCGTTGCGCGGGTAGCCCGTCTCCAGCGGGCGCGCCGCGCTCGGGTAGGCGCGGGACCACACCTCGGTGGAGTGCGGGTTGGCGGAGACGCTCCAGTCCCAGCGGTCCACGCGCTTGAGCAGCCGGTCGAAGTTGAGCCCCTGGGCGGCCGCCGGGTAGTTCTGCTGGTCCATGCCCATGATCTTCAGCGGGGTGCCGTGGTGGGTCATGACGTGGATCTGGCCGGGGCGCTTGACCAGGTGGTCGGGGAAGTTGACGTTGTTGAAGAAGTACGTGGCACGGGCCAGCACCGACCAGTAGCGGCGGGTCCCGGGCACCACGTAGTCGATGCCCTTGGGCACCGAGTCCACGTTCCTCTTCGACACCACCCAGACGCCGTGGATGTCGGGCGCCAGCTCCTTCGCCTTGCGGTAGATCGCCTCGGGGTTGCAGCTCACGCCGCGGTTCCAGTAGGCGGCGTACACGGCCAGCTTGGGGTCGAGCGGGAGCTTGCGCTGCGCCTTGTAGTAGCGCTTGGTGAACTGCTTCTTCGCCTTCGCCCGGGCCGTGGTGGGCGCGGAGCGCAGGCTGCGGCGGGTGGCGAGGGCGGTGTCCAGCGCGCCGAGCGCGGTGTACTTGCCGCCGCCCATCAGCTGCGGGCGCAGGCCCTTGGCGCCGCCGGGGAACTTGAAGCCCTCCGGGCGGTGGGCGCCGTGGAAGGAGGCGACCGCGCCGACGTACTGCCGGCGGCGCTTGGTCACCGTCGGGTACACGGCCAGCAGCTCCTGGACGGCCCGGTCGAAGAGGAGGCCGCGCACGTCCTTCAGGGCCGGGCGCGCCTCGACGAAGGTCATCAGGGCGTCGTACGCCTCGACCAGCTCCAGCGGCGTCGAGCCGGCCGAGGGCTCGACGTCGTCGACGAGGCCGGGCAGGTAGCGCTGCTGGCGGTGTTCGACGCAGGCCGTGTCCAGCGTGGCCACGGAGGCCGCGACGGCGACGGTCGCCAGCGCGTACATCCGCTCGCCGTGCGGGCCGGGGCCGAAGGTCACGCTCTCGCGCTCCAGGACCGCGCGACGGACCGCGCGGTTCCAGGAGACCGGGGCGATGTCCAGCAGGTCGTGGCGCTTCGCGAGGGTGAGCGGGCCCGCGGGCATGGAGCTCAGCTTCTCCAGCGACCGCGTCGAGCGGGTCTTGCCGCGGAAGGGGCGCTTGCGGTGGCCGAACAGCAGCACGTCCGGGTCCCCGGTGGACTCCAGCCGGTCCACGACGGCCTGCAGCGCGCCGGGCAGGTGGATGTAGTAGCCCTCCAGGAACAGGACGTAGTCCCCGGCGGCCTCCTCGATCCCGGCGTTGCGCCGGCCGTGTGCCCCGGCGCCCGGCTCCAGGTGCACGGCCCGGACGCGGCTGTCGCGGGCGGCGAACTCGTCCAGCACCAGGCCCGAGCCGTCCGGTGCGCCGTCGTCGACCCCGATGACCTCGATGTCCGTGAACGACTGGGAGAGCACCGACTCCAGGCACTCGCGCAGACTGCCTCGGGCGCGACGGACGGGGATGATGACACTCAGCCGGGGCATACGGACTCTTTCTCGGACTGTGCGTACTGGGAGAGCACCCAGCGTACTGGGGCAGGCTCCGCAGAACGGGTCAGGGGGCGGGCAGGCGTACGAGGGTCGAAGAGGCGGGCGCGTCGGGCCCGCGAGTGGTCGACCGCGCGGCTGATGAAGGCCCCACTTATCATACTACCTGGGACAGTAAGTGAACCTTGGGCAATTCGGGGCGTGCGGGCCCACGGCGAGCGCCCCGGGGGGCCTGGAAATCCGGGCGGCGCGCGGGTGCGGGGCACCCCCGCCGGCCGGCCGGAGCGCCCCGCACTGTTACGCGGCTGCTACTTGACGGCCCCCGCCATCACGCCGGAGACGAACTGGCGCTGGAAGGCGAAGAACACCGCGAGCGGAATCACCATCGAGACGAAGGCGCCGGGCGCCAGCACGTCGATGTTGTTGCCGAACTGGCGCACCTGCTGCTGGAGCGCCACCGTGATCGGCGGTGACCCGGAGTCCGCGAAGATCAGCGCGACCAGCATGTCGTTCCAGACCCAGAGGAACTGGAAGATCCCGAGCGAGGCGATCGCCGGACCGCCCAGCGGCATCACGACCCGGGTGAAGAGCCGGATCTCGCCCGCCCCGTCCAGCCGCGCCGCCTCAAGGAGCTCCCGGGGGATCTCCGCGAAGAAGTTGCGCAGCAGGAAGATCGCGAAGGGCAGTCCGAACGCCGTGTGGAAGAGGATCACGCCGAGCGTCGTCTCGAAGATCCCGATCTCGCCGAACAGCTTCGACACCGGGATCAGCGCGACCTGCACCGGGACCACCAGCAGCCCCACGACCAGCAGGAACCACCAGTCACGGCCCGGGAAGTCCAGCCAGGCGAACGCGTACCCCGCGAACGAGCCGATTACGACGACCAGGATCGTCGACGGCACGGTGATCGCCACCGTGCTGAACAGCGAGTCCGTGATCGCCGGGTTGTCCAGCAGCCGGGAGTAGTTGTCGAAGGTCAGCTCGGAGGGCGCGGTGAAGACCTTCCACCAGCCGGTCGACGCGATCCTGTCCGGGCTGCGCAGCGAGGACAGCAGCAGCCCGATGGCCGGCATCAGCCAGAACAGGCCCACCAGGATCAGGAAGACCCGCATCGCACCGCCGGCGGCCCGCGCCGCGATCCGTGCGCCCAGCGACCGCCGGGCCTTCACCGCACCGGTGTCCGGGGCGGTGCCCGGTCCGGCGGGGGCGGTGGTGGCCGAGGGTGTCGTCATCGGCGCCCCTCCTTCCGTATCCGCCTGATGTTGAAGAGCATCACCGGGATCACCAGCAGCAGCAGGAGGACGGCGATGGCGCTGCCGACCCCCAGGTCCGCGTCCGTACCGAAGGAGGACCGGTACAGCTGGAGCGCCAGCACGTTCGCGTCGTCCTGGGAGGAGCCCGGCGCGATGATGAACACCAGGTCGAAGATCTTCAGCACGTTGATCATCAGAGTGACCAGCACCACCGCGAGGACCGGGGCGAGCATCGGCACCGTGATCCGGCGGAACACCTGCCACTCGTTGGCCCCGTCCACCCGGGCCGCTTCGAGGAGTTCACGCGGCAGGCCGGCCAGGCCCGCCGCGATCAGCACCATCGCGAAGCCCGCCCACATCCACACGTAGCTCCCGATGATGCCGGGCGTCACGAGCGTCGGGCCGAGCCAGTCCACGCCGTTGTACGGCTCCTTGAAGTTGGCGGCGGGCAGGCGCAGTTCGGCGCCGTCCGCCGAGGCGGGCAGCGTGAACGTGCCGTCCGCCCCGGCCTTGGCGGTCGCGACCACCTCGCCGCCCTTGACGGCCTCCACCTTCAGGCCCTTGAGCCCGAGTTCCCTGGCGTCGATGACATTGGGTTTACCGCCGCCGCCCTTGGTGAAGTCCAGCCACGCGGTGCCGGTGACCGCGCCGTCCTCGCCCGCCGCCGCGGCCTTCGCCGGCTTCGCGTCACCGGGCATCTTCGCCGGGAGCACCCCGACCAGGGGGAGCCGGACCGGCTGCCCGGCGCGCACCACCGTCTTCGTCACGAAGGCCCCGCCGCCCGCCGCCTTCAGCGGGTGCACGGGCAGCGGATGCGCCTTCGGGAAGCCCGACGACTCGGCGAACGTGTCGTGCACGCCCACCCACACCGCGTTGGCCACCCCGCGCTCCGGCGCCTGGTCGTACACCAGCCGGAAGATGATGCCCGCGGCGAGCATGGAGATCGCCATCGGCATGAAGACGATCAGCTTGAAGGCCGTGCCCCAGCGGATGCGCTCGGTCAGCACCGCGAAGATCAGCCCGAGCGCCGTGGCGACCGTCGGCGCGAAGACCACCCAGATCGCGTTGTTCCTGACCGCCGTACGGATGGTGTCGTCCGTGAACAGCGTCCTGTAGTTGTCGATGCCGGCGAAGCCCGTACCCGCCTGGTCGAAGAACGACCGGTAGACGGAGTACACGATCGGGTACACCACCAGCGCCCCGAGCAGTACCAGCGCGGGCAGCAGGAAGAGCGCCGCGAGCAGCCCGCGGGTGCCGGTCACGCTCCGTCCCGTCCGGCCGGGAGCGCCGGAGGGGCCGCTCCCGGCCGGACCGGCCTTCCTGGGGGCGGGCACCGAAGTCCCGCCGGACCGTTGCCTGTCGGCGGGGAGCGCCTCGTCGGCGCCCCCCGCTGCCGCTGTCGTCATGCCGTCAGCTCTTGTACGCCTTGGCCGCGTCGGACTCCAGCCGCGCTTGAGTCCCCGCGATGTCCTTCGGGTTCTTCAGGAAGTCCTGGAGGGTCTTCCACTCGCCCTTGCCGGGCGTCCCGCCGAACGACTGCGGCGCCTGGTCGGACATGTCGAACCGGACGGCGTCACCGGCCGCGATCAGCGCCTTCGCCATCGTGCGCTGCACCTCGTTGGGGTACGCGGACGGGTCCAGGCCCTTGTTCGGCGAGATGAACCCGCCCTGCTCGGCGGCGATCTTCGCGGCGTCCGTGGAGGCCAGCCAGGTCAGCAGTGCCTGGGCGCCCTTGCCGTCCTTCAGCGCCACGGCCGCGTCGCCACCGGTCACCACGGGCGACTCGGCGCCGACCGCGGGGAACGGGAAGACCTTCGCGTCCGTGCCGATCTTCGCCTTCGTCTGCGCGATGTTGACGGCGACGAAGTCGCCCTCGTAGACCATGGCGGCCTTGGGCTGGTCGCCGCCGGTGAAGGTCTGCGTGACGGACGTCGGGAACTCCGTCTGCAGCGCGCCGTCGGCACCGCCCGCGATCAGGGACGGCTTGCCGAACAGCTGGGCCAGCGTGGTCAGCGCGTCCTTGACGGACGGGTCCGTCCACTTGATCTTGTGCTGGGCGAGCTGGTCGTACTTCTCCGGGCCCGCCTGGGAGAGGTAGATGTTCTCGAACCAGTCGGTGAGCGTCCAGCCGTCCGCGCCGCCGACCGAGACCGGGGTGACGCCCGAGGCGGAGACCGTCTCGGCGGTCGCCAGGAAGTCCTTCCAGGTCTTCGGCTCACTCGCGCCCGCGTTCTCGAACGCCTTGGCGTTGTACCAGATCAGCGACTTGTTGGCGGCCTTGAAATACACCCCGTACTGGGTGCCGTCCACCGCGCCTAGGTCCTGCCAGACCTGCGCGTAGTTCTTGCTCAGCTGGGCCTTCGCCTCGGCGCCGACCGGCTTCGCCCACTTCTTCGCCACGGCCTGCTGGACCGCCCCGACCTGCGGGATCATCGCGACGTCCGGCGGCTGCCCACCCGCGATCTTCGTACCGAGGAAGTTCACGATCGGGTCCTGTGCCGGGACGAACGTCACCTTCGCGCCGGTCCGCTTCTCGAACTCCTTGAGGACCTTGACGAAGTTGGCCTGTTCGGCACCCGTCCAGACCGCGGCGACAGAGAGCTTCTCACCGTCCAGTTTCGGTAAGGCGACGCTCGGCGTCGAGCCCTTGCCCCTCGTGGAGCCGCCTTCGTCCGTCTTCCTGCCTCCGCCGTCACCGTCGTCGCCGCAACCGGTGAGGGCCAGTGCGCCGATGGCGGTGAACACCACGGCCGCTCTGCGAATCCGAAGGGTTGTGCGCATCCCTGCCCCGTCTCTCTGTGCGCGTGCGCCGGACCGGCGCCGGTCCTGAGAGCCAGGGCTGCCGGTCATGCGTCACGTCGTCGTGTGCGGACAGTCCTATGCCCGGCGCCCGGGCGTCGCAATACCGCGCTCGACCCCAAATCCTTGATCGTGATGGCCTCGTGACGTCCCGTCGGTGCAGGTATCCGGCCATTGGGGGACGATCGGGCCGCCCGGCTCCGGCGCCGCCCAGGGGCGGCTCCGGAGCGACTCGGGGCGGGGGGAGAGGAGCCTCTCAGGTGAAGAGAGGCGCGAGGGGTTGTGCGTTCACCGAGCGCGCCGCCCGTTCCAGCGCGCTGGCGAGCAGCGCCAGGTCCGTCGGCCCGTTGCCCAGCTCGCGGACCGGGCGGCGGGTGGGCGGGTCGCCCATCCGCTCCCACTCCAGCGGGACGACCGTCGGCCGCAGCGTCGCCGTACGCGGGATGCGGCCCGTCACCCTGCCCCCCTGGAACGGCGTCACCCGCCCGTCCGGATGCCCCAGCCGGCCCCGGCCCGGGGCCGGTTCGTCCGGCGAGGGCGGGACCGCGGGCGGATCGAGCACGATGCGCAGCCGCGCGCCGCGGGCCAGCTCCGTGTCCTCCGTGCGGTCGGGGCGGGCCGAGGACGCGACCAGGTGGATGCCCAGCCGGCCGCCCTCACGGGTCACCGCCTCCAGTGCCCGCACCACCGAACCGGCGGCGGGCCGGCCCGGGCTCCCGAGCGCCGGGGCTATCAGCGCGTCGAAGTCGTCCACGAGCACCACCAGCCGGGGCAGCGGCGAGGGACCGGGGTCCACGGGGCGGCCCGCAGCCGGACGCAGGCGGAGGGTGCCGCTCGGCGGTGCCTCCACGTCGCCGCGCTGCTCGGGTCCCTGCTGAGCCGGGATCGGCACCGCCGGGTGTGCCGCCTGCGCCGCGGGTTTTTCCTCCTGGCGGCTGTGCCACTCGGCGAAGTCCAGATCGCCCAGCAGCTCGGCCCGCCGCTTCACCTCGCCGCCCAGCGCCTGGGCGAACTCCCGCATCCGGACCGGGTCCGAGGCCACCAGGTGCGTGAACGCGTGCGGCAGCTCCGTACAGGGCCGCAGGGACTCGCCGCGCTCGCCGCCCGCCCCGTCGACGAGCACGATGCCCAGCCGGTCCGGCCGGGCGGCGGCGGCCAGCGACGCCGCGACGGCCCGCAGCAGCTCGGTGCGCCCGCTGCCGCCGGGCCCCTCGATGAGCAGGTGCGGCCCCTCCTCCGCGAGATCCACGCTCACCGGCCCCCGGGGCCCGGCGCCGAGCACGACGACGGGGCGCCCGGCGCGGACGGCGGGCCGGGAAGCGGTACGCGTCACGGTCTGCGTACCCGCGGCCGCCTCGGCCTCCCGCGCGACGACCTGGGGCGCGTCGGCCTGCCGGGGACCGCTGACCCGGGAACGCCCGGGGGCGGGGGCGCCGGTGGCGCCGGGGTACGGGGTGCGGCCGGAGTCGCCCGTCGTGGCGTGCGGATACGCCGTGCGTCCCGAGCCCGCCGCCGTCACGCCCGGGTACGCCGTCCGGCCCGAGCCCAGGGCGTCCGGCGCTTCGGACGCCGTGCGCTGTGCGCCCACGCGCGGGCCCGTCGTGCACGGCTGGTCGTCCGCCGTCGATGCCCAGCGGGCCATCAGGGACGCCGGCGTGGCCCGGGCCAGGCCCAGCTCGTCCAGGAGGCGGGCGGACGGCGGCAGTGCCACCGGCGCCCGGCGGCCGGGCAGCGCGGCCGAGCCCTCCGCCCGCAGGGGGGCCAGCGCCCGGCCGAACCGCTGCGCCCAGTGCGCCGACACCGCGTCCACCGCGGCCACCGTGCCGTGGCCCGCCGCGCGGCCGCCCGCCGTGCGCAGCAGCCGCAGGGCCGTCGCCACGTCGCCGCTCAGCATCCCCACCGCCCCGCACTCGCGGAACGCGATCGACGCGTGGCACGCCGCCTCGTACGTGGCGGCCACCGGCGAGGTGGGCGTCGCGGCCGGGGTCTCGGCCAGACAGATCAGATGGATGCCCGCCGCGGCGCCGGCCGCGGCCAGCCGGGCCGTGCTCTCGCGGAGGACCGCCGCACCCGGATCGCCGTCGACGATCACCACGGTGAACGGGCCCTCGTAGCGGCGGGCGGCCTCGGTGACCGTGGCCGCGTCCTGGCTCGCCCACCCGGGGCCGAGCGGCCCGTCGTCCAGCCGGCGCACCAGCTCGGCCGTCCTGGCGAGGGCCTGGTCGCGGTCGTACGCCAGCAGCAGCCGGCAGTCCTGGCCGTGCATCGGCCGCAGATGGGGCAGCCAGCCCAGCCAGGCCCACTCGCGCCGCCGCTCCTCGGCGCCGCGCGCCCGGTCCGTGCTGATCAGCACGATCTCCAGGTCGGTGGGGGAGTGCAGCGCGGCCAGCTGCGCCACGGCGGACCGGGCGAGTCCGGCCAGCCGTTCCCGGGGCCCGGCGAGCCCCAGCGAACCGGCCTCCCGCAGGCTCACGGTCACCGGCACGGCCGGCAGGTCGGCCCGGTCGGTCGTGCCCAGCCGGACCACCAGCGCCTCCGGGTGGTCGGGGCCGCGCTCCCACAGCCGGGGGCCGGGGCCGAGCGCGGTCAGCAGGACGGCCGCCGGATCGGGCCAGGTGCCCTCCGGGGCGGTGGGCGACGCGGCGAACGCGACGGGGGCGGGCGGGGCCGGCTGCGCGGGGCCGGCCGGGGGCGCGGGCTCGGCCCTGGCGCCCTTGAACCGGCGGGCCCAGGCCCCTATGCCGCCGCGCCGGGGCGCCTCCTGCTCCGGGAAGCGGCCGGGGTGCCCGGCGGAGGAACCCGGCCGGGACCCGGCCCCGGCCTCCTCCGGGGCGGGGCGGTCGTGGTCCTGCCGGTCGCCCTCGGCGGCGGCCGGGCCGTCGTACGCGGGCGCCGGGGCGCCGCGGTCCGGGGCCGGCGCGGCCGGGATCCGCGCCACCCGCAGATGGCCCTCGCCATCCGGGGTGGTCGGCAGCACCGGCGTACGCGCGCCGGAGGCGAGCCGCAGCGTCGACTCGCCGAGCCGCAGCAGCGCACCCGGGGCCAGCCGGACCGGGCGGTCGCGGACCTCCGCCCCGTCCAGCGAGGTGCCGTTGGTGGAACCCAGGTCGGCCACCGCGACGCGGCCGTCGTCGGAGACGGTCACCTCGCAGTGCAGCCGGGACACATCCGGGTCGTCGAGCGGGACGTCGGCCTCGGCCGAGCGGCCGATCCGGATCGTGCCGCCGTGCAGCAGGTGGACCCCGCCCGCGTCGGGCCCGGCGACCACCTGGAGCCGGGCGGGGACCGCGTCGTCCGCCGTCTCGTCCTCGCCCGGTGCCTGGAGCGAGAGGACCGCGCCGTCGACGAGGGGCGGCTCACCGAGCGCGCAGCGCTGCGCGTCGAGCCGCTCCCGGCCCGCGAAGAACACCACCGCACCGCTGCCGAGGGAGCCGTCGGGACCCGCGACGGCCATCGCCAGGCCGGACGCGACGCCGGCCAGCGCCGTCCCCGCGGGGGCGGTGACCAGCACATCGCAGGCGCGCGCCGGGGTCTGGCCGCTGGGCGGCGCGAGGACGGTCAGCCGGATCTGCATCGCCGTCAGCGGTCCCTTCTGCGCGAGGTGCCGGCCGGGGAGACGCCCTGTGATTCCCCCCACCCGGCACGGACGCGTCGTCCGGTACAGGTTCGTCACGCACCGCGGGGCTCCCGACCCCGCAGTCGTGCTCCAGGCATCCTCGCATCCGCCACCGACAACACGCCCGGCAGTCACCACTAAGTGATCTTGAAAGGTCTGCTGTGGCCCCAAAAGTGCGGCATGACCGGTTCCCGGACCCCGCCTCCGGCAACCGTCCGCCCGGCGCCGGCGTCCTTCCACGCGACCGGTGCGCGCGGGAAGCGGAGGGCGCACGCCGGGGAGTCAACAGGGAACAGAGGGTGCGCACCCGTGGATTACGGACAAACGGACAACCTTCCCGATACGGCCGGCCTCTCCCGTACACCCTCTAGAGTGGGCCGGAAACTCCGGGGGCATCCGGGGACCGTGGGGGAGTTACCAGACCCCCCGGCACCACGACCAGCAGGGAGCGCATGACGTGCGGCCGGTAGGCAGCAAGTACCTGCTCGAGGAGCCGCTGGGACGCGGCGCCACGGGCACCGTCTGGCGCGCCAGCCAGCGCGAGGCGGCGGGCGCCGAGGCGGCCGTGGCCGGCCGGCCGGGCGAGACCGTGGCGATCAAGGTCCTCAAGGAGGAGCTGGCCAACGACGCGGACGTGGTGATGCGGTTCCTGCGGGAACGCTCCGTCCTGTTGCGGCTCACCCACCCCAACATCGTGCGCACCCGCGACCTCGTCGTCGAGGGCGATCTCCTCGCCCTCGTGATGGACCTGGTCGACGGCCCCGACCTGCACCGCTACCTGCGCGACAACGGCCCGCTCACCCCGGTCGCCGCCACCCTGCTCACCGCGCAGATCGCCGACGCGCTCGCCGCCAGCCACGCCGACGGGGTGGTCCACCGCGACCTCAAGCCCGCCAACGTGCTGCTCGCCGACCCCGACGGCGAGATGCGCCCGATGCTCACCGACTTCGGCATCGCGCGCCTCGCCGACTCGCCGGGCCTGACCAGGACCCACGAGTTCGTCGGCACCCCCGCCTACGTGGCGCCGGAGTCCGCCGAGGGCCGTCCGCAGACCTCCGCCGTCGACATCTACGGCGCCGGCATCCTGCTGTACGAGCTGCTCACCGGCCGCCCGCCGTTCGCCGGCGGCACCGCGCTCGAAGTCCTGCACCGGCACCTCAGCGAGGAGCCCCGCCGCCCCAGCACCGTCCCCGAGCCACTGTGGACGGTCGTCGAGCGCTGCCTGAGCAAGGACCCGGACCGCAGGCCGAGCGCCGAGAGCCTGGCCCGCGCCCTGCGTACCGTCGCCGCCGGCATCGGCGTCCACGCGAACGCCGCGCAGATCGCCGCCGCCGACGGGGTCGCCGCCCTGCTCGCGCCCGACCCGGCGCCCACCGCCGTCCCCGAGGCCCCCGGCGCGGCCGACCCGACCCAGGTGCTGCCGAGCAACGCGGGCGCGTACGACCCGAACGCGGCCACCAGCGTCCTGCCGCACGGCGGCGGTCCCGGCGCCGGCCCCCAGGCCGACCCGACCGCGGTCCTGCCGCCCGTGCCGCCGCGCCCCGAAGGCGACCCGCGCCCCGAGGACCCGCACCCCTGGCAGTCCCAGCTCCGCGCCGCCCGCGACCGCAACGAGCAGACGCAGGTGCAGTACCTCGACCCGAGCCAGGACCCGCTGCGCCGCCGCCCGCAGCGCCGGCAGCCGCCCCCGCAGCAGCCGCGCGACCGGCAGTCGTACCAGCAGCCCCCGCAGCGGCAACCGCAGCAGCCCCCGCAGCGGCAGTACCAGCCGCAACCGCAACCGCAGCAGCAGTACCAGCCGCAGCGGCAGCAGTACCAGCCCCAGCCGCAGCAGCAGGCGTACGCGCCGCCCCAGCAGCCGCAGCAGCCGGCGCAGCGCGCGCCCCGCGAGCCGAGGCGGCGCAGCGCCAACCCGATGAAGATCCCCGGGCTCGGCTGCCTCAAGGGCTGCCTGTTCACGCTGGTCCTGCTCGTCGTGGCGAGCTGGCTGATCTGGGAACTGACCCCGCTGAAGGACTGGATCGGCCAGGGCCAGAGCTACTGGCACGCGATCACCGACGCCGTCTCCACGGTGAAGGACTGGATCTCCGAACTGGGCGGCAGCAGCGGCAGCGGCACCTGACCGAACGGTCCGCCCCGGCCGGCCGGAATCCCCGGCCGGCCGTACGACTCTGTAGCTATATCGACTTCCGCGGACCAATTCCGAGGCAATTCGCCCACAGAAGCGAAGGTTGGCGCCAACCACGGCACGCGGCCCCCCGATCGACGCGTAACTTTGTCGACCGGGGGTTGTTGGGGTCCATCGCCAGCCGCTGAGGGAGCAGTCTTGGCACGGAAAATCGGCAGCCGGTACACCGCCCACCAGATACTGGGGCGAGGCAGCGCCGGCACGGTGTGGCTCGGGGACGGCCCCGAGGGGCCCGTGGCCATCAAGCTGCTCCGCGAGGACCTGGCGTCCGACCAGGAGCTCGTCGGCCGGTTCGTGCAGGAGCGCACCGCGCTGCTCGGGCTCGCCCATCCGCACGTCGTCGCCGTCCGCGACCTCGTGGTGGACGGCAACGACCTCGCCCTCGTCATGGACCTGGTCCGGGGCACCGACCTGCGCACCCGGCTCGACCGCGAACGCCGGCTGGCCCCCGAGGCCGCCGTCGCCGTCGTCGCGGACGTCGCCGACGGCCTCGCCGCCGCGCACGCCGCCGGGATCGTCCACCGCGACGTCAAGCCCGAGAACATCCTGCTCGACATGGAGGCGCCGCCCGGCCCCGGCAACGCCCACCCCGCGCTGCTCACCGACTTCGGCGTCGCCAAGCTCATCGACACCCCGCGCCGCACCAAGACCACCAAGATCATCGGAACCCCGGACTACCTGGCCCCCGAGATCGTCGAGGGCCTGCCGCCCCGTGCCGCCGTCGACATCTACGCCCTGGCCACCGTCCTCTACGAGCTCCTCGCGGGCTTCACGCCCTTCGGCGGCGGCCACCCCGGCGCCGTCCTGCGCCGCCATGTCACCGAGACCGTGGTCCCGCTCCCCGGCATCCCCGACGAGCTGTGGCAGCTGCTCGTCCAGTGCCTGGCCAAGGCCCCGGCCTCCCGGCTGCGCGCCTCCGAGCTGGCCGCCCGGCTGCGCGAGCAGCTGCCGCACCTGGCCGGTATCCCGCCCCTGGAGGTGGACGAGCCGGACGAGGAGCCAAAGACCCCGCAGGGCTACGACGAGCAGCAGTACACCCCGGCCGGCGACGAGCCCCGCAGGCGCGGCGCGGTCCCGCTGGTGCCCGGCTCGTCCCCGGACTCCAACCGCGACACCCACACGAGCATGCGCGTCCCGGCCCCCGACGAGCTGTCCGGCGGTCCCCGGGGCACCGCCCGCGCCCCGCGCGCTCCCGGCCGGCCCCGCCCCGGCTCGGCCCGCAACAGGGCGGCGGCCGTCCGCAAGCGCCGGCTGACGCTGGGGGCCGCGGCCCTCGTGCTGGTGGCCGGGATCGGCGCGGCCGGCTGGTTCGCGCTCGGCGGCGACGCCGCGGCCCCGGGCCCCGAGGAGACCGGGAACTCGGCCCCGGCCGCCCCGTAGCCGGGGGGCCGGGGGCCCCGATCCGGCGGCCCGAGGAACGTATGCGCCGACAGCCGTTACGCTGGACCCGTGGCAGTCGTCGATATTTCCGAAGAGCTGAAGTCCCTCTCCTCGACCATGGGGTCGATCGAGGCCGTCCTGGACCTGGATGCGCTGAGGGGGGACATCGCCGTGCTCGAGGAGCAGGCGGCCGCCCCGTCCCTGTGGGACGACCCGGAGGCGGCGCAGAAGATCACCAGCAAGCTTTCCCACCTCCAGGCCGAGGTCCGCAAGGCCGAGGCCCTGCGCGGCCGGATCGACGACCTCGAAATCCTCTTCGAGCTCGCCGAGGCCGAGGGCGACGCCGACGCGCTCGCCGAGGCCGAGGCCGAGCTGGAGTCCGTCCGCAAGGCGCTGGACGAGATGGAGGTCCGTACGCTCCTCTCCGGCGAGTACGACGCCCGGGAGGCGCTGGTCACCATCCGCGCCGAGGCCGGCGGCGTCGACGCGGCGGACTTCGCCGAGCGGCTCCAGCGGATGTACCTGCGCTGGGCCGAGCGGCACAACTACAAGACCGAGGTCTACGAGACCGCGTACGCGGAAGAGGCCGGCATCAAGTCGACCACCTTCGCCGTCGAGGTGCCGTACGCCTACGGCACGCTCTCCGTCGAGCAGGGCACCCACCGCCTGGTGCGCGTCTCGCCCTTCGACAACCAGGGCCGCCGCCAGACCTCCTTCGCGGGTGTCGAGGTGCTGCCCGTGGTCGAGCAGACCGACCACGTCGAGATCGACGAGTCCGACCTGCGCGTCGACGTGTACCGCTCCTCGGGCCCCGGCGGCCAGGGCGTCAACACCACGGACTCCGCGGTGCGCCTGACCCACCTGCCGACCGGCATCGTCGTCTCCTGCCAGAACGAGCGCTCGCAGATCCAGAACAAGGCGTCCGCGATGAACGTCCTCCAGGCGAAGCTGCTCGAGCGCCGCCGCCAGGAGGAGCAGGCCAGGATGAACGCCCTCAAGGGCGACGGCGGCAACTCCTGGGGCAACCAGATGCGCTCCTACGTCCTGCACCCGTACCAGATGGTCAAGGACCTGCGTACGGAGTTCGAGATGGGCAACCCGGAAGCCGTCTTCAACGGCGAGATCGACGGCTTCATCGAGGCCGGCATCCGCTGGCGCAAGCAGAGCGAGAAGTAGTCCAACGCGCCACATCCGCGCGTGAGTTGAGTGAACGACTTGCGCGCGGAGTGTGCTGGATGCGTCACAGTCACAGCCCTGAACGGCCGTCAAATCCCCCTGAAGCGGGGCGTATCGCCCCATAGCGGCCTTGACGTTCTCGGCAACCCCGGCGAGGGTGCCGGGGCAGCGTGTGTTTCTCCGGGGTGGGGGTGAGCGGGGGCGGGCTGCTCGGCCGCCGTACGAGGCGGCCGGAGCCCGGAGCGAACCCTGCCGGACGACCACCCCGTATGCCGCTGCTCCATCGACGAGAACGGCTACTGGGGGTAGCAGTACATGACGAAGAAGACGCGCGTACGCGTCGCGCGGATAGCGGCGGGCGCGGTCATCGCCGCGGGCGCCTCGCTGACCGCGGCCGGTGCGGCACAGGCGGTCGGAATCGGTGTCGAGGTCGCGGGCGTGGAGATCGGCGTGCAGACCGCCGACGACCCGGGCGACGACGACGGCGACCCGTGCAGCCCGCTGGACCCGCGCTGCGAGCCGTCGGACCCGCCCACGGACCCGGCCGACCCGCCCACGGACCCGGCCGACCCGCCCACGGACCCGGCCGACCCGCCCACGGACCCGGCCGACCCGCCGACCAAGCCGGCCGACCCGCCGACGAAGCCGACGAAGCCGTCGGAACCGCCCACGAAGCCGACGAAGCCGTCCGGCCCGCCCACGAAGCCGGCCGAGCCGTCGGAACCCACCACGGACCCGACCGGGCCGGCGGGCCCGGCCGCGGGCGGCGGCGGTGACGACAGCGCCCCCGCGGACCAGATCGGTGCCTCGGGCGGCGGCGGCAACACCGACACCGACTCGGTCGGCAACCAGCCGGTCGAGCAGGGCAAGGGCAAGGACGAACTGGCCGAGACCGGTGCGGCCGAGACCACCTTCCTGCTGGTCGGCGCCGCGACGATGATCGCCGGGGGCATCGCCTTCCGGGTCCTGCCGCGCCTGGTGAGCAACCGCACGGCCGTCTGAGGCGGCTGCGCACGGTGACGAGAAGGACCCGGACCGCGACCGGCGGTCCGGGTCCTTACGCGCGTGGGCCGACGGCGGGCGCTACACCGTCTGCTGGGCCAGCAGGGCCAGGGCGCCCAGGAGCACCACCAGCAGGGCGGCCAGCATCGCCGGGCTCAGCCCGCCGAAGGGGCCCTGCTCCTGCTCCCGCATCCGTTCGCGGCTCGCCCTGCACACGGGGCAGCGGCCCTCGGTGACGGGCGCCGCGCAGTTCGCGCACACCAGTCGGTCGTAGGTCATGCGCTTTCCTCCTCCCGCGCGGCGGAGCCGCACAAGCCGTCTCTCCGCACAACGCTCACGGAAACGCGACCGTTCCCCCTACCACTGTGCCAGCTCGCCGCCCTTTCGGCCCGTCCCGCCGGCCGCACCCGGGCCGCTTGCCCGCCGCACCGCCCCTGAATCGGGGCCGTTTCACCGTAAATCACCCATCCCGGTACGGGTGCCTGCGCGCCTCAGCCCGGTTCGCGTATGGTCACGCTCACCTACTCCCGGCCGACCGTGGTGCATCCGTGATTCGATTCGACAACGTCTCCAAGACCTACCCGAAGCAGAGCCGTCCCGCTCTCCGGGATGTGTCGCTCGACATCGAGAAGGGCGAGTTCGTCTTCCTGGTGGGCTCCTCCGGCTCCGGCAAGTCCACCTTCATGCGGCTCATCCTGCGCGAGGAACGCGCCAGCACCGGGGCCGTCCACGTCCTGGGCAAGGACCTGGCGCGCATGTCCAACTGGAAGGTGCCGCACATGCGCCGCCAGCTGGGCACCGTCTTCCAGGACTTCCGGCTGCTGCCCAACAAGACCGTCGCGCAGAACGTGGCGTTCGCCCAGGAAGTGATCGGCAAGCCGCGCGGTGAGATCCGCAAGGCCGTGCCGCAGGTCCTCGACCTCGTCGGACTCGGGGGCAAGGAGGACCGGATGCCCGGCGAGCTCTCCGGTGGTGAGCAGCAGCGCGTGGCGATCGCGCGGGCCTTCGTCAACCGGCCCATGCTGCTGATCGCGGACGAGCCGACCGGCAACCTCGACCCGCAGACCTCCGTAGGCATCATGAAGCTGCTGGACCGGATCAACCGGACCGGCACCACCGTGATCATGGCGACCCACGACCAGAACATCGTCGACCAGATGCGCAAGCGCGTCATCGAGCTCGACAAGGGCCGTCTCGTACGCGACCAGGCGCGCGGCGTCTACGGCTACCAGCACTGAGCACCCAGCACTGAAAGGACGCCATGCGCGCCCAGTTCGTCCTGTCGGAGATCGGCGTCGGCCTCCGTCGCAACCTCACGATGACCTTCGCCGTCGTCGTCTCCGTCGCCCTCTCGCTCGCCCTGTTCGGCGGCGCGCTGCTCATGCGCGAGCAGGTCAGCACGATGAAGGACTACTGGTACGACAAGGTCAACGTCTCCATCTACCTCTGCGGCAAGGGTGACGCGGAGACGGTGGTCCAGTGCGCCAAGGGTGCGGTTACCAAGCAGCAGAAGGACGAGATCAAGAGCGATCTCGGCAAGATGGACGTCGTGGAGAAGGTGATCTACGAGTCCTCCGACGAGGCGTACAAGCACTACCAGGAGGAGTTCGGCGACTCCCCGATGGCCGGCAACATCACGCCGGACCAGATGCCCGAGTCCTTCCGGGTCAAGCTCCACGACCCCACCAAGTACAAGGTCGTCGCCACCGCCTTCGCCGGGCGGGACGGGGTCCAGTCGGTCCAGGACCAGAGAAGCATCCTCGACAACCTCTTCGGCCTGATGAACGGCATGAACGTCGCCGCGCTGTTCGTGATGGCGCTGATGCTCGTCATCGCGCTGATGCTGATCGTCAACACCGTGCGCGTCTCCGCGTTCAGCCGGCGCCGGGAGACCGGGATCATGCGGCTCGTCGGCGCCTCCGGCTTCTACATCCAGGCGCCGTTCATCATGGAGGCGGCCTTCGCCGGTCTGATCGGCGGTGTGCTCGCCTGCGTCATGCTGCTGGCCGGGCGCTACTTCCTGATCGACGGCGGCCTCGCGCTCCAGGACAAGCTGAACCTGATCGACTTCATCGGCTGGGACGCGGTCCTCACCAAGCTGCCGCTGGTGCTGGCAATCGGCCTGCTGATGCCCGCCGTTGCCGCTCTCTTCGCGCTGCGCAAGTACCTGAAGGTGTGATGTGCGCCCCGTGAGGCGCATGCCCGACGTCCCCTGCGCCTTCGGCGCGTTGTCCTAGAATCGGCGCCATGTCGGACCCCCAATGTCGCGTCGGGCCCCGCGGTCTGCGTCGCGGGGCGGCCCTGACGCTGGTCTTCGCCGGTGTCCTCGCCACCGGGGCCGCGACGGGCGCGCTGCCCCACGGGCAGAAGCGGCCACCGGTGCACGCCCGGTCCGTCGCCGCCACCGCCGACGGCGACGAGGTGGCCGCGGCCGCCGCCGACGCGGTGGCCGACGGCAAGTCCGGTACGGAGGCGGCCGAGGAGGTCGTCAGCCGCAGCGGCGACCGCTGGGGCGCGGTCTACGACGAGCGCGAGTACCAGGAGTTCGAGCAGGCCCTCGACGGCACGTACACCGGCGTCGGGCTCGCCGCCCGGCGCTCGGCCGACGGCCGGGTGGCCGTCTCCCGCGTCCAGCCCGGCAGTCCGGCCGACCGCGCGGGCATCCGCTCCGGCGACCTGCTGCGCACCGTGGACGGCCGCCGCGTCGACCGGCTGCCGGTCTCCGACGTGGTGGCCCTGCTCCGCGGCGACCGCACCGGCGCGAAGGCGGGCAGCACGGTCCGCCTCGGTGTACGACGGGGGGCCGTGACCCGGACCGAGACGCTGCGCCGGGCCCGGCTCGCCGTCGAGTCGGTGACCGTGCGGCGGATCGGGGCGGAGCGCTCCGGCCCGTCCGGGGCGGTGCTGATCGAGGTCGCCTCGTTCACCAAGGGCTCCGGGGCCGCCGTGCGCGACGCCGTCCGGGACGCGCCGGCGGGTGCCGGGGTCCTGCTGGACCTGCGGGGCAACCCGGGCGGTCTGGTCGACGAGGCGGTCGCCGCGGCCTCCGCCTTCCTGGACGGCGGCCTGATCGCCACGTACGACGTGCACGGCGAGCAGCGCGCCCTGTACGCGCGGGCGGGCGGCGACACCGAGCGCCCCGTCGTCGTGCTCGTCGACGGGGGCACGATGAGCGCGGCCGAGCTGGTGACCGGGGCGCTGCAGGACCGGGGCCGGGCGGTCGCGGTCGGCTCGCGGACCTTCGGCAAGGGTTCCGTGCAGATGCCGAGCAGGCTCGCGGGCGGTTCGGTGGCCGAGCTCACCGTGGGCCACTACCGCACCCCGGCGGGTCACGGGGTCGAGGGCAGGGGCATCACACCGGACCTCGCGGTGAGCTCCCGCGCCCAGGAGCGGGCCGAGACGGTATTGGGTGGCCTCGGGGGCGGGTCGTAGTGCGAAAATGGCCGCACTATGGCTAAGGAAAAGGACACCGGGCGCAAGCTCATCGCGCAGAACAAGAAGGCGCGCCACGACTACACCATCCTCGACACCTACGAGTGCGGGCTCGTGCTCATGGGGACCGAGGTCAAATCGCTGCGCATGGGCCGGGCGTCCCTGGTCGACGGCTTCGTCCAGATCGACGGCGGCGAGGCGTGGCTGCACAACATCCACGTCCCGGAGTACGTCCAGGGCACCTGGACCAACCACTCCGCCAAGCGCAAGCGCAAGCTGCTGATGCACCGGGCCGAGATCGACAAGCTGGAGTCGAAGTCCCAGGAGACCGGGCACACCATCGTGCCGCTCTCGCTGTACTTCCTGAACGGCCGGGTCAAGGCCGAGATCGCGCTCGCGAAGGGCAAGAAGGAGTACGACAAGCGGCAGACGCTGCGCGAGAAGCAGGACACGAGGGAGACGAACCGTGCCATCGCGGCGGTCCGCCGCCGCCAGCGGAGCGCCTGAGCCGGACCCGCTGCCCGCCGCCGGCCCCTCCGGCAGGAATACGCTGGCATCGTCGTGCGTTGGTCACGTACGATGGCAACGCACCCCACGGAGGGTGTGGCACCACCTTGAAAAATCAACATGGGGATGATCGGTTTCGACAGCGGATGTCGAAGCAGGGGAAGCGAGTCGAGGAAGCGGCAATGATCTCGTAAACCATATGTCGCAACCAATAATCGCCAATTCCAAGCGCGATTCCTCCGCCTTCGCCCTCGCTGCCTAATTAGCAGCTAGCGAAGACTCTGCGGAGTGTCAGCCCGGGGGTGATCCCGACCCGGATCCTGGCATCATCAAGGGATCTAAACTTCTGAGTCCGGTCACGGGGCTCTGAAGGAAATCAAACAGTGACTGGGCCTGTCGGAGGCTTGTCCGCGTGACCTCCGGGGCCGAGAAAAGCGTAGCGGACTGCACTCGGAGAAGCCCTGGTTCCGCACCGTTGGACGCGGGTTCGATTCCCGCCATCTCCACAATTCCCATGTGAACGAGGACCCCGCTGCCACCGGCAGCGGGGTCCTCGTTTTTGTGGCGTCCGGAGGCGGACGCGGGCGGCGCGGGGGAGCGCACGCCCGGCGCTCGATTTCTTCCTCGCCCTGCGGATGAGCTGAATTCCCGGGCCCCGCAAGGGCTGTACCCCGTCCCGCCGATTGTGAAAACTTTC